>NZ_JAQYZY010000030.1:16564-128979 GCF_028640825.1 Pseudomonas sp. LA5
GCGGCAGGCGCCAGCCGTCAGCCTTCCAGCTGACCGCCCGCAAGGGCGCAGAGGCGGGCGGAGTCGAGGATGCGTACTTCCTTGCCCTCGGCCGCCAGCACACCGCTCTGCTGGAAGCGGGTGAACACCCGCGACACGGTTTCCACCGCCAGGCCGAGGAAGTTGCCGATCTCGTTGCGCGACATGCTCAGGCGGAATTGCTGGGCGGAAAAGCCGCGGGCATGGAAGCGCGCGGAGAGATTGACCAGGAAGGTGGCGATGCGCTCGTCGGCACTCTTCTTCGACAGCAGCACCATCATCTGCTGGTCGTCGCGGATCTCCCGGCTCATCACCCGCAGCAGCTGGCGGCGCAGTTGCGGCAGCTGTTCGGAGAGTTCATCCAGGCGCTCGAAGGGGATCTCGCAGACGGTGGTGGTCTCCAGCGCCCGGGCCGAGACCGGATAGCGCTCGGTGTCCATGCCCGACAGGCCGACCAGTTCGCTGGGCAGGTGGAAGCCGGTGATCTGCTCCTCCCCGGCATCGCTCAGGCTGCTGGTGCGCAGGGCGCCGGAGCGCACCGCATAGACCGAGCCGAAGGTATCGCCCTGGCGGAACAGGTGGTCACCCTTGGCCAGCGGCCGGCCGCGCTTGACGATCTGGTCAAGGGCATCCAGGTCTTTCAGATCGAGCGACAGCGGCAGGCACAGCGAGGCGAGGCTGCAATCCTTGCAATGGGCCTGGGCGTTGCGCAGCTTGAGGGGCTCGGTCATGGGGGAAGATCGCTTCTCGTCTGGTTCCAAAAGTCTAACTTTAGCAGTGGTGGCAGGCATGGGTCATATCACCTGGGAAAAGCGCTGCTTGTCATGGTCCGCCAGGTAGCGGTCGAACAGCATGCACAGGGCACGGATCAGCAGGCGGCCCGGCGCCAGCACCTGCACGCCGCGGGCATCGAGACGGATCAGGCCGTCGGCGGCCATGGCTTCCAGGTGCGGCCAGGCATCGGCGAAGTACTGGCGGAAATCCAGTTCGCAGCTGCGCTCGATGGCGGCGAAATCCAGCTGGAAATGGCAGATCAGCTGGGCGATCACCGCGCCGCGGATGCGATCGTCCCGCGAGCGACGCAGGCCGCGGGCCACCGCCAGTTCGCCCTGGCCCAGGCGTGCCTGGTAGCGGGCGAGGTCCGGGGTGTTCTGGCAGAGCACCTCGCCCACCTGGCTGATGGCGGAGACGCCCAGGCCGAGCAGGTCGCAATGGCCGTGGGTGGTGTAGCCCTGGAAGTTGCGCTGCAGGGTGCCGTCTTCCTGGGCGATGGCCAGGTCGTCGTCGGGCAGGGCGAAGTGATCCATGCCGATGTAGCGATAACCCGCGGCCAGCAGCTGTTCCACGGTGCGCTGCAGCATCTCCAGCTTGGCCGCGGAGTCCGGCAGTTCGCTGGCTTCGATGCGCCGCTGCGGCGGAAAGCGCTGCGGCAGATGGGCGTAGTTGAACACCGACAGCCGATGCGGCTGCAATTCCAGTACCCGCTCCACGGTGTGGGCGAAGCTGGCCGGGGTCTGCCGCGGCAGCCCGTAGATGAGGTCCAGGTTGATGGATCGATAGTCGAGGGCACGGGCGGCTTCCACCAGGGTGCGGGTGTCGTCGAAGGGCTGCAGGCGATTGATCGCCAGCTGCACCTGCAGGTCGAGGTCCTGGACACCGAAGCTGACGCGGTTGAAGCCCAGCTCGCGCAACAGGCCCATGGTGCTCCAGTCGGCCTCGCGCGGATCGATCTCGATGGAGTAGTCGCCGCGGTCGTCGTCGGCCAGGGTGAAGTGGCGGCGCAGGTCGGCCATCAGCTCGCGCAGCTGCATGGGATTGAGAAAGGTCGGGGTGCCGCCGCCGAGGTGCAGTTGTTCCACCCGCTGCCCGCCATCCAGGTGCCGGCTGGTGAGGATCATCTCCTGGCGCAGGGCGTCGAGGTAGGCGGCGCTGCGGCTGCGGTCCTTGGTGATGACCTTGTTGCAGGCGCAGTAGTAGCAGATGTTGGCGCAGAAGGGCACGTGCAGGTAAAGCGACAGCGGGCGTCCGGCCTGGCGGCTCAGGCGCAGGGCGCCGAGCAGGTCGAAGGGGCCGATGCCGTCGTGGAATTGCACGGCGGTGGGGTAGGAGGTGTAGCGGGGGCCGGCGCGATCGTAGCGGGCGATGAGGTCGGCGTCCCAGGCGAGGGCGGCTGTCATGCCGGGCTCCAGTGGTTTCGAGGCGCCCAGTGTGAGGGGCGGGCTCCGGGCTTTATTGATCCAGATCAATAAAGCCCGGGTTAAGCTCTGGCGTTTGGACGAGGAGTGGCCCATGGCAGACGAGTTGTACCTCGACAGCTTTCGCGAATGCCGACCCGCGGGTGAGCCCTTGGCGACCCTGTTGCTGGCCCATGGGGCAGGGGCGGGGATGGACAGCCCCTTCCTGCAGCAACTGGCCGAGGCGCTGGCCCGGCGCGAGATCCGGACCCTGAGATTCGACTTTCCCTACATGGCGCGAGCATGCGCCGAGGGCAAACGGCGCCCGCCGAATCCGGCCCCGGTCCTGCTGGAGCACTGGCGGGCCATAATCGCCACCTGGCGCGCGGCGGAAAGCGGACCGCTGTGGCTGGCGGGCAAGTCCATGGGCGGGCGGATGGCCAGTCTGCTGGCTGATGAACTGGGCGCGGCGGGCCTCATCTGCCTGGGCTATCCCTTCCACCCGGCGGGCAAGCCCGAACGGCTGCGCACCGACCACCTGGCGACCCTGGCAACACCGACGCTGATCGTCCAGGGCGAGCGGGATGCCTTGGGCTCGCGGGAGGAGGTGGCGGGCTATGCCCTGGCGCCAAGCATCGAGGTGCAGTGGCTCGCCACCGCGGACCATGATCTCAAGCCGCTCAAGCGCAGCGGCCTGAGCCATTCCCAGGCGCTGGTGGAGACGGCGGCCTGGGTGGCGGCCTTTGTGGGGACCAGCGGCTAGATGACCCGGAAGCCGCTGGTGCCATCCCGCCGCAACTGCTCGACCAGGCCGAATTCCCAGTCCAGGTAGGCCTGCATGGCCGCGCGCGGGGCGTCGGTGTCCTCGTAGGGGCGTCGGTAGCGATCGCGCCGGGTCGACAGCAGCCGCGTCTCGCCGGCTTCCACCGGCAGGCCGGCGGCCAGCCAGGCCGCGGTGCCGCCCTCCAGCAGCAGGACCGGCCGGTCGGTGGTGGCCTGGACATCGACAGCGGCGAAGGCGGCCAGTTGGCCACTGCCACAGGTGAAGACATAGCGCTCGGCCGGCGGCAGCGCTGCGGGCAGATCGGCGCGCAGCACCCAGGCGGCGCCGGGGATATGCCTCTGCACATAGTTGGCGCTGGCGGTGACATCCACTACCAGGGTGCCCGGCTCGGCCAGCCATTCCTGCAGCCGCGTCACCGAGATGCGCTCCACCGGCCCCGGCGTGGGCGCCGGTGCCTGCCAGGGGCCAGTGGCGCTCAGCGCGCCGGGCGGGATGGCGTCGACCACCGCCACCGTCCAGCCCATCTGTGCCAGCCAGGAGGCGCTCATGTTGGCGCGCACGCCGTCGTCGTCCACCAGCGCCAGGCGGGCGCCACGCACCGGGGCGCTGTGATCGGTCTCCTGGACCAGCTGGCCACCCGGTGTCGAGCGGGCGCCGGGCAGGTGGCCGGCGGCGAATTCCTCGGGGGTGCGCACATCGATCAGGTAGTTCGTGCGCTGGGCGTCGTTGCGCCAGGCTGCCAGTTCGCTGAAGGGCAGGCGGGCGACGCCGGCGCGATCGGCGACCTGGCGGGCGCGGGTCGCGGCGGTCGCCCGGGTCGCCGGACTCACCGCACCGAAGCGGCGTTGCTGGCCATGTTCCAGGGTCTGGCCGGCCAGGGTCCAGCCGATGGTGCCATTGCGCAGGGCGGCCACCGGATTCGGAATGCCGGCGTTGATCAGCGACTGGGCGCCGATCAGGCTGCGGGTACGGCCGGCGCAATTGACGATGACCCGGGTGCGCGGATCAGGTGCCAGTTCGGCCACCCGTAGCACCAGTTCGGCACCCGGCACGCTGATACCGCCAGGAATGCTCATGGTCTGGTATTCCTCGAAACGGCGGGCGTCGAGGATCACCAGATCGGCGTCCTGATCCAGCAGCGCCCTGACCTCCTCGGCGGGCAGCGAAGGGGTATGGCGCCGGGCTTCCACCAGTTCGCCAAAGGCCTTGCTCGGCACGTTGACGTCGATGAAGAGTTCGCCGCCGCTGGCGCGCCAGCCCGCCAGGCCACCTTCGAGCAGGGCCACGTCGGTGTAGCCCAGGGCGCGTAGGCGTTCGGCCGCGCGTTCCGCCAGGCCCTCGCCATTGTCGTAAAGGGTAATGGCCACGTCGCGCCGCGGCAGCCGCGACCAGGCCTCCAGCTCCAGGCGCGACAACGGCAGATTGGCGGCCCACAGCGGATGGCCGGCGGCAAAGGGGTCTTCCTCGCGGACGTCGAGCAGGGCGACTTCGGTGCCGGCGAGCAGGGCCTGGCGGATGTCCTCGGCGGTGCGGATGGCGGTCATGGTGTGGCGGTCTCCTGGGACAGATCCCACAGGTTGGGCAGCTGGCGATTGGTGTAGCCGGAGATGAAGGGCTTTTCCTGGCCATCCGCGGCATAGACGGCGCGGCGCACGGCGCCGATGTTGCCGCCATAGACGTGGATGCTTATGGAGGTGCGGTCGGCATAGGCGTTGCTGACCTGGTGGATGTCACCCACCCGCGGCGAGACCGCTTCCACCTGGCCCGGCTCCAGGCGCACGGGCGCGCCTTCCGGCAGCAGGCGGCCGGCGGGGTCGCGGGCGAAGCCCTGGGCGATCTCGGCGCCGCGCAGCATGCCGATCAGGCCCCAGGTGCGGTGGTCATGCACCGGCGTGGCCTGGCCCGGACCCCAGACGAAACTCACCACCGAGAAGCGCTGGCGGGCATCGGCATGCAGCAGGTACTGGCTGTAGCGCTCGGGGCGGGGCAGGGCGCAGTCCTCGGGCAGCCAGTCGTCATGGCGCACCAGCTCGCCGAGCAGGGCGGCGCCGCGCTGCAGCAGCTGCGCTTCGGCAGGGTGTTCGTCGACCAGGGTGGCGAGGTCATGCAGGAACAGGCGCAGGCGGTCGAGCCTAGGGATCATGGCGAGCTCCACGGAGACGGCGGGTGGACAATGATCGCCATTAAAGCAAGGTCAGGGCCCAGCGCCTTAGATCGATTGGTTCTGTACTGAAAACAAGTTTTCGCATATTTATCTATTTTTGTTATCCAAAATGAGCATATTAGGTTATGCGCAATCGATATTTCCGTCTCGGCGACTCACAACGTTAGGTTCTAAGCAGACCAGGGCAACGCCCGTCGCCCTGGCGCCTCTTCTGCTTTCGGAGCCGCTGCATGACCGCCTTCCAGAACGCCCTCGCCAGCGTCCGCGCCCAGGTATCCGCCGCCGAATGGGAGGCGCGGGTCAAGCTCGCCGCCGCCTATCGCCTGGCTGCCCGCGAACGCTGGACCGACCATATCTACACCCACTTCTCACTACGGGTGCCGGGCCCGGAAGCGCACTTCCTGATCAATCCCTTCGGCCAGACCTTCGACGAGATCACCGCCTCTTCGCTGGTAAAGGTGGACATCGATGGCGAAATCGTCCTCGACCCCACCGGGCTCGGCATCAACCCGGCCGGCTACGTGATCCACAGCGCCATCCACCGTGCCCAGCCGGACCTCCATGCGGTGCTGCACACCCACACGGCCGCGGGCATCGGCGTCTCCGCTCAGCGCGGTGGGCTACTCATGCTTTCCCAGCACGCCATGAGGTTCTTCGGCCGCCTGGCCTATCACGGCTACGAGGGCGTGGCCCTGGATCTGGACGAGCAGAGTCGGCTGGTGGCCGACCTCGGGGCGCACCCGGCGATGATCCTCTGCAACCATGGGTTGCTGACCGTGGGCGCCAGTCTGGAAGAGGCCTTCTGGCACCTCTATTACCTGGAGCGTTCCTGCGCGGCGCAGCTGGAGGCCCAGAGCGGCGGTGCCGAGCTGGTGATCGCCGCGGACGCCGTGGCGCAGAAGGTCAGCGACCTCATCCCCGGCAACCTGGTGCGCGGCGCCCATGTCCGCCACTGGGAGGCGGCGGTACGCCAACTGGAGCGCCACGAGGGCCGGGAGTACGCGCAATGAGGCGCTTGCTTGCCACGCTGGGCCTGGCGCTGCTGCTGGGGCAGGCCCAGGCGGAGCCGGATCTCTCCGGGGTGACCCTGGTGCTGGGCGACCAGGCCCGCGGTCTGCGCGCCATGATGGAAGCCGCCGGTACCCTCGAAGGCGCGCCCTACCGCTACCGCTGGGCCAACTTCCAGGGCGCCGCGCCGCTGTTCGAGGCCCAGCGCGTCGGCGCGGTGGATACCTCCTACGCCGGGGACCTGCCGGTGCTGATGGCCGCGTCCGGCGGCGTGCCGCTCAAGCTGATCGCCACCAATGTCGGCTATCCCCAGGCCAATGGTCTGCTGGTACAGAAGGATTCGCCGATCCGTTCGGTCAAGGACCTCAAGGGGCGTACCGTGGTGGTGTCCTCGGCAAAGGGCAGCATCTCCCAGCATCTGCTGTATGCCGCCCTCGAAGAGGCTGGCGTCAGGCGCGACGAGGTAACGGTCAAGTTCGTGCTGCCCACCGATGCCAGCGCTGCCTTCAATGCCGGGCAGATCGACGCCTGGGCCACCTTCGATCCCTATCTCGGCATCGCCGAACAGCACGGCGCCCGGCTGCTGCGCGATGGCCAGGGGCTGACCACCGCCCTGGGCTTTCTCACCGCCACCCCAGCGTCGCTGGAGGACCCGGCCAAGCGCGCCGCCATCGCCGATTTCGCCGGGCGCCTGGCCCAGGCGCGGGCCTGGGCGGTCGCTCATCCGCAGGACTATGCCCGGGTCTACGCCGAGCTGACGCGCCTGCCGGAAGGTGCCGCGGTGGCCATTTCCACCCGCACCTCCCGTGGCCTGCGTCCGGTGCAGCCGGCGGACGTCGCCGCGGTGCAGCAGGTGGCCGATCTCTTCAGCGAACTCCAGGTGCTGCCCAAACCGGTCGACGTCGCCGCCCTGGCCGATGCCAGTGTCTTTACCCAGGAAGCCAAACCATGACCCTCATCCGCCGTACCCTGCTGGCGCTACCGCTGCTGCTCGCCGCCAGCGCGGCCCTGGCCGCCGAGACCCTGACCCTGCGCATCGCCGACCAGAAGGGCAACATGCGTGCCCAGCTGGAGGCGGCCGACGGCCTGCGCGACCTGCCGGGCTATCGCATCCAGTGGGCGGAATTTCCCGCCGCCGCGCCCCTCGCCGAGGCGCTCAATGCGGGCGCGGTGGATGTCGGCATCATCGGTGATGGCCCGCTGCTGTTCGCCCTGGCCGCCGGCGCGCCGGTCAAGGCCATCGCCGTGGACAAGTCCGATCCCTATGGCACGGCGGTGATCGTGCCGCGCGACTCGCCACTGCGGAGCGCGGCCGATCTCAAGGGCAAGCGCATCGCCACCGGGCGCGGCTCCATCGGCCATTACATCGCGCTCAAGGCGCTGGATTCCGTGGGCCTGACCGCCCGGGACGTGAGCTTTCGCTTCCTTGGTCCGGTGGACGCCAAGATGGCCCTGGCCAATGGCTCGGTGGATGCCTGGGCGACCTGGGAGCCCTATACCGCCCAGGCCGAGCAGGTCGACGGCGCCCAGGTGCTGGTCAGTGGTCGCGGACTCTGGGCGGGCAACAGCTTCCTGGCCGCCACCGATACGGCCCTGGCCGATCCGGCGCGGCGCGCGGCGCTGCAGGACTACCTCGATCGTCTGGCCGCTGCCCAGCGCTGGGGCTACGCCCACCTCGACAGCTATGCCAGAACCCTGGCGCAGATCATCGGCTTTCCCGAGGCGGTGGCCCGGCTGCAATTCGAGCGCCGCCAGCTGCACTGGGAACCCATCGACCAGCAGGTGGTAGCCGATCAGCAGGCGGCGGCGGATTTCTATCATCGTAGCGGCCTGATACCGCAGCGTCTGGATGCGCAGGGGACCTTCGCCGAGGGGTTCCGGGTGGCCAAGCCGGACGCGCCGCGACAGGCGGCGCGGGAGTAGGGCGGGATGCAGGGTGGTGTTGGGCTTCGCTTCGCTCAGCGCCAACCTACGTACGGCGGGGCGCCCCCTCTCCCTCTGGGAGAGGACTCGGGTGAGGGAAAGCCCACACGTCACTCGACCTATCCATATAACCCATCCTTATTTCAAAAACGCTGAACAGCTTGAGTAGGCTATAAGCCAATTCCATGGATGAGCGCACCCCGATGCCCCTACGTCTCCGCTTCACCCGTCGTCCCCTGGCCCTGGGGCTCGCGGCCAGTCTGCTCACCGGACTGGTCACCGCACCGCAGGTGGCCCAGGCCGAGGGCACCCTGCGCATCTCCGAACAATTCGGTGTGTCCTATGTGATCCTGCACGTGCTGCGTGACCAGCAACTGATCGAAAAGCACGGCAAGCAAGAGGGCGTCGACATCAAGGTCGACTGGATCAAGCTGTCCGGTGGCGCGGCCGTCAACGAGGCGGTGCTGTCGGGCGCGGTGGACGTCGGCTCCGCCGGGCTCGGGCCGCTGTTCACGCTCTGGGACCGCACCCATGGTCGGCAGAACGTCAAGGCCGTGGCCAGCCTGGGGGCCTTTCCCAATTACTTGGTCACCAACAATCCGCAGGTAAAGACCCTGGCCGACTTCACCGCCAAGGACCGCATCGCCGTGCCGGCGGTCAACGTCTCGGTGCAGTCGCGCTTCCTGCAGTACGCCGCCGCCCAGGCCTTCGGCGAGAAGAACTGGAATCGCCTGGATCCCCTGACCGTGGCGGTGCCGCATCCGGATGCCACCGCGGCGGTGATCTCCGGCGGTACCGAGATCAACAGCCACTTCGCCAATCCGCCGTTCCAGGAACAGGAACTGGCCAGCGGCAAGGTGCACAGGGTGCTCAGTTCCTATGACGTGCTCGGTGGGGCCGTCTCGCCCAATCTGGTGTTCGTCACCGAGAAATTCCGCCGGGACAATCCCAAGACCTACAAGGCCTTCCGTGAGGCCCTGGTCGAAGCCGGGCAGATCATCGAGAAGGACAAGGCCGCCGCCGCCCGTACCTACGTGAAAGTCGAGCATTCCCGCCTCGATCCGGCCCTGATCCAGCGGATCATCGAAAGCCCCGAGGTCAACTTCGACACGGCGCCGCAGAACACCCTGAAGCTGGCGGAATTCATGTACCGCATCGGCGCCATCCGCAACCAGCCCAGCGGCTGGCAGGACTATTTCTTCGTCGACGCGCCCGATCAGAAGGGCAGCTGATCCCTTTTCCCTTACGGGTTCCACCGGACCACCGGACGAGCCCTCGACATCTCGAGGTCTCCCATGGCTATTCCTCCGTTTTTCCTGCGCCTCGGGCTGCTCCTGGCGAGCACGACCCTGGTGCTGTCCGCCCAGGCCGCCGAGCCGCAGAAGATTCGCCTCGGCATCAACGACAGTCCGCAGAATGCCGCCCTGGAGCGCGCCGCCGAGGTGGCGCGGGAAAGGGGCGTAGCGGTGGAAATCGTCGCCTTCAGCGACTGGAACACGCCGAATCTGGCACTCGCCCACGGTGACATCGACGTCAACTACTTCCAGCATCAACCCTTCCTGGAAAACGCCAACGCCCAGAACGGCTACGGCCTGGTGCCCATCGCCTATGGCGTGGAAAACAAGGTCGGCCTCTATTCCAAACGCGTGAAAAGCTTTGCCGAGGTGCCGGACGGCGCCACCGTGGCGGTGGCCGACGATCCGGTCAACCAGGGCCGCGGGCTGCACCTCTATGCCCGCGCCGGCCTGATCCAGCTCAAGCCGGACACCGGGCCCAAGGCCAGCCTGCAGGACATCGTCGCCAATCCCCGCCAGCTGAAATTCATCGAACTGCCCGGTCCGCAACTGGCGCGGGTACTGGACGACGTGACCCTGGCGCAGAGCTATCCCTCGCATATCCTCGCGGCCGGCACCACGGACCCCAACAGTGCACTGCTGTTCAGCGACGACGAGGCCAGCGGCCACCTCTATGCCCTGAGGTTCGTGACCAGGCCGGACAGGGCCGATGACCCGGCGATTCGCACCTTCATCCAGGTGTTCCAGAACGATCCGCGGGTGCGCGAGGCCATCGCCCAGGCCTATGGCAATCCGCAGCTCTACAGCCTGGCCTGGCTGAACCGGCAGGAGGCCGCCCGATGAGCAACGCGCTGCTCAGCACCGCACCGGCGCAGCCGCCCGTCGAACCCCAGACCGCCCCCGTGCGCGAGCATCTGCGCCTGAGCGGAGTACAAAAGATCTACACCGGCGGTGCGCTGCCAGTGACCGCGCTGGCCGACATCGACCTCAGCATCGCCCGTGGCGAGATCTTCGGCATCATCGGTCGCAGTGGCGCCGGCAAGTCCAGCCTGATTCGCACCCTCAATCGACTGGAAGACGTCAGTGCCGGCCAGGTACTGGTCGATGGCGTCGACCTCGGTACCCTGGAGGGCGACCGGCTGGTGGCGCTGCGACGGCGCATCGGCATGATCTTCCAGCACTTCAATCTGCTGGCCTCGCAGACGGTGCTGGAGAATCTGGCCTTGCCGCTCAAGGCCGCCGGATTTCGTCGCGACGAGATCGAAGCCCGGGCCCGGGAATTGCTCGAGCTGGTCGGGCTGCAGGGCAAGGAGCAGGTCTATCCCTCACGGCTGTCCGGTGGGCAGAAGCAGCGGGTGGGCATCGCTCGCGCGCTGATGCTCAAGCCCGAATTGCTGCTCTGCGACGAGGCCACCTCGGCGCTGGATCCGGAGACCACCCAGTCGATCCTGGCCTTGTTGCAGGACATCAATCGCCGCCTGGGGCTGACTATCGTGCTCATCACTCATGAGATGGCGGTGATTCGCCAGATCTGCGATCGGGTGGTGGTCCTGGAGCATGGCCGCATCGTCGAACAGGGCCCGGTGTGGCAGCTGTTCGGCGCGCCCCAGGCAGAAGCCACCCGGGCGCTGCTGGCCCCCCTGGCGGCCCAGCTGCCGGCGGATCTGGCCAGGCGGCTCGCTGCCACCCGGCAACCGGGTGCCCGGGCCGTGCTGGAGCTCAGCTACGACGGCCAGGGTGCGAAGCCTGACTTCCAGGCGCTGGGCCAGGCCCTCGGCGCACCGGTCGAGCTGCTGCATGGCGGTATCGACCGCATCCAGGGCCATGCGCTGGGTCGCCTGCTGGTGGCGACCGCGGCGCCGGAGCGACGGCTGGCCAGCTTCCTGACCCAGACCGGGCTGTTCGCCCGGGCGGAGGTGCTGGGCTATGTCTGACTTCATGCTCAAGGCGCTGTGGAAGGCCTTTCTCGATACCCTGACCATGGTCAGCGTGTCGGCGGCCATCGTTTGGTTCGCCGGCATCGCCTTGGCGGTGGTGCTGGTCACCACCGGGCGCGGCGCCATCTTCGCCGCCCCCACCCTCAACCGGGTGCTGGGTACCCTGATCAACGCCTTTCGCGCCACGCCCTTCATCATCCTGCTGGTGGCCCTGATCCCGCTGACGCGGCTGATCACCGGGACCACCATCGGCGTCTGGGCGGCGGTGGTGCCCATCACCCTCAGCGCCACGCCGTTCTTCGCCCGCATCGCCGAGGTCAGCCTGCGCGAGGTCGGCGGTGGGGTGATAGAAGCGGCACAGGCGCTGGGCTGCGAACGGCGGCACATCGTCTTCAATGTGCTCCTGCCGGAGGCGCTGCCCGGCATCATCGGCGGCTTCACCGTGACCCTGGTGGCCATGATCGGCGCCTCGGCCATGGCCGGCGCCATAGGCGCAGGGGGGCTCGGCGACCTGGCGATCCGCTATGGCTATCAGCGCTACGACACCCAGGTGATGGCCGTGGTGATCGCCATCCTGGTGGTGCTGGTGTGCGGCATCCAGTTCCTCGGCGACCGCTACGTGCGGCACCTGCGGGCGCGCTAGTGTGGTGTTTCAGACGTTCGCGCAAGAGTTGGCGAGTGATTTTTTGGTCCTGGCTAGGCGCCGCGACGAGTCATAGCAGGGCTATGGCGAGAAGTGGCAACGCCGCCGGGGCCTAAAAAGCGCCGCCAAAATTGTGCAGATAACGTCTGAAACACCACACTAGCTCAGGCGCTCCAGATAGGCCGGCAATTCCGGGTCGGGCAGCACCGAGAGCACCTTGAGGCGCTGCAGGGTGCGGTCGCGACCGCGCAGGAGGTGATTGCGCAACTGGCTGGCGGCCGAGTCGGGACTGCCCACCAGCAGGGATTCCAGCACCAGGCGATGCTCCACCAGCACCGCCTCGTCCAGCGGCGTGCCGAGCGACTGGTGGAAGATGCGCGAGACGTTCAGCGGACTCTGGCTGTGGGCGATCAGCTGGGCCAGCTTGCGATTGCGCAGGCCGGCCAGGCAGCGCCCATGCAGATCCGCCTCGATGCGCTCCACCGCGGTCCAGGAGGTGGGGGCAAGGTGGGCGGCCAGCTGCTCCAGTCGTTCGAGCATCGCCAGCAACTCGCCGCGCGCCAGCCCCGGCGCCGTCTGCAACAGCGCCTCGGGTTCCAGCAGGGCGCGGATCTCGTAGTCGTCGCGGATGGCCTGGGCGGTGAGCGGACCGGCCAGCCACTGGCCATAGGGTTCCTTTTCCACCAGGCCGCGATCGCGCAGGCGCATCAGGGCTTCACGCACCACGGCGCGACTGACGCCCAGGTGGTCGGCCGCCCGCTGCTCGTCCAGGCGGAAATGGCCGAAGAGCAGGGCGTGGCTGACACAGGCGGCGATCTCGTCGCCTACGCGCTCGCCCAGGGAGCGCGTATCGATCAGTTCGTCACCGCTGTCCAGCCCGAGCAACTGGCGGGTCAGCGGCTGGCGCTGCGGCTCGCCCGCAGTGCCGGCCGGATCGATCAGATAACCACGCCCTTCGAAGCGGCGGATCAGGCCTTCCTCCTGCAACAGCGTCAGCGCCTGGCGCACCGGTACCCGACTGGTGCCGAACAGCTGTGCCAGCGGCGCCTCGACCAGGACCAGCCCCGGCACCGCGCGACCGCCCAGGATGGCTTCGCGCAGCGCATTGCGGATCATCGCGTAGCGCGCGGCGGTACGACTGTCATCGAGGGGGGCGGGGACTGCTGCCGACATCGGGGGCCTTCCGGAAACGAGATGAGAATTGTGGCACAGGCCTGCGGCCTTTCGCGCGTTACCGCCGGGGGTCAGGTGTACGCACGGTAACGGGGCAGGCGTTACGGTTCTGCACAAAGATGGATCTATTTAATTTAAGTACATTTTATTGGCCCCTGGTGAAGAAAGGATCGAGCGACCTCTAAGCGCTGGCTTTGCGATTAAGTAGCAGCCTTTTTCTCAAGCTGGCACAAAGCCTGCTCTATCAAACGTACCAAATTATAAAATGTACGTTTAAGGAGCAGCCATGGATTCTGCCCAAGCCCTGTCCCTGGATGCGGTCGGTCTCGGCGAGGCCTATGCCGCCGGTACCCTCGATCCGGTCGCGGTCTTCGAGGCGGCGCTGGCTCGCGCCCAGGCATCCTCGGCCGTATTCATCAGCCTTACCGCCGCGCGTGGACGCGCCGAAGCCCTGGCCGCGCGCGAGCGCTGGAAGACCGGGCAGCCGCGCTCGCCGCTGGATGGCGTGCCGCTGGCCTGGAAGGATCTGTTCGACCTGCAGGGCGAGGTCACCACCTGCGGCGCCGAGCTGCGCCGTCTGGCGCCACCGGCCGCCACCGACGCCGAGCTGGTGCAGCGCCTGAGCCAGGCCGGACTGGTCAGCCTGGGCAAGGTCAATCTCAGCGAATTTGCCTATTCCGGGGTGGGATCGAATCCCCATTTCGGCACGCCTGCCAATCCCCGGATGCAGGGTGAGGTACGCATACCCGGCGGCTCCTCTTCGGGGTCGGCGGTGGCTGTCGCCGCCGGCATCGTGCCCCTGGCCCTCGGTACCGATACCGCCGGTTCGGTGCGCCTGCCGGCCGCGCTCAATGGGCTGGTGGGTTATCGCCCCAGCCTGGGGCGCTATCCGGCGACCGGCATCTTTCCGTTGGCCGCATCCTATGACGTGCCGGGTCCGCTGGCGCGCAGCCTGCGCGATGTGCAGTGCCTGGATCGCCTGCTGACAGGCGCTGCCGCCCGACCGCTGCCGGCGCTGCCGGCGCTGCGCGTGGTGCTGGACCTGAGCGTGCTGGACGACTCCCGGGTGGAGCCGGCGGTGCGGGCCAATCTGCTGGCCGCCGCCGAGCGGCTGACCCGCGCCGGGGTGCGCGTGGAGCGCCGCGCCCGCACGGTCTTTGCCGATGCCCTGGAATTTCTCGCCGCAGAAGGTTGGCCAGGGGCCCTGGAAGCCTTCGCCCTGCACCGCGAGGTGCTCGACGGTCCCGCGGCCGCACGCCTGGACCCACGGGTGCGGCAGCGCCTGGAGCGGGCACGGGCCTTGCCCGATGGCCACCTGGCCGTTCTGCATGAACGCCGCGATCAGCTGCGGCAGCGCTTTGCCGCCGAATTCGCCGAGGCGCTGCTGCTGGTGCCGACGGTGAGCCGCGTGGCACCGCTGCTGGCTCCCCTGGAAGCCGACACAGACCTCTTCGCGGCCACCAATCTGGAGCTGCTGCGCCTGACCATGGCCGGCAGCCTGCTCGGCGCGCCGGGTGTCTCGCTACCCAGCGGCAGCGATGCCCAGGGCCTGCCCACCGGCCTGTTGCTGGTGGCCCCCGCCGCCGCGGACGAGCGCCTGCTCGATGCCGCCACGGCCGTGGAAGCCCTGGTCAGCGCCTGATTTCAAATGGCGGTGGCGGGGGCCCGGCTCCGTCATCGACCTGGGTTTCTTCCGGGTACTGGAGAGTGCAACGATGGCCAAAGAAATCTTCGTTTCCATCGGCGTCGACGTCGACGCGGTGGCGGGCTGGCTCGGTTCCTACGGCGGCGAGGATTCGCCCGATGACATCTCCCGCGGCCTGTTCGCCGGCGAGGTGGGGTCGCCCCGGCTGCTCAAGCTGTTCGAGCGCTACGGCCTCAAGACCACCTGGTTCATTCCGGGCCATTCGGTGGAGACCTTTCCCGAGCAGATGCAGGCGGTGGCCGCGGCAGGCCACGAGATCGGCATCCATGGTTACAGCCACGAGAATCCCATCGCCATGACCCCCGAGCAGGAGGAGGCGGTGCTGGACCGGTCCATCGAGCTGATTACCGCCCTGGCCGGCAAGCGCCCCACCGGTTATGTCGCGCCCTGGTGGGAATTCAGCCGGGTGACCAACGAGCTGCTGCTGAAGAAGGGCATCAAGTACGACCACAGCCTGATGCACAACGACTTCAGTCCCTACTACGTGAGGGTCGGCGACAACTGGACCAAGATTGACTACAGCCAGCAGCCCGAGAGCTGGATGAAGCCGCTGGTGCGCGGCCAGGAAACCGATCTGGTGGAGATCCCGGCCAACTGGTACCTCGACGACCTGCCGCCGATGATGTTCATCAAGAAGGCGCCCAACAGCCATGGCTTCGTCAATCCGCGCCACCTGGAAGAGATGTGGCGCGACCAGTTCGACTGGGTCTATCGCGAGATGGACTACGCCGTCTTCCCCATCACCATCCACCCCGATGTCTCGGGACGGCCGCAGGTGCTGCTGATGCTCGAACGCCTGATCGAGCATATCCAGGGTCACGCCGGGGTGCGCTTCGCCACCATGGACGAGATCGCCGACGACTTCCTGCGGCGCCAGCCGCGCCAGCGCTAAGCGCCCAGCCCACAGGTACAGGATCATGACCCTCCCTGCCGCCCCTTCGCTCCACCCGGAAACCGCCACGGCTGCTTGGAAACCGCAGCCGCTGTCTTCCGGTGATGTCCGCTACGCCACCTGGATCGCCTTCTTCGCCTGGGTGTTCGCCGTCTACGACTTCATCCTCTTCGGCACCCTGCTGCCGGTAATGGGTGGGCACTTCAACTGGAGCGAAGCCGAGCAGGCCGAACTCGCCACCTGGGTGGCGCTGGGCGGAGCCATCATCGCCTTCGCCATCGGCCCGCTGGTGGACCGGATCGGTCGCCGCGGCGGCATCATCGTCACCATCGGCGGCACGGCCGTGTGCTCGGCGCTGACCGCGCTGTGCGCCGGCATGGGCAAGGTGCCGCTGGTGCTGGTGCGTTCGGTGGCCGGCCTGGGCTATGCGGAGGAGGGGGTCAACGCCACCTACCTGACCGAGGTCTATGCAGCCTCCGACGATCCGCGGCTGATCCGCCGCCGGGGCTTCATCTACAGCCTGGTGCAGAGTGGCTGGCCGATCGGCGCGCTAATCGCCGCGGGGCTCACCGCCTTGCTGCTGCCGCACATCGGCTGGCAGGGCTGCTTCGTGTTCGCCGCCGTGCCGGCCTTCGTCATCGCGGTGCTGGCGCGCAAGCTCAAGGAAAGTCCGCAATTCCAGGTGCACGCCCGCATCCAGCGCCTGCGCCGCGAAGGCCAGGAGCAGGACGCCCGCAGCCTGGCCCGTGAATACGGCGTGGACTACGAAGAGCACGCCAAGGCCGGCGTGGCCATGGCCTTCAAGGGCCAGGCCCTGCGCCCGACCCTGGTATTGAGCCTGGCCATCCTGCTCAACTGGTCGGCGATCCAGGTGTTCAGCGTGCTGGGGACCTCGGTGATCGTCAGCGTGCACAAGCTCAGCTTCGAGAATTCGCTGTGGATCCTGGTGCTGTCCAACGCCGTCGGCTTCATCGGCTACCTGTTCCATGGCTGGCTGGGCGATCGCATCGGTAGGCGCAACACCGTGGCCCTCGGCTGGATGTGCGGCGGCGTAGCCTTCTTCGCCATGCTGCAGGCGCCCAGCCAGCTGGTACCGGTGGTGGCGCTCTACAGCCTGGGGCTGTTCTTTCTTACCGGCCCCTATTCGGCCATGTTGTTCTTCATGGGCGAAAGCTTTCCCACCAGCATCCGTGCCACCGGTGGCGCCATCGTCCACGCCATGGGACCGATCGGCGCCATCCTCGCCGGCCTCGGCATCACCAGCGTGCTCGGCAGCGGTGGCCAGTGGCACAGCGCCGCGCTGTGGTTCGGTGCCCTGCCGTGCTTTCTCTCCGGGTTGGTGATGTGGACCGCGCGCCACGTCGAACCCACCAGCCTCAAATGACAGGAGCCCCCATGACAGCTCATACCTCTCCCGTCGCCCTGATCACCGGTGCCGCCAGCGGCATCGGCCAGGCCCTGGCCGTGGCCTATGCCCAGCGGGGCGTGCGGGTGGTCGGCGGCTACTACCCGGGTGATCCCCATGACCCCGAAGACACTCGGCGGCTGGTAGCCGCCGCGGGTGGCGAGTGCCTGCTCGAACCCCTGGACGTCAGCGACAGCGCGTCGGTGGATGCTCTGGCCGATGCCGCCCTGGCGCACTTTGGCCGCCTCGACTATGCCGTGGCCAACGCCGGACTTCTCCGCGCCGCACCGCTGCTGGAGATGAGCGACGCGCGCTGGCACGAGATGCTCGACGTCGACCTCACCGGCGTCATGCGCACCTTTCGCGCCGCCGCGCGGCACCTGGGGGAGGGCGGCGCCCTGGTGGCCATCTCCTCCATCGCCGGTGGCGTCTATGGCTGGCAGGACCATGCCCATTACGCCGCCGCCAAGGCCGGGGTGCCGGGACTGTGTCGCTCGCTGGCCGTCGAACTGGCGCCGCGTGGCATCCGCTGCAACGCCGTGATTCCCGGTCTGATCGAGACGCCGCAATCGCTGGACGCCAAGAACTCCCTGGGTCCGGAGGGCCTGGCCAAGGCCGCCCGCAGCATTCCCCTGGGGCGGGTCGGCCGGCCCGACGAGGTGGCGGCGCTGGTGCGGTTCCTGACCAGTACCGAAGCCAGCTACATCACCGGCCAGAGTCTGATCGTCGATGGCGGTCTCACCGTCCGCTGGCCCGATTGAGGAGAAGAGCATGTTTGAGCTGACAGACCGCCGCGCCCTGGTGACCGGCGCGGCCAGCGGGATCGGCGCTGCCATCGCCCGCAGCTATGCCGCTGCGGGGGCGCACCTGGTACTGGCCGACCGCGACGCCGAGCGACTGGCGCAGGTGGCCACGGAATGCCGGGCCCTGGGCGCGTCGGTGACGGAGACCGTCGCCGACGTTGGCCAGCCGGATGGCGCCCGAGCCGGAGTGGAGGCCTGCGTGGCGGCTTACGGCGGCATCGACATCCTGGTCAACAATGCCGGGATGCTGACCCAGGCACCCTGCGTCGACCTGTCCCTGGAACAGTGGAACGACATGCTGCGCGTCGACCTCACCAGCGTCTTTCTCGCCAGCCAGCGCGCCCTGCCGCACATGCAGGCGCAGCGCTGGGGCCGCATCATCAACGTCGCTTCCCAGCTCGGCATCAAGGGCGGCGCCGAGCTCTGCCACTATGCGGCGGCCAAGGCCGGGGTGATCGGCTTCACCAAGTCGCTGGCGCTGGAGGTGGGCCGCGACAACGTGCTGGTCAACGCCATCGCCCCCGGGCCCATCGAGACCCCGCTGGTGGACGGCATCAGCGCCGACTGGAAGGCGGCCAAGGCCCGCGAATTGCCGCTGGGCCGCTTCGGTCGCGCGGAGGAGGTGGCGCCGGTGGCGCTGCTGCTGGCCAGCGATCCGGGTGGCAATCTCTTCGTCGGCCAGACCCTGGGTCCCAATTCCGGCGACGTCATGCCCTAGGAGGTAGCCATGTGCGGACTGTGCGGCCTGCTGGGCCCGGATCTCCACTGGAGCGATCCGCTGGGCGATGACCTGCCCCGGCGGCGCGAGCGCCTGCGTCGGGTCGCCGCCATCAACCGGGTGGTGGCGCCGTTCCGGCTGACCGTGAGCGACGTCCAGGGCGCCTCCTACCTGATCCAGGGCCCGACCGGGCGCCAGGCCCTGGCCGAGGGCCTGGACGACCTCTGGCGCCAGGCCGAGGCGGTGCTGGGGCGACCGCTCGATCCCCTGGATCCGCGGGTGCTGGCGCCGCTGGAGTTGGCGCCATGAGCCTTGCCGTCAATGTCATCACCGGCTTTCTCGGCAGCGGCAAGACCACCCTGCTGCGGCGCCTGTTGGCCCAGGAAGCCCTGGGCGAGACGGCGCTGCTGATCAACGAATTCGGCGAGGTCGGCATCGACCACCTGCTGGTGGAAGAGGTGGCCCCAGACACCGTGCTGCTGCCCAGCGGTTGCGTCTGCTGCTCGGTGCGCGGCGATCTCAAGGCAGCGCTGCTGACCCTGCACGGTCGGCGCAGCCGCGGCGAGATTCCGGCCTTTCGCCGGGTCCTGCTGGAGACCACCGGCCTGGCCGATCCGGGGCCGATCCTCGCCACCCTCAATCTCGATCCCCAGTTGCGCGGCCGCTTCCACCTGGGCTTGCTGGTGACCGTGGTGGACGCCGAGCACGCCGCGCTACAGGAAGGGCTGCACCCGGAGTGGCTCAACCAGGTCACCGCGGCCGACCGGCTGCTGCTGAGCAAGGCCGACCGGGCCGCGCCTGCCGTGCTGGAGCGGCTGGATTGGCAGCTGGCCCAGCTCAATCCCACCGCCACCCGGGCCCTTGCAGCTTCCGTGGTTAGCGGCGATGACCTGCTGCTGGGCGAGGGCCTGCGCGCCGCCGATCCGGCGGCCGAGGTCGGTCGCTGGCGGCTGTTCGCCGAGGTCGCCGAAGGCCGCCACGGCAGCGCCGAGGTCTGCTGCCTGGAGTTCGACCGGCCGCTGGACTGGATGGCCTTCGGGGTGTGGCTGTCGATGCTGCTAAGATGCCACGGGCAACGCATCCTGCGAGTCAAGGGCATCCTCGACGTGATCGACGCCAGCCAACCCATCGTCATCCATGGCGTGCAGCACAGCCTGCATCCGCCGGTGCACCTGCCGGCCTGGCCGGCGGGCGAACGCCGCTCGCGCCTGGTGTTCATCGTCCGTGACCTGGATACCGCGCTGCTCAGGCGCTCCTTCGCCGCCTTCATGGGTGGCCTGGGCCGGGCCGCATGAGCACGCCGCTGACCCTGAGGGTGCTGGGCACCTCGGTGACCCTGCTCGAACCCATCCGCCAGCGGGCGGAGGCGGAGCTGGGCATCCGCCTGGTCTACCAGATCCATGACGTCCAGACCGCCCAGCGCATCGCGGTGCTGGAGCCGGGCAGCTACGACCTCTATGACCAGTGGTTCCACAACGTCGACTTCGTCTGGCCGGCGCGGGCGATCCAGCCCATCGACATCCGCCGCATCGCGCTCTGGGAGGAGATCAACGACCTGCCCAAGCGCGGCCGGCTGCATGCCACGGATCGCCTGGCGCCCGGCTGCCGGCCGTGCGACCGCCTCTATGTGCAGCACGATGGCAGCCTGGGCGGCCAGCCCAGCGAGCGGATCAGCATGCTGCCGCTGACCCACAACGCCGACAGCTTCGCCTATCGTCCGGAGAGCCTGCCTGCCGCCCTGGCGGGGCAGCAGGAGAGCTGGGCCTGGCTGATCGACGAAGGCTGGTGTGGCCACAGCGCCCTGCAGAGCGACGCCGCCATCGGCGCCCTGGACGCCGCCCTGGCGATCCAGGCGGCCGGTCTCGCCCGTTTCGACGACATCGGCAATCTGCGCCTGGAGGAGATCGACCGCCTGGCCGAGTTGCTGGTGGAGCGCCAGCGCCATCGGCATTTCGCGGCGTTCTGGTCCGACGACCGCAGCGCCGGCGAGCTGACCCTGGCCGCCGGGGTGGATATCCAGAGTCTCTGGTCACCCATGCTCATGGCCCTGCACCGGGCGGGGATGGATTATCGGGTGGCGGTCCCGCGCGAAGGCTACCGCGCCTGGTTCGGTGGCCTGTCGCTGTCGCGCTGCGCGGAGGGGCGGGTGCGTGACGCCGCCTATGCCTACCTCAACTGGTGGCTGGCCGGCTGGCCCGGGGCGGTGATGGCGCGCCAGGGGTTCTATATCGCCAATCCGGTGCGGGCGCGGGATCACCTGAGCGCCGCCGAGTGGGACTTCTGGTACGGCGGCCTGCCGGCCCGTGAAGAACTCGCCGGCAGCGACGGCCTGCCGCTGATCGAGGTGGGCCAACGGCGCGAAGGCGGTTCCTATGCCGAACGCATGAGCCATATCGGGGTGTGGAATTCGGTGATGGACGAGCACAACTATCTGGTGCGGCGCTGGAGCGAATTCTTGCGCACCACTGCCGCCTGAGCCGACCGCTTCCTTGCGAGAAGGGCTTGCCAGACGCCTTGCTGCGCTGTTGCCCAGGCGACAGCAGCTGGACAGCTGCCCTTGGCGCTACACCTGAAATTGTCTTACATTTGTTCGCAAATTATTGATGTAGAACGAATTTTTGACTTGGTTCGGTTCTTGATAGAAGGCTCAGGGTCACTGTTTCGCTCGTCCTCGCGGCGAGCCCAACCCGGAGAGCCTTTGCATGTCGCAGAACCTCGTCAAATTCGCCTATTGGGTCCCCAACGTCAGCGGCGGCCTGGTCGTCAGCACCATCGAGCAGCGCACCCACTGGGGCATCGACTACAACCGCACGCTGGCCCAGCTCGCCGAGCGGGCCGGCTTCGACTACGCCCTGACGCAGATCCGTTTCACCGCCGGCTACGGCGCCGAATACCAGCATGAATCGGTGGCCTTCAGCCATGCGCTGCTGGCCGCCACCGAGCGTCTCAAGGTGATCGCCGCCATCCTGCCCGGCCCCTGGAATCCGGCGCTGGCGGCCAAGCAGCTGGCGACCATCGACCAGCTCACCAACGGCCGGGTCGCCATCAACCTGGTGTCCGGCTGGTTCAAGGGTGAATTCCACGGCATCGGCGAGCCCTGGCTGGAGCACGACGAACGCTATCGGCGTTCCGAGGAATTCATCCGCGCCCTCAAGGGCATCTGGACCCAGGACAACTTCAGCTTCGCCGGCGACTTCTATCGCTTCCGCGACTACACCCTGAAACCCAAGCCGCTGCAGCAGCCCCATCCAGAGATCTTCCAGGGTGGCAGCTCGCGGGCCGCGCGGGACATGGCGGCGCGGGTCTCCGACTGGTACTTCACCAACGGCGGCACCCGCGAGGAGATTCGTGCCCAGGTGCAGGACCTGCGCGCCAAGGCCGCGGCGGAGGGGCGTGAGGTCAAGGTCGGGGTGAATGCCTTCATCATCGCGCGCGACACCGAGGCCGGGGCGCGCGAGGTGTTGCGGGAGATCGTGGCCAAGGCCAACCCGGAGGCGGTCAAGGCCTTTGGTGATGCGGCGCGCCAGGCTGGTGCTGCCAGCCCGGAAGGCAAGGGCAACTGGGCCGACTCCAGCTTCGAGGATCTGGTGCAGTACAACGACGGCTTCAAGCCAAACCTGATCGGCACGCCCGAGCAGGTCGCCGAGCGCATCGTGGCCCTCAAGGCCGAGGGCGTGGACCTGGTGCTGGCCGGTTTCCTGCACTTCCAGGAAGAGGTCGAGTACTTCGGCCAGCGCGTGCTGCCCCTGGTGCGCGACCTCGAAGCCCGGGCCGCGGCCCAGGCGGCGGCCTAGGCTGAGGCTCACCGGAGTCGCGGATGGCATAAGTCAGCGCGACCCGGCTGAGCCAGCCGACTCGAGGCCAGACCAGGGAAGCTGCCAGGAGCGAGAGGCAGGGCCGGAAGCCGGCGGCTGGGTGGGCTAAGCTCCCGGGACAACCGGGGAGCCCACGCCATGAACAAGACCTCCTACAACGCCATCGCCGACACCTTTCGCCAGGCCCGCGTCAGCCTCAGGGACGACGAGCGTCGCTACCTGGACGTGCTCCTGGAAAAGCTTGAACCCGGCGCCACCCTGCTCGATCTGGGCTGTGGCACCGGCACCCCGGTGGCCGCCGCCATCCTCGCCCAGGGACATCGCGTGCTGGGGGTCGACCAGGCGGCCGCCATGCTGGCCCATGCGCGGCGGGAATTTCCCAAGCAGCGCTGGATCGAGGCGCGGCTGGAAACCTACGCCTGCGCCGAACGCTACCAGGGCGCGCTGCTGTGGGATTCGCTGTTCCATCTGGAGCGCCGCTGGCACGCGACGCTCCTGGCGCGAGTGATCGCCGGGCTCCCGCAAGGGGGACGGCTGATGCTGACGGCGGGCGGCTCGGTGGCGGATGCCTTCGTCGATACCATGTTCAACCAGCCGTTCTTCTACGACTCCCATCCGCCCGAGGAGCTGCGCGCCCTGCTGCTGTCGCAGGGCGTGCGCATCCTCATCGAAGAATTCTTGGACCTGCCCGACGGGGGGCGAAACAGGGGGCGCTGCGCCTTCGTCGTGGAAAAACTCTGACGTTGTCCAGGTGCCGTTCTCGTTGAGTAAACGGGATGGAGATCAGTCCTTCCAGCCCGGCTGGTAGAGGCTGCCGTGGGCCTGGTCCAGGGCGGCGCGGACCTTGGGCGAATGCTGGTAGAGGTCGATCAGCTTGGCCAGGCGCGGATCGTCCTTGTTGTCCGGGCGGGCGACGAACTGGATGACGTATTCGGGGTGGTCGAGGCCATCGAAGAGCAGGGCCTGGTTGGGATCTATGGTCTTGGCCAGGCGCAGGTAGTGCGGATAACCCTGAGCCACGTCGACGTCGTCCAGCGAACGGGCCAGCTGCACGGCCTCCAGTTCGACGATCTGGAGGTCGCGCGGATTGCCGGTGATGTCCGCCAGGGTGGCGTGGTAGCCGACGCCGGGCCTCAAGGTGATGAAGCCGGCCTTTTCCAGCAGCAACAGGCCACGGCCGCCATTGATGGCATCGTTGGCGATGGCCACCCGCGCGCCCTTGGGTACTTCCGCCAGGGTGCGGTACTTCTTCGAATAGAGCCCGACGTTGTTGATGATCCCCGGCGCCACCGCCACCAGGTCATAGCCGGCGGTGCGCTTGGCGTTCTCTAGGAAGGGGATGTGCTGGTAGTAGTTGGCGTCGATGTCATGGTTGGCGAGGCTGGTGTTGGGGGCGATCCAGTCGCTGAATTCGACGATCTCGACGTCCACCCCGGCGGCCCTGGCCTCCTGCACCGCCACTTCCAGCGGCGGGGCGAAGGCGGCGGTGGTGCCGATCTTGAGAGGCGCGGCCAGGGCTGCGGTGCTGCAGAGGCCGAGGGCGAAGAGCAGGGGTTTGAGGCGGGTCATGGGGCGTCCTTGAGGGGTCAGTCCTGGCGGAAACGGCTGCCGAAATGGCGGGTGTCGAGGTGGTCGCCACGGCCGAACAGCTTGTGTCTGAAGCTGCCCTCGGCGTAGGCGGTCTTGTAGCGACCCCGGCTCTGCAACTCCGGGATCACCAGGTCGATGAAGTCGCCGTAGCACTCGGGGGTCACGGTGCGCGCCAGGTTGAAGCCGTCCAGCCCGGTTTCGTCGATCCAGCCGAGCAGGGCATCGGCCACCTGCCCGGGATCGCCGACCAGGGCGGTGTAGCGGCCACCGAGGGCGTGCTGCTCCAGCAGCTTGCGGCGGGTCCAGCCGGCGTCCTTGGCGACCAGGCGCTTGAGCGCCGACTCGATGGCCTCGGTCCGTTGCGGGCGGATAGGTTCGTCCAGGCCATAGGCGGCCAGGTCGATGCCCACGGAGGCGGCATGGTGGGCGACGCCGGCCTCGGCGCTGGCATAAGTCAGGTATTCGGCGTGCTTGTCGCGGGCTTCGGCGTCGGTGGGGGCGACGATTACCGTAAGGCCCATGAACAGCTTGACGTCATCCGCGCGGCGGCCGGCGGTCACTGCCGCGCCGCGGACCCGCTCTACCTGGGCGCGGGTGGCGGTCTGGTCCTGCCCGGAGATGAACACGCACTCGGCATGACGCCCGGCAAAGGCCAGGCCGCGATCCGAGGAGCCGGCCTGGAACAGCACCGGGGTGCGTTGCCGCGAGGGCTCGCAGAGGTGATAACCCTCGACATCGAAGAATTCGCCGTGGTGCACGACCTTGCGTACCCGCTCGGGGCGGGCATAGATCCGCTGGACGCGGTCACGGACCACCGCATCGTCGGCCCAGCTGCCTTCGAGCAGCTTGTAGAGCACTTCCAGGTATTCGTCGGCCTGGTCGTAGCGGCGGTCGTGGGCGATCTGCCGGTCCAGACCCATGGCGCGGGCGGCGCTGTCCAGGTAGCCGGTAACGATGTTCCAGCCCACGCGCCCTTCGCTCAGGTGATCCAGGGTGGAAAGGCGGCGGGCGAAGGGGTAGGGCGGCTCGTAAGTGAGGTTGGCGGTGAGGCCGAAACCCAGGTGCCGGGTGCTGGCGGCCATGGCCGAGACCAGCAGGAAGGGATCGTTGACCGGCAACTGGATGGATTCGCGCAGGGTCAGGTCGACATTGCCGCCATAGACGTCGTAGACGCCCAGGATGTCGGCGATGAACAGCCCGTCGAACAGGCCGCGTTCCAGCAACTGCGCCAGCTCGGTCCAGTAGCCGAGGGTGTGGTAGCGGCTGGAGGTGTCACGCGGATGGGTCCAGAGACCGTGGTTGATGTGGCCCACGGTATTCATGTTGAAGGCGTTGAGCAGCACCTGCTTGGCGGGGGCGGTCATGGGTTGGGCGCCCCCGAGGGGAGAAGAGTCCGGAGCACGGCCATGGGATCCTCGGGTTCAAGGCGAAAGGAGAGATCCGGTGGTCCGGTGGTTATACGTTAGCTTCAAGATATACAGGGCTTTAAATAGCCTTTCGGAATAACGTTAAGGCGGTCGCGGGCGTGGGGCTCGCCTCTAACCAAATTCCAAATCGGTATTAAGATGACCTTTGCTTATTCCTTACTGTGGCCGGCATCCATTCGCCACCCGCTGAGGCATTCATGGCTGCTATCCGCTTTTCGTTTCGCGCAGGTCTTCTCCGCCGGGGCCTGCTCGCGCTGGGTCTGCTAGGCCTCGCCAGCGCCGTCCAGGCCGATACCAGCCTGCGTATCGGTTACCAGAAATCCTCCACCCTGCTGGTACTGCTCAAGGAGCAGGGCACCCTGCAACGCGACTTGGCGGCCCAGGGTGTCACCCTCAGCTGGCACGAATTCTCCAGCGGCCTGCCGCTGCTGGAAGCACTCAACGTGGGCAACGTGGATCTCTCCGCCGACGTCGCCGACACCGTGCCGGTGTTCGCCCAGGCCGCGGGTGCCAAACTCACCTATTTCGCCCGGGAAACGCCGTCGCCCCAGGCCCAGGCCATCCTGGTCCCGGAGGGCTCGCCGCTGCAGACCCTCGCCGATCTCAAGGGCAAGCGCATCGCCGTGACCAAGGCCGCCGGTAGCCACTACCTGCTGATCGCTGCCCTGCAGAAGGTCGGTCTGACCTTCGCCGACATCCAGCCGGCCTATCTCACTCCGGCCGACGGCCGCACCGCCCTGGAGAATGGCAAGGTGGACGCCTGGGTCACCTGGGAGCCCTTCGTCGCCAGCGCCCAGCGCCAGCAGCACGTCCGCATCCTCGCCTCGGGCGAAGGCCTGGCCAGCTACCAGCGCTATTACTTGGCCGCCACCCCCTATGCCCAGGCCCATCCCGAGGTGTTGGCCCTGGTCTTCGCCGAATTGCAGCGCACCGGCCAGTGGGTGAAGCAACACCCTGCCGCGGCGGCACGCATCCTTGGTCCGCAGTGGGGTCGCCTGGACGAGGCGACCGCCGAGCTGGCCAACGGCCGCCGCACCTACGATGTCCAGCCGGTCAGCCGCGCCGCCCTCGGCGAGCAGCAGCGCATCGCCGATGCCTTCCACGCGGCCAAGCTGCTACCCACTGCCGTGGACGCCAGCGCCGTGGAGGTCTGGGCCCCGACGTCGCCGTGAACCAACCGGGCTGATCAGACGTTCACGCAGGACCGGGCGAGCAACGCCGGGGCTTGTGACTTGCCCCGCTAAGTCAGGCCGCTCCGGTCGAGGATGCCTGCTTGAACCACGGCTCCTTACGCCGGGTGCCGGGTGCTGAGCGCTCGCACGTCGGACGAGGCTCCATCGACGCTGTGCCCATTACGCCAGGGCCTACAAGGTCGACTACCTCTTGCTCACCTTACTCCTTTGGTATAACGTAATTACAAAGTACCGAGTGATGATTTTGTAGCCGTCTCCTCTGGTTGGATTTCCTGAAGGCAATGGCTGCACTGTTCAAAGTCGTCACAACGATTGTCTTTCGTTATAATAAAAAACATATGGAGTTCGTTCATGATCGAAGTCATCAACCCCGCCACCGGGGCTGCCATCGCGACCTACTACACCCACACGCCGGCCCAGGTCGAAGCGCGCCTGGCCCAGGCCGCTGCTGCGCAGCGGTGCTGGGCTGAGCGTCCCCTGGCGGAGCGCTGCGCGGCCCTGGTGCGCCTGGCCGCCGTCCTGCGCGCCGGGCGCGACACCTATGCGCGACTCATCGTCAGCGAGATGGGCAAGCCGCTGGTGGAATCCGAGGCGGAGATCGAGAAATCCGCGCTCACCTGCGAGTTCTACGCCGAGCAGGCACCTGGCTTTCTCGCCGATACTCCTGTGGCCAGCGCTGCCGCCGATAGCCGGGTGGTCTACGATCCGCTGGGCGTGGTGCTCGCGGTGATGCCCTGGAACTATCCGTTCTGGCAGTTCGTCCGCTTCGCCGCACCGGCGCTGGCCGCCGGCAATGGCGCCATCCTCAAGCACGCCAGCAACGTGCCGGGCTGCGCCCTGGCGTTGGAGCAGGCGTTCGCCGAGGCCGACCTGCCCACTGGCTTGGTGGCAACGCTGCTGATCGAAGCGCGGGAAGTGGCCGGAGTGCTGGCCGATCCGCGCATCGCCGCCGTCACCTTGACCGGCTCCACCGCGGTCGGCCAGCAGGTGGCTAGCCAGGCCGGCGCACTGATGAAGAAGCAGGTGCTGGAACTGGGCGGCTCGGACCCCTTCATCGTACTGGCCGATGCCGACGTGGCCCTGGCCGCGCAGACCGCGGTCAAGGCGCGCTTTGGCAACGCCGGTCAGAGCTGCATTTCCGCCAAGCGCTTCATCGTCGCCGAGGCAGTGGCCGATGCCTTCACCGAGGCCTTCGCCACCGCTGCCGCCAGCCTGCGGCTGGGCGATCCGCTTGAGCGTGCCACCCAGATCGGTCCGCTGGCCCGCGCCGGTCTGCGCGAGGATCTGCAGCGCCAGGTGACGCTCAGTCTTGCCGAAGGTGCACGCCTGGTACTGGGCGGTACGCCCCTTCCAGGGCCGGGCTTCTTCTATCCACCCACCGTGCTCGACCAGGTGACCCCGGAGATGACCGTGGCCCGCGAGGAGACCTTCGGGCCAGTGGCCGCGATCATCCGGGTCGCCGACGAGGACGAGGCGATCCGCGTCGCCAACGCCAGCGAATTCGGCCTGGGCGCTGCCCTCTGGACCCGTGATCTGGCGAAAGCCCAGCGGCTCGCCCGGCGCCTCGAAGCGGGCGCGGTGTTCATCAATGCGCTAGTGGCTTCCGATCCACGGGTGCCCTTCGGCGGTATCAAGCAGTCCGGGTATGGCCGCGAACTGGGCGAGTGGGGCATTCGTGAATTCACCAACGTCAAGACCGTCTGGCAGGGCGCTCAGGCCTGACCCAAGGAGACTTTCATGATCAAGACCAATTCCGCTGCCTGGCTACTCAAACCCGAGGCCATCGCCAAGCACGACCGCGGCGGTGGCGCCGCCACCACGCCGCTGGTGACCGCGGGCCTGGGCGCGCGCACCTTCATCAACGGCTACACCGAATTCCAGGGTGGAGCGCAGATTCCCTTCCATTTCCACAACTGTGAAGAGAGCGTGATGCTGGTGGAGGGCCGGGCGATCTTCGATATCGATGGCCAGGAATTCACCATCGCACCCCAGGACGTCACCTATATCCCCGCTGGAGTACCCCATCGCTTTCGCAATGCCTCGGCGACCGAGCCCATGAAGATTCTCTGGATCTATGGCTCGGCCGACGCCACCCGCACCCTGGTAGAGACGGGTGAGACGCGCCCGATCGCCGCGGAACACCGTACCCAGTCCTAGGAGACATCCATGCCGGAAATCATCGTTCACGCCGTCAAGGGCCGTAGTGCCGAACAGAAGAAGTTGCTGATGAAGCGCATCACCGAGGCGGTGGTGGATAGCTTCGGGGTGGCTGCCGACCGCGTCATCGTGCAGATCGTCGAGGCCGAGCCGGAAGACAAGGCGCGCGGCGGCGTGCCCTACAGCGAACACTGAAACAGCCACCTGGCGAGCGTTCGCCAAGCGCGAACGCTGCGTTGGCCAAAGGTCAATTTTCGCTGGGCAGCGGGTTGCCTAAGGTGGCGCAAGCAGGTCGGACGTTCGCCTTGGCGCGGACGTCGGACCCTTCCAGCCGGTGCCAGGAGAGCCCTATGTACGCCTATGTCGGCAGCCGAACCACCCGTGCCCGCCAGGCCCGCGGGGAGGGGATCAGCGTTTACCGGGTCACGCCCGCAGGCGCGCTGGAACTCGTCCAGGTGGTCGGCGACCTGATCAATCCGTCCTACCTGACCCTCAATCGGGCGGGTGACCGTCTCTATACGGTGCATGGCGACGAACAGGCGGTCAGCGCCTTCGCCGTCGACCGCCAGAGCGGTTGCCTGACCCTGCTCAATCAGCAAGCCAGCGGCGGTCGCAATCCCGTGCACCTGGCGCTGGCGCCGGACGATCGCCATCTGGTGGTGAGCAATCACCTCGGTCGCAGTCTCGCTGTCCTGCCGGTGGCGGCAGATGGGCAGCTGGAGCCACTGGTCCAGCTGCTGGAGCTGCAGGGCGAACCCGGGCCGCACCGCCAGGAACAGCCCCATGCCAAGCCCCACTGCAATCCCTTCGACCCCAGTGGCCGCTTCGTGCTGGTGCCGGACAAGGGACTGGACCGGATCTTCAGCTTCGCCTTTCACGACGGACGCCTGGTGCCGATGGCCGAGGTGGCGACCCGCGAAGGCGCGGGGCCGCGGCATCTGGTCTGCCATCCGCACCTGCCGCGGGCCTATGTGGTCAACGAGCTGGATTCGACCCTCACCACCTATGCCTTCGCTGCCCGTTCCGGTGTCCTCGAACCTCTGGCCATCCACTCGACGCTGCCGGCCAGCTTCACCGGCAACAGCCGGGCGGCGGCCATCGAACTGGATCGCAGCGGGCGTCTGCTCTACACCTCCAATCGCGGTCACGACAGCCTGATGGTCTTCACGCTGGATCCCCAGAGCGGGCTGCCCACGCCGCTCGGCAGCCTGGCGAGCGGTGGCCGCACGCCACGCGCCTTCGCCCTGGCGCCGGATGGCCGCCAGCTGTTCGCCCTCAACGAAGACAGCGACAGCATCGTCACCTTCCTGGTCGACGAGACCCGGGGAATCCTCGAGCCCACCGGCACGGTGGTGCGCTGCGGCAGCCCGGTGTGCCTGATCTTCAGCCGCTGAAGATCGTCGCCGCATCCCATAACAACAAGATCGGCCGCCCCGTTGCGGCCCTGTGAGGCCATCATGAACACCACCCCCGTGAGCCGGGAGCAGGCCGTCATCCGCAAGGTGACCTGGCGCATCATCCCCTTCGTCTTCCTGCTCTACATCGTCTCCTATCTGGACCGGGCCAACATCGGCTACGCAGCGTTGCAGATGAACGCCGAGCTGGCGCTGTCCAGCGAAGTGTTCGGCTTCGTCTCGGGCATCTTCTTCATCGGCTACTTCCTGTTCGAGGTGCCGAGCAACCTCCTGCTCGAACGCTTTGGCGCGCGGGTGTGGATCGCGCGCATCCTGCTCACCTGGGGGGTGATCGCCGCGGCCACGGCCTTCGCCCAGACCGCCATGCACCTCTATATCCTGCGCTTTCTGCTGGGGGTGGCCGAGGCGGGTTTCTTTCCCGGAATCATCGTCTACCTGACCTACTGGTTCCGCTCACGCGAACTGGCCACCACGGTGGCACTCTTCACCGCGGCGATCCCGGTGTCCTACGTCATCGGCGCGCCGCTCTCGACCTGGATCATGGACAACGTCCACTGGTTGGGCTGGAGCGGTTGGCGCTGGATGCTGTTTCTCGAAGGCATCCCGGCGGTGTTCCTCGGAGTGCTGTGCTATCTCTACCTCACCGATCGGCCCGAACAGGCACGCTGGCTGGCAGATGAAGAAAAGGTCTGGCTGCTCGCCGAGCTGGAGCGAGATCGCCAGGCGCGCAAGGACGTCAGGCATTTCGGCGCGCTCAAGGCCATGAGCAATCCCAAGGTGCTCTACCTGGCCTTCATCTACTTCGTCTACCAGTGCGGCAGCCTGGGTGTGGGTTACTGGATGCCGCAGATCATCAAGGGCTTCTCCTCCGCGCTGAGCCATACCCAGATCGGTCTGATCGCCACCATTCCCTACATCGTCGCCACCCTGGTGATGATCGCCTGGTCGCGACGTTCGGATCGCCACGGCGAACGGCGTCTGCACTCGGCCTTACCGCTGGCGGTCGCGGCGGTGGCGCTGGTGGGGGCCGGACTGGTGCGCGATCCCTACCTGGCGATCGGCTTGATCAGCCTGGCGCTGGCCGGTCTGTACAGCTTCAAGTCGCCGTTCTGGGCGCTACCGACGCTGTTTCTCAGCCGCTCCACGGCCGCGGTATCCATCGCCGTGATCAATTCCATTGGCAACCTGGGCGGCTTTGTCGGACCCTTCATGATCGGCATGGTGAAGGGCAATACCCAGAGCGCCTCGGCGGGCCTGCTGTTTCTCAGTGCGCTGCTGGCGATCGCCTTCATCATGACCCTGCTGATCCGTCTCGACCGTGGCGACGACGATACCCGCGCCGCTGCGGCCACCACCTGACCTCCAAGGAGTTCTCCCATGACCCCCAGCTCAGCGGTACTCGCGGACCTCGCCCCCCAGGGCGCGCTACGGACGGCGATCAACTACGGTAATCCGGTGCTGGCGCAGCGTGGCGCCGATGGCCAGCCGGCCGGGGTCTCCGCGGCCCTGGCCCACGCCCTGGCCGAGCGTCTGGGCGTGCCCGTGCAGTTCAGCACCTACGACGCCGCCGGCAAGGTCTTCGCCGCCCTCGAAGACGACGCCTGGGACCTGGCCTTCCTGGCCATCGAACCGGTACGGGCGGCGCAGATCGACTTCAGCCATCCCTACGTCATCATCGAGGGCACCTATCTGCTGCGGGACGCCGATCCCGCTCAGGGCGTCGCCGAGCTGGACCGGGCTGGCCGCCGTATCGCCGTGGGGCAGGGCGCCGCCTACGACCTCTACCTGAGCCGTACCCTGACCCAGGCCGAGCTGGTGCGGGCGCCGACCTCGGCAGCCGCCGTGGACTGGTTCGTCGACCAGGGCCTGGACGCCGCCGCCGGCGTGCGCCAACCGCTGGAGGCCTATGCCCGGGCTCACGCCGGCTACCGGGTGCTGGCCGACAGCTTCACCGAGATCCGTCAGGCCATGGCCGTGCCCAAGGGGCGTAGCGCTGGTGCGGCCTTCGTCCGGGATTTTCTCGACGAGCAGATCCGCAACGGCTTCGTCGCCCGCGAGCTGGCCGCCAGCGGTCAGTCCGAGGCACGAGTGGGACCGGCACTGGGCAGCTGACAGCATCCGGGCCGGGCTGCGGGCAAGGCCGCAGCCCCTCTCCTTGCCGCTCGCCACGCGTCCGACCGCGCTACGACGTTGCAGCGGGCGCTAGGGCGATTCCCTGGTCACCGGCTCAACCGAGCGTGCGCACCAGCGCCGATACAGCGGCTCGGCCACTGCCATCACCACCACCAGACGCAGAATCTGCATGGCGGTAACGGTGCCCACACCCAGCCCCAGGGCCTCCGCCGTCAGGTACATCTCGGTGGTGCTGCCCGGTGTCATGCCCAGGCCCAGGGTGGTGAAGGGCAGGGCGAATACCTGGGCCAGCAGCCAGGCGATCAGGAAGGTGGCGGCCAGGCAGAGCACGGTGTAGAGGGTTGCCAGCAGCAGAAAGCGCGGCGAGCGGCGAAAGAAGGCGCGGTCGAAGTGGCACCCCAGGGTGACGCCGATGAGCATCTGGGCCAGGTGGCTCAGCGTCGGCGGCAGGCTGGTGACCAGGCCGCTGGAGGCGGTGACCAGGCAGCACAGGGCCAGGGGGCCGAACATCCAGGGATTGGGCCAGCCGCGGCGCTTCCAGGCCAGGGCCGCCACCAGCCCAGCCGCCAGCAGCGGTGCCAGCCAGCGCCAGTCCGGCGGCGGTGGGACATGGGCGGCCTGGGCGATACCCGGCACGCCCCAGAGCATGGCGGGCGGCACCACCAGCACGATGATCACCAGCCGCAGGGTATGGGCGGCGGCGACCTTGGGCCCATCGGCGCCATGGCGTTCGGCCAGATTGATCATCTCGGCGAAGTTGGCTGGCATGAAGGCGAAGAAGGCGGTCTTGCGTTCCGTGCCCAGGCGCTGCACGGCGGTGATACCCACCAGCGCCAGCAGTAGCGTGGCAACCGCTGCCAAGGCCATCAGCGGCAGGTGCCTGACGACCTCGGTCAGTACCGCCGGGGTGAAGTGCAGCCCAATGGCCGTGGCGATCAGCCATTGCCCCGCGGGGCGGCCGTGGGGAATGGCAGTGATGCGCCAGCCCAGGCAGCGGCAGAGGGTTACGGCGATCAGGGCGCCGGTGATCCACGGCAACGGCCAGTGCACCAGGCTGGCGAGCCAGCCGCCGAGCAGGCCGACGAAGGGGGTGGGCCACCAGGGGCGAGGGGCGAAGCGGGAAGTCGACATGGCGTTGTACAGGGATCCGGTTGCAGGGTTCAGGGGCGCAGATGACCGACGAAGGCCTTGGCTACCGGTGACAGCGCGCTATAGCGCCGCACCACTACGACGATGGCGCGACTGGCCCAGGCTTCGTCCAGTTCCAGGGCCACCAGTTTCATCGGCTTGAGATAGGGCCGCACGATGGACTCGGGCAGTACGCACAGGCCCAGGCGAATCGCCGCCAGCCGGCACATGGCCTCGAAGCTGCTGATGCGCACGCGTTGACGGATGCCGCGCTGGAGCAGCGCCGCCTGGCGCGAGAGCAGGGCGTTCATCGAGCTTTCCACGTGGGGGCCGATGAATTCGTGGTCCAGGGTCTCGGCGAAGCTTACCCGGTCACGCCCGGCCAGGGGGTGATCCGCAGCGGCGATCACCACCAGTCGCTCGCGGCGATAGGCGAAGGTCTCCAGGTCCAGGGCGGCGGTATCGGCCGCGACGATGCCCACGTCCGCCCGGCCTTCCGCGACCGCCTGGACGATGCTGCCACCCACCCGCTCCTCGATGTCGAAATCGACCCGCGGATAGAGGCCCATGAAGCTGGCGAGATCGGGAGTCAGGTGGTTGGTCAGCGCCGAGGTGATGGCTTGCAGGCGGATATGGCCGGTGGCGCCGCTGCCGTGCTCGTTGAGCTCCAGCTGCATGAGTCGCAGATCGCCATGCACCCGCTCCACATAGTGCAGCATGGTCTCGCCGGCCGGGGTGAGTCCCATGCCACGGGCGTGCCGGATGAACAGTGGCACCCCGACCTGGTCTTCCAGTTCGCTGATTCTCTTGCTCACGGCGGAGACGGCCAGATGGCAGAGCCGCGCGGCGCGGGTGACGTTGCGCTCCTGGGCCACCGCCCGGAAGACGTTCAGGCTGACCAGATCGTAGCGTGGCGCAGAGCCGCTCATGGGCGATCCTTGCAAGGGTCAGGGGGCGACGGCCAGGGCCCGTTCGAAGAAGTCCGGCGTGCCGAAATTGCCGGATTTGAGCGCCAGGGCGATGGCCCCCCGGGCGCCGCTGCCCAGCGTCCAGGGTACGCCCGGGGCGATGGGCGCACCGATGCGCAGACTGTCAATGGCAAGCGCCTTGACCACTGCGCCCGAGGTTTCGCCGCCAGCCACTACCAGCCGGGTCACACCGACTTCGTGCAGGCCCTGGGCGATGCGGGCCAGGGCGTCTTCCACCAGTTGGCCGGCGCGCTCCACGCCCAGCTGGGCCTGGGCCTTGCGCACCTCCGCGGGATCGGCGCTGCCATAGATGAGTACTGGCTCGGAAGGCAGTCGCGCTGCGGCCCACTCCAGGGCAGCGCCGACCTGATCCTCGCCTGCGGCCAGGGCCAGCGGATCGAGGCGAAAGCCAGGCCGGTGCTCTAGCCAGAGGGCCACCTGGCCACGGGTCGCGGTGGAACAGCTGCCCGACAGCACGGCAGCCAGACCGGGCGCAGCCGGTAGGGCTGACGCTTCGGCATGGGCGGCCAGCAGACCCCGGCGACGGAAGTTGGCCGGCAGCCCCAGAGCCACGCCGGAACCGCCGGTGACGAGAGGATGATCCGCCACGGCTGCGCCTATGGCATGCAGATCGGCGTTGTCGATGGCGTCGACGATGACATGGCGGACGCCCTGCGCCTGGAGGTCGGCCAGGGCGGTGGCAATGGCTGCGCTGCCCTGGCGCACCTGGGGCAGGCGCAGCAGGCCCACGGAATGGGACGTCTGCGCCTGCAGCACCCGCACCAGATTGCTGTCGGTCATGGGTGTCAGCGGATGGTGGCGCATGCCCGACTCGGCCAGGGGCTGGTCGCCGACGAACAGCTGGCCGAGGTAGAGGGTTCGACCGTTTTCGGGGAAGGCGGGGCAGGCGGGGCAGGCGATGCTCAGGCGCGCACCGAGGGCCTCGGCCAGGGCATCGGCGACCGGTCCGATGTTGCCGGCCGCGGTGGAATCGAAGGTGGAACAATACTTGAAGAAGAATTGCCGACATCCCAGCTCGCGCAGATAGGCCAGGGCCGCCAGGGACTGGGCGACCGCTTCGGCAGCGGGCAGGGTACGGGTCTTGAGGGCGACCACCACGGCATCGGCGTCGCTGGGCAGCGGACGGTCCGGTACGCCCAGTACCTGAACGGTGCGCATGCCCTGGGCCACCAGGGTGCTGGCGAGGTCGGTACCGCCGGTGAAGTCGTCGGCGATGCAGCCCAGGAGCGGCGTGGCCATGGTGGTTCTCCTTGTTGTTATCCGGGATGACCGGGGCGCGCACGCCCCGGGAGACGCGGGTATGGCCTTAGCCGCGCAGGACCTGGGCCACCGCCTGGCCGAAGGCGGCGCAGCCCAGGCTGCCGCCCAGGTCGGCCGTCCGCTTGGCCGGATCTTCCAGCACCTTGTCCACCGCCTGGTCGATCGCCGCGGCCGCTTCCTGCAGCTTGGCGTTGCCGCGGTGCTCGCCCATCCAGTGCAGCATCATGCCGATGGACAGGATCATCGACACCGGATTGGCCTTGTCCTGGCCGGCGATGTCCGGTGCCGAGCCGTGCTGGGCCTGGGCGCAGCAGTGGATGTTGCTGGCCATGATCGAGCCGGCCAGGCCCAGGCTGCCGGAGAGTTCGCTGGCCAGGTCGCTGATGATGTCGCCATAGAAATTGGTGGCCACCAGCACGTCGAAGCGCTCGGGGTTGCGCACCAGGTGCGCGGTGGAGGCGTCCACCAGCAGGTCGTCCAGCTGCACCTCGGGGAATTCCTTGGCCACGTTGCGCACGCATTCCAGGAAAAGGCCATCGGTCATGTGGAAGCTGTTGGCCTTGTGGATGGCGGTGACCTTGCGGCGCCGTTTCATGGCCAGTTCAAAGGCCTGGCGGGCGATGCGCTCGCTGCAGTGGCGAGTGATCTTGCGGGTCGACAGCGCCATGTCCGGCGAGGGCATCACCTCGCCCCAGCCGCGGCTCATGTTGCGATCCGGATAGAAGCCCTCGGTGGCCTCGCGCATGATCACCAGGTCCATGCTCTTGCCTTCCTTCATGTTGGAGGCGAGGAAGGGTCTGGTGCGCGCCGGGCGCACGTTGGCATAGAGATCGAGACCGATACGAAAGCCAGCGGAGACGTTGCGACCGCCTTTTTCGGGCGCCGGGTAGTCGGCATGGGACTGGGTGCCGAGGATCACGCCATCGTAGGTCTTGGCCTTTTCCAGGGTCTCGTCGCGCAGCGTGATGCCGTGCTTCTCCAGGCTGGTGAAGCCGACGTCGTCGTAATCGAAGGTCAGTCCCAGGCCGAATTTCTCGTTGGCGACATCCAGCACGGACATGGACGCCTGGATGATTTCGGGACCGATACCATCGCAGGGCAGGACCAGAATACGCATTGTTTTCTCCTTGTAGATTCTGTGGGGAAGTCGGTCTGGTGGCTAAGTCGGCAAGGGTCAACGCCTGGCCAGAACGATTTGTACTTTATGTCACCTAAAAACAATTCGTGCAATGGCGCAGGACAAAAAATGCGGTGCGATTCGTCGCGTGCGAACGCGGGCGCTCAGCGCCCGTGCGGAGGACGGGCGGGCAGGGGAAGTGAAGGGTTCAGGCAGGTGGGTAGATCAGGCGGGCTGCTTTGCCGCGTCTTCTTCGGCGGCTTCGAGCTGGCGATCCTGAGCAGCCTTGAGCCGGCTGACCACGTCGAGATGCTGGTGCAGGAACAGCGCCGCCTCTTCACGACTGCCGCCTTCGAGCAGGTCGAGGATGTGCAGGTGTTCCTGGCTCTGGCCGATCTGCCGCGAGCGTTCGACGTTGGAGCGATAGGCCATGAAGCGGCGCAACTGATTCTGCCGGCGGATGGCTTCGAGCAGGAAGACGTTGCCCGAGCAGCGCACCAGCAATTCGTGGAAGCTGGAGCCGATCTCGAACAGCTGCGCGCGGGACAGGGTGAAGAGCTCGCCGTCCAGCAATCGTTGCTGCCACTGGCGCGCCTGGGCGAAGGCGCGCTTGTCGATGCGGTAGCCCGGCTCGCGCAGGGCGAAGGGCTCGATGGCCATGCGGAAGCGATAGCTCTGGATATGGGCTTCGCTGTCATGCAGGAAGGTATTGATCTCCCACCCCTGGCCAGGGCGGCGCTCGATCATGGCCTCGCTGGCCAGGCGATTGAGCACCTTGAGCAACTGGCCGCGGGGAATCTGGTAGCGGCGCAGCAACTCGGCCTCGAAGAAGCTGCTGCGGATATCGCCCCGCAGCATGTCGTCCACCACCCGCAGATAGAGCTCCTCGTAGGGATCGTCCTCGCTGGGCAGGGCCGCCTGCTCGATGGTGCTGGCATTACGGGTCAGGAAGAAGCCGCGATTGGGCTCCTTGCGCGCCAGGCCCAGTTCTTCGAGAAGGGCAAAACCGCGGCGCACCGGTGAGCGGGAAACGCCCAGTTCCTTGGCGAAGGCCTCTTCGCGCAACGGATCACCGGCTTTCATCGAGCGGGCACGGGCAAGATCGATGATGCGCGGGGCGAGTTGTTCGGCGAGGTCTTTTTTCATCGGGAGTCTTCTGGACGACGGGTACCGGAGCGCAGGTACGGAAGAGGCTGGCCAGCCGGGTCTGGCGGATCGCCCTGACGTTACCATAACCACGGCCATCCGGAGCGGACGACGGCGCCGGACACACCGTCGCCGGGGCCGTCAGCGGGCCGAGTAGAGCGGGAACAGGCCGAGGGCCATGGAGACCGCCATGAGCAGAAAGCTCAGGGCGAACGCCCATTTCATGGTGTATTTCTGGTGGTCGCTGAACTCCACCCCGGCCAGGCCCACCAGCAGATAGGTAGAGGCCACCAGCGGACTGAGCAGGTGCACGGGCTGCCCGATCAGCGAAGCCCTGCCGATCTCTGCCGCACCGATGCCATAGGCCTCGGCCGCGTGGGCCAGCACCGGCAGTACGCCATAGTAGAAGGCGTCGTTGGACATGAAGAAGGTACCGGGGATGCTCAGCAGCGCGGTGATGGGCGCCAGGTAGTTGCCCCAGCTTTCCGGCAGGGCCCAGAGCAGCGAGCCGGACATCGCCTTGACCATGCCGGTCCCGGAGAGGATGCCGGCGAAGATGCCGGCGGCGATGAAGATCGAGATCTGCGTCAGGGCTGCGGGTGCGTGGGCCGAAATTCGCCGCCGCTGTTCGTCCATGTGCCGGTAGTTGATGGTCAGGGCGATGCAGAACGCGACCATGAACAGGATCGGCAGCGGCAGCAGTTCGATCACCAGGCAGGTCATCAGCGCCAGGGTCAGGAGGGCGTTGAACCAGAACAGCTTGGGCCGCCGCAGCTCGGCGTTTTCATCGCTCAGGGTGAGCAGATCACCCATGTCTTCATCCATACCCGTGGCGCGCAGGGGATTACCGCCCGGCGCCGCCAGCAGGCCCAGGCGGCGGCGCTCCTGCAGCCCCAGCCAGAACGCCAACGCCAGTACCCCGATGAAGCTCACGATCATCGGCGGGATCAGCGGGATGAACAGCTGGCTGGTTTCCACCTGCAGTGCGGCGGCGACCCGCGCCATGGGGCCGCTCCAGGGCAGCAGGTTGGTGACGCTGGCAGCGAGGATGACCACGCAGGGCAGGATCAGCGGATTCAGCCGCAAGCGGCGGAACAGCGGCAGCATGGCGGTCAGGGTGATCATGTAGGTGGTGGAACCGTCGCCATCCAGGGACACCATGCCGGCCAGCAGGGTGGCGAAGAGCACCGCGTTGGCCGGATCGCCCTTGATCAGCTTGATGAAGGTGCGAATGATGGGATCGAACAGCCCGGTATCGAACATCAGGCCGAAATAGAGGATGGCGAACATCACCATGATGGCAGTGGGCGCAACCTTGCGCAGGCCATCGATCATCATCGGCCCCATTTCCGGCGCGAAGCCGCCGATGATGGCGAAGATGATGGGGATGATGGTCAAGGCCACCAAGGGCGGCAGCCGCTTGGTCATGATCAGCGCCATGAAGGTCACGATCATTCCATAGCCGAGCAGAGAGAGCATCTGTATCTCCTGATTCCAAAATACAACTTTTGTTGTGGTTGTCGTTGTGTTCGGTGGCGGAGTAGCGATCAGCTCATGTGAAGGCCGCCATTGAGGGAGAAGTCCGCGCCGGTGGCGAAGGCCGATTCGTCCGACGCCAGCCAGGAGCACATGGAGGCGATCTCTTCCGGCGTACCCAGGCGGCGCATCGGAATTTCATGAACGATGCGATCCATCTGCTCGGTCCGGGTGAGCGCCTTGAGCCGTGGCGTGGCGATGTAACCCGGCGAGACGGTATTGACCGTGACGCCGCGGGCTGCCAGCTCACGGGCCAGGGCCCGGGTGAAGCCGCGGATCGCCGACTTGGCGGTGGAATAGTTGACCTGGCCGACCTGACCGAGCTGGGCGTTGACCGACGAGATGTTGATGATCCGGCCCCAGCCGCGGGAGGTCATGCCGTCGATCACCTGCCGGGTGACGTTGAACAGCGAGTTGAGATTGGTATCGATGACGGTCTGCCAGTCACCCGGTTGCATGTCGCGGAACACCACGTTGCAGGCGGTACCGGCGTTGTTGACCAGCACATCGACGGAGCCGACCTCGTCGCGAATCTTGGCGAAGGCCGCCCGGGTGGATTCCCAGTCGGCCACGTTGCCTTCGGCGGCGATGAAGTCGAAGCCCAGCTTGCGTTGCTGTGCGAGCCAGTCGGTCTTGAGCGACGAGTCCGGGCCACAGCCGGCGATGACGGTGAAGCCATCCCGAGCCAGGCGTTGGCAGACGGCGGTTCCCAATCCGCCCATGCCGGCGGTAACGAAGGCGATGCGCTTGCTCATGTATTGCTCTCCTGTTGTCGTTCTTGTCGGGCGTGAGCCATGTAAGGCACGGTAAGACGAATCCAATTGTCTTGTAAATACACAAAATACAATTTAGGGATAAATGACCGGTCCAAGGTGGCTGTAGGGTTAGGGCCTCGGTGTACCGAGACCCCTGGTTCAACTCCCTTGTTCGCCGAGGCTCTTGCGGATCACATAGGGCAGGATGCCGCCCTGACACAGGTAGAGCAGCTCCTGGCTGGAATCCAGCGGCAGTTCGAGGGCCACGCTGTCACTCCGGCCGTCCGGACGGATGATCTGCAGCGTGATGGAATTGATCCCTACCCGCAGTTCATCCAGGCCAGCGAAGTCCAGGCGCTCGTCGCCGGTCAGACACAGGCTCTCGGCGGTTTGCCCGGCCGGGAAGCGCACTGGAAAGATGCCCATGCCGATCAGGTTGCTGCGGTGGATCCGCTCGAAGCTCTGCGCCACCACCAGCCTGACGCCCAGGGTGGCCTGGGCCTTGGCCGCCCAGTCGCGACTGGAGCCGGCGCCATAGTTGATGCCGGCGAACACCACCAGCGGCGTGCCTTGGCGGACCCAGCTGAGGGCGGCGTCGTACACCGGCAATACCTCGCCGTCGGCTGCTCGCGCCCAGCCGCCCTGGCCCGGATGCGCCGGCAGCAGGCGATTCTTCACCGCGCGGTTGACGAAGGCACCGCGCATCATCACCTCGTGATTGCTGCGCCGGGTCGAGTATTGATTGAGGTCTTCCGGCGCCTCGCCATGGTCCACCAGCCAGCGACCGGCCGGGCTCTCCAGGGGAATGGCACTGGCGGGCGAGATGTGGTCGGTGGTGATGTTGTCGCCCAGCACCATCAGCGCCCGGGCGTCGCGCACGGCCAGCGACGCCGGCGGCTCCGGGGTTATGCCCTGCAGATAGATCGGACGGCGCAGATAGGTGGAGCTTGGCGACCAGGGAAAGCGCACGCTGCCCTCGGCCGACAACGCCTGCCAATGGTGGGTGCCGTCCCAGAGGGTGGCGTTGCGCTGGCGGAACAGTTCGGGCCGCACCGTTGCGCGAACCAAGGCCTGGACTTCGTCATCGTCCGGCATCAGGTCGCGCAGGTAGACCGGCTGCCCGGTTTGGTCCAGGCCCAGCGCGGCCTGTTCGAGATCGACGTCGATGCTGCCGGCGAGGGCATAGGCGACCACCAGAGCCGGCGAGGCCAGGTAGCCGAACTGCGCCTTGGGATTGACCCGGCCTTCGAAATTGCGATTGCCCGAAAGTACCACCACCGTCTTCAGGCCCTGGTCGGCGAAGGCCTCTACATGGGCTTCGAAGGTGCCCGAGTTGCCGATGCAGGTCATGCAGCCGAAGCCGGCCAGCTCGAAGCCGAGCGCGGCGAAGTCGCTCAGCAGATCGGCTTCACCCAGATAATCGGCCACCACCCGGGAGCCGGGTGAGAGCGAGGTCTTCACCCAGGGCTTGCGGGTCAGGCCGCGCATCCGTGCTCGTCGCGCCAGCAGCCCGGCCTGGATCATCTGGCTCGGATTGGCAGTGTTGGTGCAACTGGTGATGGCGGCGATGGAGATGGCGCCGTGGGTCAATGGCTGGCCAAAACTCGGCTCGAAGTAATCCGCTGCGGCTTGGCTGGAGCGGGCGATCAGTGCCGCAGCCGGTTCGGCGCGGAGCTCGGCGCGAAAGGAGTTGGCGGCTTCAGCCAGTGGCTGCCACTGGTGCGGCTGGTGCGGGCCAGCCACGCTGGGCTCTATGCTGGCGAGGTCCAGATGAATGACCTCGGTGAAAACCGGTTCGGGATCTCCGTCGTGGCGCCATAACGTTTGGGCCTCCAGGTAGGCGGCTACCCGCTCGCGCAGCTCGGGGCTGCGGCCGGTGAGCGCCAGATATTCCATGGTGACGGCATCGAACGGAAAGAACACCACGGTCGCGCCGTATTCCGGCGCCATGTTGGACAGGGTGCCGCGGGCGGCCCAGCTCAGGCCCGACAGCCCCGGCCCGCAGAATTCGACGAACTTGCCCACCACGCCGCGCTGACGCAGCAACTGGGTGACTTTCAAGGAAAGGTCGGTGGCAGTCACTCCCGGACGCAGCGCGTTGGTCACGCGGATACCGATGACCTCGGGAAAGCTGATCGGTACCGGTTCGCCCAGCATGGCCGCCTGGCCTTCCAGACCGCCGACGCCCCAACCCAGGATGCCGATGGCATTGATCATCGGTGTATGGCTGTCGGTGGCGACCATGCCATCCGGGTGCAGCAGCGGCTGGCCGTCACTGGTCTCGCTCTCCCAGACCACGGTGCCCAAGGACTCCATGTTGACCTGGTGGATGATGCCGGTGCCTGGTGGCACCACCTTGAAGTTGTCCAGGCTCTTCTGTGCCCACTTGATGAACTGGTAGCGCTCGGTGTTGCGGCGATAGTCGATGTCCAGATTGGCTTCCACCGCACCTGGCTCGGCGAAGCGCTCGACGATCACCGAGTGATCGATGGTCAGCACCGCCGGGATGCGCGGATTCATCCGGCTCGGATCGCCGCCCAGTTCGGCCACCATGTCGCGCATGCCGGCGAAGTCGGCCAGGGCGGGCAGGCAGGTGGTGTCATGGAACATCAGGCGGTTGGGCAGGAAGGGCGCCTCGCATGGCGGGCCTTCACCGCGGGCCCGGGCCAGCACCGGCGGTAGCGCCTCGGGAAAGCAGCGGGCGACGTTTTCCACCAGCAGGCGCAGGGAATAGGGCAGGCGGGCCAGGGGGTCGGCGTCGAACAGGCGCTTGAGATCGGCATAGGCGTACTGCCGGTCACCGAGGGTGAGCTGGCCGGTATAGGCGGAATCCAGGGCAAACTTCATGGGCTATCCGGTCCGATTGCGAGAAGGTAGAGAGGTAGGGGAATGCTAGGAGAGCCGGCATCACCCGGAAATTGGTATCTGGCCAACGCAGCGTTCTCGGTCCGCGAACGCTGGATTTCAGGCTTGGCAAATATTGTTCTGTATTGATATAAACGACAATATTAATGACCTGAAATCATTGCGGGCCGCTGCTGCCCAAGGGACGTCAGCCCCCAAATAGACGAGGTCCACCTTGCTTACCGCCCTGTCCGATCCGGTCTTCCTGACCAGTCTGCTCCAGATCGTCATCATCGATATCCTGCTTGGCGGCGATAACGCCGTGGTCATCGCCCTGGCCTGTCGGCGCCTGCCGGACGCGCAACGTCGCAAGGCCATCCTGGGTGGCGTGGCCGGGGCCGTCATCCTGCGCATCCTGCTGCTGTTCGTCGCCAGCTACGTGCTGGGCTGGCCGCTGCTCAAGGTGGTGGGCGGCGTGCTGCTGCTGTGGATCGGCATCAAGCTGCTGGTGCCCGAAGACGACGAGGCCGACGTCAAGGCCGGTACCACCCTGGGCCAGGCGATCTGGATCATCATGGTGGCCGATGTGGTGATGAGTCTGGATAACGTCATCGCCGTGGCCGGCGCGGCTCAAGGCCATCTGGGCCTGGCCGTCACCGGGGTGCTCATCAGCATCCCCATCATCATCTTCGGCAGCCAGCTCATCCTGAAGCTCATGGAAAGGTTTCGCTGGCTGGTGGTGGCCGGCGCGGCACTGCTCGGCTGGATCGCCGGCAAGCTGATTGCCAGCGATGAACTCCTGCAGGGGTGGCTCGGTACCGGTGACATGCACTGGGTCCCCTATGCCGCCGGCGTCCTCGGCGTCTTCATCGTGGTCGTGACCGGCCAGTTGCTGGCACGGCGAACGGTAACGGCCTGACCGATCTTTCGACCATCAAGGAGCACCACCATGACCTTCAAGACCACCGACCTCTGCGACGCGCATGGTGACCAGGCGCGGGTCCTGCAGCCGATCTTCCAGGACCTGGGCGGCCGCACCGATTTCGCCGGACCGGCGCTGACGGTCAGGTGCTTCGAGGACAACTCGCGTATCAAGGAACTCAGCCAGCAGCCGGGCGAGGGGCGCGTGCTGGTGGTCGATGGCGGTGGCAGCGACCGCTGCGCGCTGCTCGGCGACATCATTGCCGAGGACCTGGTGAAGAACGGCTGGGCCGGTGCGCTCATCTATGGTCAGGTTCGCGACAAGGCGGTGCTGACCGGGTTGCCGTTGGCCATCAAGGCGCTGGGCGTCTCGCCGCGCAAGTCGGTCAAGCGTAACGAAGGCCAGGTCGGCGAGCCGGTGACCTTCGCCGGGCAGACGATCCGCAGCGGCGATCAGCTCTACGCCGACGCCGACGGCGTGATCATCCTCGACGTCCGCTAGGCGCTTCCGCCAGCTACCCGTCGCCGTTCAGGCGGCCCTTCCTGGAGCGCTATCACCATGACCGCCGCCAAACGCATCTTTCTGATTCACGCCACCCGCATCGCCATCGCGCCCATCAACGCGGCCTTCGCCCAGGATTGGCCCCAGGCGCTGCGCTTCGATCTCTGGGACGATTCGCTGTCGAAAGACGCCAGCGCCGCTGTCGGCAGTACGCCAGCGCTGGACCAGCGCATTCAGGACCTGGCCGAGCATGCCTTTCGCGCCCAGGCCGACGCCGTGCTCTTTACCTGCTCGGCCTTTTCCAGCGCCATCGAAGCCTGCCAGCGCCGCTATCAGCGACCGATCCTCAAGCCCAACGAGGCCATGGTGCAGGAGGCCCTGGCCAGGGGCGGTCGCATCGCCGCCCTGACCACCTTCGGCCCGGCGGGCGCGGCCATCGTCAGCGACTTCGAGGTCGAAGCAAGCCGCCGCGGCCAGACGGTAGATATCTCACCAATCCTTTGCGAAGGCGCGCTGGAAGCCCTGCATGCGGGAGACCAGGCCCGCCACGACGCCCTTATCGCCGCGGCTGCAGAGCGGCTACGCGGCGACTATGACGTGCTCTGTTTCGCACAGTTTTCCATGACCGCCGCGCAATCGGCCAGCGAAGCCGCCTGGGGCGGCTCGGTGCTTACTACGCCGGCCAGCGCCGTGCGGCGCCTGCGACAGCTGCTTGAAGGCTAGGACCTTTCCAGCGGTCGAATTCACCCGGTCCCGCATCTCCGTGCATATGGTTAGTCAAATTCCGTCTTTACTAAAAGTTATAACAGCTCATTAGCCTATAACGCTTTCGGGTAGCCAGTCGGCACGGAGCGGGATGATGAGCAGGGTAGGGAAGGGATTGGCGGTTATCGCCGCGGTGGTGGGTGCCCTGGGTTTCGCGGGCAATGCCGCCGCCGAGGGCAGGATCAGCATCGCCCAGCAATTCGGCATCGGCTATCTGATCCTCGACGTGGTACGCGATCAGCAGCTGATCGAAAAGCACGGCAAGGCCGCCGGGCTGGACATCCAGGTGGACTGGAACAGCATCTCCGGCGCCACCGCCATGAACGAGGCGCTGCTGGCCGGCGCGCTGGACGTGGTCTCCGCCGGGGTACCGCCGATGCTGACCGTCTGGGATCGCACCCGCGGCCGGCAGAACGTCAAGGCCATCGCCGCCCTGGGCGCCATGCCCAACTACCTGCTGAGCAATCGCGCCGAGGTCAGGTCGATCAGCGACCTGACCGACCAGGATCGCATCGCCGTGCCGGCGGCGGGCGTGGGCTTCCAGTCGCGCACCCTGCAGATCGAGACGGCCAAGGTCTTCGGCGACGCCCACTTCAAGAAATTCGACGCCATCAGCGTGAGTCTGCCGCACCCCGATGCCAGCGCCGCCCTGATGGCGGGCGGCGCGGAGATCACCACCCATTTCTCCAGCCCGCCGTTCCAGTACCAGGCGCTGGAGAATCCCCGAGTCCATCGCATCCTCAGCAGCTACGACGTCCTCGGCGGACCGGGCACCTTCAACGTGCTCTACACCACCGAGAAATTCCACGACGAGAATCCCAAGACTTATCGTGCCTTCTATGACGCCCTAGTGGAGGCCGCCGCCTTCATCCGCGCCAACAAGGCCGCGGCCGCCGAGGCCTATATCCGCGTCGAGCATTCCAAGCTGCCGCTGGCCCTGGTGCAGCGCATCGTCGAGGACCCGGAGATCGATTTCACCGTCGAGCCCCAGCGCACCTTCGTCTACGCCCAGAAGCTGCATGAGCTGGGCGTGCTGAAACACCAGGCTGCCGCCTGGCAGGACTACTTCTTCCCCGAAGCCCACGAGCGTCCCGGCAGCTGAGCTGGACCACCAAGGAGAACACTCCCATGACCCTCGCATCCCCCCGTCCGGCCGCCGGCGAGACTTTCGAGATCCGTCCCTTCGGCAACCTGGGGGCCGAGATCCTCGGCATCGATCTGGCCCAGCCGCTCAATGCCGAAGACTTCGCCCGTGTCCATCGCGCCCACCTGGACCACCATGTGGTGGTGTTCCGCGACCAGCGCATCACCCCCGCGGAGCAGATTGCCTTCAGCCGCCGCTTCGGCGAATTGCAGATCCATGTCCTCAAGCAATTCCACCTGGCCGGCCACCCGGAGATCCTCATCGTCTCCAACATCGTCGAGGACGGCCAGCCGATCGGCCTGGGCGATGCCGGCAAGTTCTGGCACTCGGACCTCTCCTACAAGGAGCTGCCGAGCCTGGGGTCCATGCTGCATGCCCAGGAGTTGCCGGAGGAGGGCGGCGATACCCTCTTCGCCAACATGCACCTGGCCTACGACACCCTGCCGGCGGCGCTCAAGCGCCAGGTCGAGGGTCTGCAGGCCGAGCATTCCTATACCGCCACCTACGCCAAACCCAAGTTCGAGGGTAACTGGCGGCCGACCCTGACTGCCGCGCAACTGGCCGAGGTCAAGGCGGTGGTGCATCCGGTGGTGCGCACCCATCCGGAAAACGGCCGCAAGGCGCTGTTCGTCAGCGAGGGCTTCACCACCCATATCGTCGGCCTGCCGGAAGACGAGAGTCGCGAGTTGCTGGCCGAGCTGCATGCCCACAGCGTCAAGCCCGAGCACCTCTATCGCCACCAGTGGCAGCCCCACGACCTGGTGTTCTGGGACAACCGCTCGCTGCTGCACCTGGCGGCCGGCTGCCCCAATCATCTGCGGCGCAAGCTGTATCGCACGACCATCCAGGGCGATGCACCTTTTTGAAAGCTTGCTCAAAGTCTGCTGCGCGTCGGCCAAACCGCGTTGAAAAGCCCGTCGGAATGCTCATTTACCACCCGTAAATTCCGCTTCCTCCGGTCTTTTCGCCTCGTTTGGCTTTAGCTCGCAAAACTTTGAGCAACCTTTAAATACCGGAGACGACCATGAATGCCCCTCTCGCTTCCCGTCCGCACCTGACCCTGGCGCAGACCCAGCCGCTGCTGCAGGTGCAAGATCTCGACCTCGAATACCGCACTCGCGAGCGCCGGGTGCGGGCTACCCACCAGGTGTCCTTCGAGGTGCATGGCGCCGACCGTTTCGTGCTGCTCGGGCCGTCCGGCTGCGGCAAGTCGAGTCTGCTCAAGTCGGTGGCGGGTTTTCTGCCGCCGCTGCACGGCGAGATCCGCCTGGATGGCCAGCCGATCAGGGGCCCTGGACCGGATCGCATCGTGGTGTTCCAGGAATTCGACCAGCTGCCGCCGTGGAAGACGGTGCTGGAGAACACCATGTTCCCGCTGCTCGCCAGTCGCCAGGCCAGTCGTGGTGAGGCGCGCGAGCGGGCGCTGCATTACCTCGACAAGGTCGGCCTGGCGCGCTTCGTCGATGCCTATCCGCATCATCTCTCCGGCGGCATGAAGCAGCGGGTGGCCATCGCCCGCGCCCTGGCCATGCAGCCCAAGATCCTGCTGATGGACGAACCCTTCGCTGCGCTGGATGCCCTGACCCGGCGCAAGATGCAGGAAGAATTGCTGGCGCTCTGGGACGAGGTGCGCTTCACCCTGCTGTTCGTCACCCACTCCATCGAAGAGGCGCTGGTGGTGGGCAATCGCATCCTGCTGCTGTCGCCCCATCCGGGCCGGGTCCGCGCGGAACTCAACTGCCACCAGTTCGGCCTCGAAGACTTCGGCGGCGCCGAATTCCAGAGTACCGCGCTGCGCATCCACAACCTGCTGTTCCCCGACGACGTTCAGACCCTGCCACCGGAGGTCGCCGACGAGCGCCTGCGCCTGCAGCAGGCCATCGTCCAGGGGCGCATTTCCTACTAGTTTCGAGGTAGACCCATGACTCGACAGCCCCCGGTGCGGGCCGAATACCAACGCGACCTCGCGCCCCTCGACGACTTGCCGCTGGCGGTCGAACTGCCCCTGGTGACGCGCCTGTGGAGCCAGGCCTGGCTACGCAAGCTGGTGATTCTGGCGATCCTGATGCTGGCCTGGGAAGTGGCCGCCCGCTGGCAGGGCAACGATTTGCTGCTACCCAGCTTCCTGCAGACCGCCGCGGCCTTCTGGGATGGCCTGGTGACCGGCGAATTACCGGCCAAGGTCGCCATTTCCCTCGGCACCCTGCTCAAGGGCTATCTGCTGGGCGTGGTCCTGGCCCTGGCGTTGAGCGCCCTGGCCGTGTCCACCCAGTTCGGTCGCGACCTGCTCGGCACCCTGACCTCTATGTTCAACCCGCTGCCGGCCATCGCCCTGCTGCCCCTGGCGTTGCTCTGGTTCGGCCTCGGCGAGAACAGCCTGGTGTTCGTGCTGGTGCATTCGGTGCTCTGGCCCATGGCGCTCAACACCTACTCGGGCTTTCTCGGCGTTTCCGACACCCTGCGCATGGCGGGGCGCAACTACGGCCTCAAGGGGCTGAGGTACGTCGGGCTGATCCTCATCCCGGCGGCGCTGCCGGCCATCGTCTCGGGCCTGAAGATCGGCTGGGCTTTCGCCTGGCGCACCCTGATCGCCGCCGAGTTGGTATTCGGTGCCTCCAGCGGCAAGGGCGGCCTGGGCTGGTACATCTTCCAGAATCGCAACGAGCTCTACACCGACCGCGTCTTCGCCGGCCTCGCCGCGGTGATCATCATCGGCCTGCTGGTGGAAGGCCTGGTGTTCGCCACCCTGGAACGGCTGACGGTGAAGAAGTGGGGCATGCAGCGGTAGGGTCTTCCCCGGCCTGTTGGGCTTCGCTGCGCTCAACCCAACCTACGGGATAGCACCGTAGGTTGGGTTGAGACGGCTCCACCGTTGAAGGGCAACAGACCACCGGATCTGCCGCGGTAGGAACGCCTCTCAACGCTCGCTCGGACCGCCCCCTCTCCCCCTGGGAGAGGGCTGGGGTGAGGGTGCCCTTCGCAGCGAAGTCCTCCAGTGGAAAAGGCTGCGCCGTTTTCCACACTACGGCGGCTGATCGCGGCCGTGGGCCGCTCCTACAGTAGCCGGATATCCCGTAGGAGCGGCCCATGGCCGCGATCAGCACAATGCTGAAGTCTCGTAGGAACGGCCACGTGCCGGACCGCCAAGACCGCGATAGAAAATCTAGTACTCCATGTCTTTAAATGCGCCTTATAAATAAATCTCGCATTAGGATATGCGCATAAGGAATTTCCTTCTTATGCCTTGCCTGCCTAAGGTGAACCCCAGCCAACGCCTTCCCGGAAGGCGTCCCCTTTACCTCGGCACGGGATTCACCACCATGAGCGTTCAGTTCCTCGGCATGATCGGCCATCGCCTCACCTCGGAGATCATCGCCCCCTCCGGTCCCATCTTCGACAAGGGCTATGTCACCCGCTTCGCCCAGGCCCACGAGCAGGCCGGCTTCGATCGCATCCTGGTGGGCTACTGGTCCGATCAACCCGATGGCTTCCTGGTCACTGCCCTGGCCGGGCAGGCGACGCAGACGCTCAAGTTCCTGCTGGCCCATCGGCCCGGGTTCGTCGCCCCGACCCTGGCGGCGCGCAAGCTGGCGACCCTCGACCATCTGCTCGACGGCCGCCTGGCGATACACATCATCAGCGGCGGCAGCGACGGCGAGCAGCGCAAGGACGGTGACTGGCTCGATCATGACCAGCGCTACGCCCGCACCGAGGAATTCCTCGACGTGGTGCGCCAGGAGTGGACCAGCACCCAGCCCTTCGACCACGAGGGCGAGCACTACCGGGTGGCGAAGGGCTTCTCCGCCATCAAGCCGCTGCAGCAGCCGAGTCTGCCGGTCTATTTCGGCGGCTCCTCGCCAGCCGCCCTGCGGGTGGCCGGCAAGCACGCCGATGTCTTTGCGCTCTGGGGCGAGTCCCTGGCCCAGACCCGCGAGACGATCGCTGCGGTCCGCGCCGAGGCGGCGCGCCATGGCCGCACCCCCAGCTTCAACGTCTCCTTCCGGGTGATCCTCGGCGACACCGAGGACGCTGCCTGGGCCAAGGCCGAGGCCATTCGCCAACAGGCCAAGGCGCGCCTGGCCGCGGAAGGCGCCGTGCATCCGGCCAAGCCGGAAGCGGTCGGGGCCCAGCGCCTGCGCGATACCGTGGCCCTGGGCGATCGCGTGGATCGCCGACTCTGGACCGGTATCGCCGCCCTGGTCGGTGGCGGGCACAACTCCACCGCCCTGGTGGGCACCGCCGAGCAGGTGGCGGATGCCTTGCTGGACTACTACGACCTGGGTGTGGACAGCTTCCTGATCCGCGGCTTCGATCCGCTCAACGACGCCGTCGAATACGGTCGCGAGCTGATCCCCCTGACGCGTGAGAAGGTCGCCGCGCGCCTGGCCGCCGCCCGTCGCACCGGCTGAAGCCTGCTGACCCAACCACCGCGCGACCGAACCCACGGAGCGCTCCCGATACCTTCGAGGAGACGCCTTCGTGATCAAGGGATTGCTATTCGCCGCCGGCCTGCTGGCCGGCACCTCCGCCAGCCTGGCCCAGGCGGTCACCCTCACCATCGGTGACCAGTTCTACTACAGCAGTACCCTGCTGGAGCAGGCCGGTGAGCTGAAGGATCTGCCGTACCAGATCCAGTGGAAGAGATTCAACGCCGGGGGGCCGGTGGTGGAAGCGCTCAATGTCGGCTCCATCGACCTGAGCATCGTCGGCGACACCCCGGTGATCGCCCTGGCCGCCCGCGGGGGACCGGTCAAGGTGGTGGCGGTGACCCGCAACCGCCCGGACGGCACCGCCATCGTCGTCGGCAAGGATTCGCCGATCAAGACGGTGGCGGACCTGCCCGGCAAGCGCGTGGCCATCTGGAAGGGCTCCTGGAGCCAGCAGCTGGTCTATTCGGCGCTGGAACAGGCCGGACTGCCCAGCGACGCCCCGCGCTACAGCTACCTGATGCCGACCGAGGCCGTGGCCGCCCTGAGCCAGGGCACCCTGGACGCCACCGCCACCTGGGAGCCCTATGTCAGCATGGTGGAACGCCAGGGCGGACGGGTGCTGGTCACCGCCAAGGACCTGATGCCGGCCCCGGTCTATGTGGTGGCCAATACCGGGCACCTGGAGGAGAACCGCGCCGCCATCGGCGATTTTGTCGCCCGCCTGCAACGCGCCCGCAGATGGGCGCGGGACCACGTCGACGTCTATGCCCAGGCCTGGGCCAGGCGCAACAACTCCGATCAGGCCATCGCCGAACGCTGGTTCCGGCGCGACGCCACCTGGGTCGAACCAATCAGCGCCCAGACCCTGAGCGATGGCCAGGAGACCGCCGACTTCCTGGTCAAGGCCGGGGTGTTGCCACAGCCCTATGACGTCGAGTCGCTCTATGACCAGAGTTTCAATCGCTACCTGCAAGCGCCCCGGGAGGCTAGCCGATGAGTCGCCACCTGCACCTCGCCGGCTTCCTGCTGGCCGGCCCGGTGGTCCATAGCCATGCCGTCTGGCGCCACCCCGAGACCCAGGGCGACTTCCTCGACCCGGACTACTACGTCCGCGCGGCCAAGGCGCTGGAGGAGGGGCTGTTCGACTTCCTGTTCTTCGCCGACCGCCTGGCCGTGGGCGACCAGCTCGGCGGCTCGCGGGAAACCGCTCTGCGCCTCGGCGCCCAGGACGCCACCCGACTCGACCCCTTGCCGCTGCTCTCCTACCTGGTGGCCCACACCCGCCATCTCGGGCTGGGTTGCACCCGCTCCACCACCTACTATGAACCGGCCCATGTCGCCCGGGCCTTCGCCACCCTGGATCACCTGTCCCGCGGGCGCGCCGCCTGGAACATCGTCACCTCGATGAACGACAGCGAGGGCCGGCTGTTCGGCAAGGCGCACCACCTGGAACACGACCTGCGCTACGACCGCGCCGACGAATTCGTCGAGGTGGCCGTCAAGCTGTGGCGCAGTTGGGGACCCGCGGCGCTGCGCCTGGATCGGGACGCCGGCGTGCTGGCTGATCCCGCGCAGGTGCGCGCCCTCGATCACCAGGGCGACTGGTTCCGCGTGGAAGGCCCGCTCAATATCCCGCGCAGTCCCCAGGGGCGCCCGGTACTGATCCAGGCCGGTTCCAGCGGCCGCGGCCGGCGCTTCGGCGCGCGCTGGGCCGAGGCCATCTTCACCATCCAGCCGAATCTCACCGCCATGCGCGCCTTTCGCGACGACGTTCGCCGCCAGGTGCGGGATCAGGGGCGGTCGCCCGACGGCTGCAAGATCCTTACCTCGGTCATGCCCTTCATCGGTGGCAGCGAAGCCGAGGCGCGCGCCAAGCAGGAAAGACACAACGCCCTGGCGCAACCGGAGGTGGGGCTGATCACCCTCTGCTCCCAGCTCAATATCGACCTGTCGCGCTTCACCCTGGACACCGCCCTGGGCGAGGTGGTCGAGGTCGGCGACCTGCCGCCGGCCGCCGCCGAGAAGCTGCTGGAGCTGGGACCGCGCACCACCCTGGCCGAACTGGGTCGCAGCTACGCCGCCAGCGTCCGGGTGCCGCAGCTGGTGGGTACCGCTGCCCAGATCGCCGACCAGCTGGCCGAGTGGTTCGAGGCCGGCGGCTGCGACGGCTTCGTGATTTCCCCCGGTTACCTGCCGGGTTCCTTCGTCGAATTCAGCGAGAGCGTGGTGCCGCATTTGCAGCGTCGCGGGCTGTTCCGGCGCCAGTACCAGGGTTCGACCCTGAGAGATCACCTGGGCCTCGGCCCCCTGGAGGACTAGATGAGCACGATCGAGGATGCCGCTGGCTGGCTGACGCTGGCCCGCGAGATCGGCGCGGAATTCGCCGCGAGGGTGGTGGCCGACGAACGCGACCGCCTTCGTCCCGACGCCCAGCTGCAACGACTCAAGGACAGCGGCCTGACCAACCTGGTCATACCCGTGCGGCTCGGGGGTGCCGGCCAGCCCTGGTCGCTGGCCATGCGGGTGCTGCGCGAGATCGCCGCCGGCGACGGCTCGGTCGGCCTGCTCTTTGGCTATCACCTGCTCAATACCGTGAACCTGCGCCGCGAACCCCAGCCGCGGCGCGATCGGCTGCTGGCGGAGATCGCCGAGGGACGGCTGTGGCTGGCCGGGGTGGTCAATCCACGCGACGACGACATCCTCGCCACGCCGAGTCCTGGCGGCGGTTATCGCCTGACCGGGCGCAAGGGCTTCTGCAGCGGCGCCGCCTTTGCCGATCGACTCACCATCAGCGCCCTTGACCGGGAGAGCGGTGCACGCCTGATGGTCACCCTGCCGGCGGACCGGCCCGGACTGGCCTACGCCGGTGACTGGGACCACTTCGGCGTGGCCCGCAGCGACAGCGGCAGCTTCACCCTTGACGACGTCTGGGCCAGCGCGGCGGAGGTCCAGGTCTGCGACCTGGAAGACGCGGGCGATTTCGCCGCGGTCATCCGCACCCCGGTCAACCAGTCGGCCTTCACCCAGTACTACCTGGGCGCCGCCCAGGGCGCGCTGCGCGAGGCGCGGCGCTATCTGCATGCAGAAGCGCGGCCTTGGGTGCATTCCCTCGCCGCCAGCGCCAGCGAGGATCAACTGGTGTTGAGCCAGGTGGGCGAACTCTGGATCGCCCTGCAGGGCGCCGTGGCCCTCGCCGAGGTGGCGGCACGGCGGGTGGATGACCTGCTCGACGCCGATGCCGCCTTTACCACCGACCTGCGCGGCGAGACGGCCATCGCCGTGGCCAGCGCCAAGGTGCTGGCCGCCCGCACCGCCCTGGACGTCACCACCCGGGTATTCGACGCCCTGGGTGCCCGCGCCACCCACAACCGCCTGGGCCTGGATCGCTTCTGGCGCGACGTGCGCACCCACAGCCTGCACGACCCCCTGGCCTACAAGGTGCTGGAGGTCGGGCGCTATGCGGTCAATGGTCAGTACCCTGCGATCCTTGCCTACACCTGACTAAAGCTGGTCTGCTCTGGATTCACCCATTAGCTGGCGCAACGCTAAACCCAAAACAGGCGAGGGGGGCTGCGTTATGCTTGAGGCGCATGTCCAGCCACGGGAAGTCAGACGCCTCCTCATGAAGACCGACGATATCGCAGCCTTTGTCGCGGTGCTCCGCAGCGGCTCCCTCAATGCCGCTGCCCTGTCCCTTGGGCTCACTCAGCCGGCCATCACCCGCCGGCTGCAGAGCCTGGAACAGGATCTGGGTGTCGAGTTGCTCGACCGCCACACCAAGCCGCTCAAGCCAACCCGTCTGGGTCAGGAGGTCTACGGCCACTGCCGCGCCATCCTGCGCGAGATGGACGCCCTGCGCGAACGGGTGGCGGGCGATGCCCCGCCGTCCGGGCTGTTGCGCCTGGGCGTGCCCCAGACCCTGGGCGATGCGCTGTTGCTGCAGGCGGTACGGGAGATCCGCGCCCGCTATCCGGAGTTGCGCCCCCAGGTGGCGACGGGCTGGGGCAGTGTGCTGGTCAGCCGTATCGAGCATGGCGAGCTGGACGGCGCCCTGGTGCTGTTTCCGGCCAACAAGGTGTTCCCTGACAACATCGAGGCCCAGGCCCTGGGCGCCATGCCGCTGCAGGTGGTCTGTGCCCGCGACCAGGCGCCGGCCAAGGCGCAGCGGCTGGCCGATATCCAGGGCCAGGGCTGGGTACTCAACCCCGACGGCTGTGGCTTTCGCGCCAGCCTGCAACGGACCCTGGCCGAGCAGGGCCAGGCGCTGCGCATCAACCTGGAGACCTATGGCACCGAACTCCAGCTCGGCCTGGTGGCGGACGGTCAGGGCCTCGGCCTGGTCCCGGCACCGCTGCTGGCCTGCAGCGCCCACCGCGAACGCCTGGCGGTGATCCCGCTGAAGGACTTCAAGCCGGAAATCCAGCTGTGGCTGATCCACCCGCGCTTTCTCGGACCCTTGCAGGAGGTGGTCAAGGGGTTTGGGCGGGAGGCGAGTCAGCTGTTGGCAGCCTCCTGACAGCAGAACGCCCGGCAGCCAGGCTGCCGGGCGTCCGTTGACGCTGGCTTAGGCCGCAGGCTTCGCCAGGAACTCCCGCAACACGTAGTGCAGGATGCCGCCGGCCTTGAAGTAGCTCACCTCGTTGAGCGTGTCGATGCGGCAGAGCACCTCGACGCTCTCCAGGCTGCCATCCTCGCGGGTGACTTCCAGGGTTAGCGGCATGTGCGGCCGCAACTCGACACCGTCGATGCCCAGCACGGCGATCTTTTCCTGGCCGGTCAGTCCCAGGGACTTGCGGTCCACGCCGTCCTTGAACTGCAGCGGCAGCACGCCCATGCCCACCAGGTTGGACCTGTGGATGCGCTCGAAGCTCTCGGCGACCACGGCCTTCACGCCCAGCAGATTGGTGCCCTTGGCCGCCCAGTCACGGGAGGAACCGGTGCCGTATTCCTTGCCGGCGATGATGACCAGCGGGGTGTTTTCCAGTTCGTACTTCATGGCGGCGTCATAGATCGACAGCTTTTCGCCCGTGGGGACGTGGAAGGTATTGCCGCCTTCCTCGCCACCGAGCATCTCGTTCCTGATGCGGATATTGGCGAAGGTGCCTCTCATCATGACTTCGTGGTTGCCACGGCGCGAGCCGTAGGAGTTGAAGTCGGCATAGTCGACGCCATGCTCGGCCAGGTAGCGGCCAGCGGGGCTGTCCTTCTTGATGTTGCCGGCAGGGGAGATGTGGTCGGTGGTGACCGAATCACCCAGCAGCGCCAGGATGCGGGCATCGTGGATGTCGGCGATGCGCGGCGGATCGCCGGCTATGGTCTCGAAGAAGGGCGGATTCTGGATGTAGGTGGAGTCGGCATCCCAGACATAGGTCTCGGCGTCTGGCACCTGGATCGCCTGCCACTTCTCGTCACCGTCGAATACGGCGCCGTATTGCTTGTGGAACATGGCGGTGTCGAGCTTCTGCACGGCGTCGGCCACCTCCTGCTGGGTGGGCCAGACGTCTTTCAGATAGACCGGCTGACCGTTATTGCCGGTGCCCAGTGGCTCCTGGGTCAGATCGACCTTGACGCTGCCGGCCAGCGCATAGGCCACCACCAGCGGCGGCGAGGCCAGCCAGTTGGTCTTGACCAGCGGATGCACCCGGCCTTCGAAGTTACGGTTGCCGGAGAGTACCGAGGCTACGGTGAGGTCGGCGTCCTGGATGGCCTTTTCGATGGGATCGAGCAACGGACCGGAGTTGCCGATGCAGGTGGTGCAGCCATAGCCGACCAGGTCGAAACCGAGGTCGTTGAGATAGGGGGTAAGGCCGGCGGCGTTGTAGTAGTCGGTCACCACCTTGGAGCCGGGGGCGAGGGACGACTTGACCCAGGGCTTGCGCATCAGCCCTTTTTCCGCAGCCTTCTTCGCCAGCAGACCAGCGGCCATCATCACGCTGGGGTTGGAGGTGTTGGTACAGGAGGTGATGGCGGCGATCACCACGGCACCGTCCTCCAGCTGGAAGGTCTGGCCGTCGAGCTGGACTTCCACGCCACTGCCAGCCTTGGGGGCCTCGGCTTTTTTCGGCGCCAGGGAAGTGAAATCGCCAAAGGTCTTGGCGACCTCGCCGAGCAGCACACGATCCTGCGGTCGCTTGGGTCCGGCCAGGCTGGACTGGACTTCGCCCATGTCCAGCTCCAGCACGTCGGTGAACACCGGCTCGTCGCCGGGATTGCGCCACAGGCCCTGGGCCTGGGTGTAGGCTTCCACCAGTTGCACGGTCTCCTCGGGGCGACCGGACAGGCGCAGGTAATCCAGGGTGATCTGGTCCACCGGGAAGAAACCGCAGGTGGCGCCGTACTCCGGCGCCATGTTGCCGATGGTGGCGCGGTCGGCCAGGGGCAGGGTGGCCAGGCCATCGCCGAAGAATTCGACGAACTTGCCCACCACGCCCTTCTTGCGCAGCATCTGGGTCACGGTCAGCACCAGATCGGTGGCGGTGATGCCCTCGCGCAGCTTGCCGGTGAGCTTGAAGCCCACTACCTCGGGGATCAGCATGGACACCGGCTGGCCGAGCATGGCTGCCTCGGCCTCGATGCCGCCCACGCCCCAGCCCAGCACGCCCAGGCCATTGATCATGGTGGTGTGGGAGTCGGTGCCGACCAGGGTGTCGGGGAAGGCATAGGTGCGGCCGTCCTCGTCCTTGGTCCAGACGGTGCGGCCCAGGTACTCCAGGTTGACCTGGTGGCAGATACCGGTGCCCGGCGGGACCACGCGGAAGTTGTCGAAGGCATTCTGGCCCCAGCGCAGGAAGGCATAGCGCTCGCCATTACGCTCCATCTCGATCTCGACGTTCTCGTGGTAGGCGTTTTCGCTGGCGTAGCGATCCACCATTACGGAGTGGTCGATCACCAGGTCGACGGGAGAAAGCGGATTGATCCGCTGCGGATCGCCACCGGCCTTGGCCACGGCTTCGCGCATGGCGGCCAGGTCGACCACTGCCGGTACGCCGGTGAAGTCCTGCATCAGCACCCGCGCCGGCCGGTACTGGATCTCGCGATTGGCGGAGCGGGTCTTGGTCCAGTCGGCCAGGGCCTGGAGGTCCTCGCCGGTAACGGTCTGGTTGTCTTCCCAGCGCAGCAGGTTCTCCAGCAGCACCTTGAGGGATTTGGGCAGCTTGTCGAGATTGCCCAGGGTCTGGGCGGCGTCGGGCAGGCTGTAATAGTGGTAGGTGCGCTCACCGACCTGCAGGGTCTTGAGGCTTTTGAGGCTGTCCAGGGCTGGCATCAGGGGTCTCCTTATCGACGCTTCGACGGTTGCCCGCTGGCCGTACGAGCCTCGAAACGTGAAGGAGACCCGTACCAGCGCTGGGCGGACTGATTTTTCTAGGTGTAGTACTGGACCGATAGGCGCCGCCGGCGTTCCCCAGCGGGCGCGCTGGGGTATAGTGCGCGCCCTGCGTGACCCCTTGAGGAAGCCCCGTCGTGAATACCCTGTTGCTGCTGTGCCGTACCGGATTCGAAGGCGAGGTCTGCGCCGAGCTCGGCGAGCGGGCGGCGCTGCTCGGCGTGGCCGGTTATGCCAAGGGCAAGCCGGGTGCGGCCTATGCCGAATTCGTCTGTGGCGACGCCGAGGGTGCCGCCCGGTTGATGCAGAACATCACCTTCGCCGAGCTGATCTTTCCCCGTCAGTGGTCCCGTGGCGCCTTTCTCAGCCTGCCCGAGCAGGACCGCATCGGCCCGCTGCTGGAGCTGCTGGCGGGCTATCCCGTCTGCGGCAGTCTGGCCCTGGAGATGCCCGACACCAACGATGGCAAGGCGCTCTCCACCTTCTGCAAGAAATTCGAGCGCCCCCTGACCCTGGCGCTGCGCAAGGCCGGCCGCCTGGTGGATGATGCCCGGGCGCCGCGGCTGCAGCTGACCTTTCTCAGCGGGCGCGAGGTTTTCGTCGGTCTGGTCGAACCGGGCAACGCCGCGCTCTGGCCCATGGGCATTCCGCGGCTGAGGTTTCCCCGCGAGGCCCCCAGTCGCTCGACCCTCAAGCTGGAAGAGGCCTGGCACCACTTCATCCCGCGTCCCGAATGGGAAACCCGCCTGTCCTCCGAGATGCGCGCCGTCGATCTGGGCGCCGCCCCGGGTGGCTGGACCTGGCAACTGGTGGCCCGCGAGATGCTGGTGACGGCGGTCGACAACGGTCCCATGAACGAGGCGCTGATGGATACCGGCCTCGTCGAGCACCTGCAGGTCGACGGCTATGCCTTCGTCCCCAAGCGCCCGGTGGACTGGATGGTCTGCGACATCGTCGAGAAGCCCGCGCGCACCGCGGCGCTGATCGAGCGCTGGATCGGCGAGGGCCACTGCCGCGAGGCGGTGGTCAATCTCAAGCTGCCGATGAAGCAGCGCTATCGCGAAGTGGCCGGCATCCTCGAACGCCTGCACGCCCATTTCGCCGATCGCGGTCAGCGGGTCGCCATCGACTGCAAGCAGCTCTACCACGACCGCGAGGAAGTGACCTGTCATCTGCGCCGCCTGGATCGGAAACCCTAGGCCGCCATCAGGCTCTGAATGCAGATCGCTGTAACCGTTCTATCCCTGGAGACCCCATGACCCTCGAAGCCGATGCCACCCTCGACGCCAGCGGGCTGAACTGCCCGGAGCCGGTGATGATGCTGCACAACAAGGTGCGCGACATCGCCCCCGGCGCCCTGCTCAAGGTCATCGCCACCGATCCCTCCACCCAGCGCGACATCCCCAAGTTCTGCGTCTTCCTCGGCCACGAACTGGTGGAAAAGAGCGAAGGGGAAGGGCGTTATCTGTACTGGATTCGCAAGAAGGGGGAGTGAGGGTACTCCGCCTGGGCCGAGAGGGTGCCATCGTCGAAGCCCAATGGTGCGATGCGGAGTGCGGTCTGTTGGGCTTCGCTTGCGCTCAGCCCAACCTACGATGCCCCACCGCGCGGGCCCGGCTCTCGTAGGTTGGGTTGAGACGGCTCCATCGTCGAAGCCCAACGGACCGATGCCAAGGGAGCCGTAGCGTGGAAAACCGCGCAGCGTTTTCCACTGCGTGGTCTCGCGTCCGCGGACAAGGCTGCGCCGTTGTCCACGCTACGCTCAGGCGCTTGCGGCTGCTCTGACCACCCCTACCAGATGCTCCCCCAGCCGCCGATGCTGGTCCGCCTCGAAATGCACGCCGTCCACCGGACTCACCTGGATGATCTCGCCCGCATCGACGAAGGCCGCGCCCTGGGCCTCGGCCACCTGGCGATAGCGCGCGGCCAATTGGCGGGACTTGGCCGCGCCGCCGGCGAAGATCTCGCCGAGAAAGCCCACTTCCTCGATGGGCGCCGGCGCCATGACAATCAGCCTGGGTGTGGCGCCGCCCGGGCCGGCATTGCAGCGCCTGATCTCTTCCAGCAGCACCTGCAACGCACTGGCGATGTCCGCGGGCGTCACCGACAGCCGCGCCTTGAGATCGTTGGTGCCGAGCATCAGCAGCAGGACGTCCACCGGCAGCTGACTCTCCAGGCAGGGTCGGAGATAGGTGAAGCCGTTCTTGTGGTGGCCGTCGATGGGATCGTCATGCACCGTGGTCCGTGCTGGCAGGCCTTCCTCGATCACCCGCCAATCGGCGCCCAGCCCGTGGGCCAGTACGCCGGGCCAGCGTTCGTCCCAGCCGAAGCGTTCGAGCACGCCGGGCTGGGTCAGGGGGCGGGTGCCATGAGTGTTGGAGTCGCCATAGCAGAGCAGGGTACGCAGGGGCATGTCGGGGACCTCGCCAGGACAGAGTAACGTCCACCCTAGAGGCTTTTCCGCAGCGCCGCGAGAACCGACGGTCGTGGCAGCGACTTCAGCCTTCGCTCGGCGCTTCGTTCCCCCGGGCCGCCTGATCCAGCGGCGAGCCGCCTACCTCGTAGCGCACGTTCATGCGCGGCGAGGCCAACTCGATGCCGGCGTCGTCCAGGTAGCGCTTGAGCCTGAGGTTGAAGGCCCGCGAGACCTCCCACTGCTTGATCGGCGCGGTCTTGAAGCGGAATCTCAGGATCGCCATGCCGGAATCGAAGCTCTCCACCCCCTGCAGCTCCAGCGGCGACCAGATGTCTCGGCCGATGAAGGGATCCTGGCGCAGTGTGCGACCCACTTCCTGGACCATCTCGATGGCCTTGTCCACCGACAGCGCCTGGGGAATCGGCAGGCGGAAGATGGCGTAGCCGAATTGCCGCGAGTAGTTCTGGATGCTCTTGATCTCGCTGAAGGGGATGGTGTGGACGATGCCATCGATATCCCTGAGTCGCACGGTGCGGATGGTCAGGCCCTCGACGGTGCCCAGGTGATTGCCGACGTCGACGTAGTCGCCGATGGCCAGGGAGTCCTCGATGATGATGAACAGCCCGGTGATGAGGTCGGCCACCAGGCTCTGGGCGCCGAAGCCCACCGCCAGGCCGATGACGCCGGCACCGGCCAGCAGCGGGGTGACGTTCACGCCCATGTTGGCCAGGGCGACGATCAGGGCGATGACGAAGATGGTCAGGAACAGCACGTTGCGGATCAGCGGCAACATGGTCTGGGCGCGGGCATTGTTCGGGCTGACGCGATGCAGATTGAGGCCGCGGTGGATGGCGGTGTCGGCCAGGATCCACACCAGCCAGGCCAGCAACAGGGTGCCACCCAGGCCAAAGAACTTGCTGGCGACCGCATGGCCGTCGCCCTGGCTGAATCTCAGCAGCGAGAGATTCCAGGCGCGCAGGGCCAGCTCGATCCCCACCAGCCAGATGACGATGCCCAGCACCAGCACGAAGAAGGCCCGCAGCCGTTCGGCATAGGCCTCCTGGATGCGGCCGTGCGGTCGCCGGCGCAGCAGCCGCGCCCGCACCAGGGCGTTGAGGCCCAGGGCGGCGCCCATGGTCACGGCGAACAGCAGCGCCCGGCGCAGGGCGTCGCTGGTATCGCCGGCGGAGACGAAGGTGGCCACCACCGAGACCGCCACCAGGATCAGCAGCGGCAGGTGCCAGAGGCGGGCGATCAGATGGCGCACGCCCTGCAGACCGTGCAGCGCCTGACGCTTGGCCAGCGGCTGATTGCGGATCAGGTGGGCGATGGGCCGGCGGAATCTCAGGGCGAACTGGGCGGTGAGCAGCGCCGCGCAGATGTTGGCGCCGATGGCGATGACCGCCGCCAGGTGTGGCCCCAGGGTCTCGGCCAGGTGCGGATCGCTGGCGGCGCCACCCAGGGCGGCCAGGCTGCCGATGATCCATAGCGGGCGAAAGGCGCGGCGGCGCAGGATCAACAGCGCCCGGCTGCGATGGGCGCCGCTGGGCAGGGAGCAGATCACCACCACCGTTGCCGCGAACAGCGGGCCGATGACGGCGGCATAGGCCAGGGTGACGGCCACCGTCTTGCCCAGGGAGTCCGGCATCCACAGGGATACCAGCAGGGTGATGACGAACGCCAGCAGCCAGGGTGCCAGCTTGCGCAGGGCGAAACGCACCAGGTCCAGGGTCCGCGGTCTGAGCGGAAGCTCCTCGGAGAGCCTGAACCTGATGCGCAGCCGATGACTGATGCTTTTCAGGCCCAGGGCGCAACCGGCCCAGAAGGCCAGGGTGATGACGAAACCCGAAAGCAGGTTGAGGCGCTGCTCGGGCGCCGGCGCCAGGGCGGCCAGCTCGGCGCCCGCCTGGTCCAGCTGGTACTGCCAGCGCTCGCGCAGGTTGTCACGCTGCAGCTGTTGCTCGACCACCGTCATGGTGTCGGTGATCAACCCGATCACGCCCTGGGAGGCGCTGGGTTCGGCCTTGGCCTGGGCCGCCTGCAGCTTCTTGAGATCCGCCAGCAGACGATTGCGCTGCTGCTCGCTTTCCAGGGTCTTGATCACTTGGTCTAGGGACGGGCCGAATTGCGGATCGACCTGATCCTTCTGGGCGCCCGGCAGCCCGGGGAGGGCAGCCTGGACCGGGCCGATGAGCAGGAAGCAGAGGCAAAACAGCTGTAGCAGGCGAAAGATCATCGAAGCCGCACGCTCGCGAAAGGGGGAAACGCCCGTCCTGAACGGCCTGGGGCCGTCCGACGAGAGGGGGTCAGTGTAGCAAGGGCTTGGCGCTGTGGATGCGTCGCCGGGCACTGCGCGCCAGCCGCACCGACAGCAGGATGGCCGCGCAGGTCAGTCCCAGTACCAGACCCTGCCAGAGGCCGGCCGGACCCCGCGGTGCCCCGAACCAGTCGCTCAGCCCCAGCGCCCAGCCCACCGGCAGGCCCACGCCCCAGTAGGCCAGCAGGGTGATGACCATGGTCGCGCGGGTGTCCTGGTAACCACGCAGGGCGCCCGCGGCGGTCACCTGGATGGCATCGGAGAACTGGAAGATGCCGGCAAACACCAGCAGCGAGGCCGCCAGCTGGATCACCGCCTGGTCCTGGGAATAGAGGCCGGCGATAGCCGTGCGCGCGGTCAGCATCAGGGTGCAGGAAACGCAGGCGCAGAGCAGCCCGGCGGCCATGCCGACCCCGGCGGAAAAGCGCGCCTCGCGCGGCTCGCCGCGCCCCAGCGCCTGGCCAACCCGCACTGTCACCGCCATGCCCAGGGCCAGGGGCACCATGAACACCAGACCGGAGAAGTTGAGCGCCACCTGGTGCCCGGCGACCACGGTCGGACCCAGCTCGCCGATCAGCAGGGCCACCACGGAAAAGATGCTGGATTCGGCGAACACCGCGATGCCGATGGGCACGCCGATGGCCAGCAGGGCGCGCAGCGTTGGTCCGTGCGGTCGCTCGAAGCGGGCGAAAATGGCGCAGGCGCGATATCGCTCGGTGCGGATGATCGCCAGCATGGCCAGCAGCATCGCCCACATCACCGTGCCCGAGGCGAAGCCGCACCCGGCGCCGCCCAGGGCTGGCAGGCCCAGGTGCCCATGGATGAAGATCCAGTTCAGCGGCACGTTCAGTGCCAGCCCGGCAAGGCCCACCAGCATCGCCGGCCGGGTACGCCCGAGGCCGTCGCTGAAGCAGCGCAGCACATAGTAGAAGGCCGTGGCGGGCAGGCCCAGGGCGATGCCCTTGAGATAGAGCAGGGTCGGGCCGATCAGCTGGGCGTCGACATGCATCGCCACCAGCAGCGGTCGGGCATTGAGCAGCAGCAGGCTGGCGATGAGGCCACACCCCAGGGCCAGCCAGAGCGCCTGGCGCACCAGCGGACCGATCTCCTGGCTGCGCCCGCCGCCGTGGCGCTCGGCCACCTTGGGCGTGGTCGCCAGCAGGATGCCGGTCATCAGCAGGAACACCGGAATCCACACGGAGTTGCCCAGGGCGACGGCGGCGAGGTCCAGCGGGCCGACACGGCCGGCCATGACGGCGTCGACGAAGCCCATGGCCGAATGGGAGAGCTGGGCGATGACGATGGGCGCGGCCAGGGAGAGCAGGGCGCCGAATTCACGTCTGATGCGGGGCAGGGAGGCGGTCACTTGATCGTTCGGTCAGCTTCGGGGCCGATAGTCTAGTCCTCATGGCCCGGGTGGCAACCCTCGCGGCGACCGTTGCCGGCTGCCGCTGGCCTGCTAAAGTGCCGGTCCCCGCCCTTGCGAGTGCCCAGGCATGCACATTCTCGCCGACGAAAACATACCGCTGCTGGACGCCTTCTTCGGCCCCCACGCCACCCTCGAACGCCTTCCCGGTCGCGCCTTCGACCGCGCCGCCGTGAGTCGCGCCGATGCGCTGCTGGTGCGCTCCATCACCCGCGTCGACGAGACGCTGCTGGCCGGATCTCGGGTCGGCTTCGTCGGCACCTGCACCATAGGTACCGATCATCTGGACCTCGGCTATCTGGATCAGGCGGGTATCCGCTGGAGCAATGCGCCTGGCTGCAATGCCCGCGGCGTGGTGGACTGGGTGCTCGGCGCCTTGCTGGCGCTGGCCGATGGCGCTGGCGCCGACCTGGCCCGGCGCACCTATGGCATCGTCGGCGCCGGCCAGGTCGGGGGCCGCCTGGCCGAGGCGCTGCGCGGACTGGGCTGGACGGTGCTGGTCTGCGATCCACCACGTCAGGCGACCGAGCAGGGCGACTTCCACAGCCTGGACGAGTTACTGGAGCGCTGCGACGTGCTCTGTCTGCACACCCCGCTGATCCGTGACGGCGAGCAGCGCACCCTGCACCTGTTCGAGGCGACGCGCCTGGCGAGGTTGCGTCCGGGCAGCTGGCTGCTCAATGCCTGCCGGGGCGAGGTAGTCGACAACGCCGCGCTGTGTGCCCATCTGGCTGGTGGCGCCGAGCTGGCGGTGGCCCTGGATGTCTGGGAAGGCGAGCCGGGTATCGATCCTGAATTGGCCCGTCTCTGTCAGCTGGTGACGCCCCATATCGCCGGGCACAGCCTGGAAGGCAAGTGGCGCGGCACGGCGCAGATCTACGCGGCCTTCTGCGCCTGGACCGGGGAAACACCGCGGCTGGGTCTGAGCGACCTGTTGCCGCCGCAGCAGCTGGAGCGCCTGGTGTTTGGTGCGGATACGCCCGAGGCGACGGCCTTCAGGCGCGTCTGTCGTGCGGTCTATGACCCGCGCGACGACGATGCGGCGCTACGCGCGACCCTCGCCTTGCCGGCCCAGGCGCGGGCTCAGGCGTTCGACGCCCTGCGCAAGGGCTATCCCGTGCGTCGGGAGATTCCGGGGCTGGTGCTCGAAGGGACGGGCGTGGCTCGGCTGGCGAGGGCCCTGGGCTGCGACTGGCGACATGGCGACGACTCCGAAAGCGGCGGTGTCGCTTAGGACCGAGGCGAAGCGGAAGCGTTCAGGCGGGACAACGGACTCCCGCCACCCGGCCCGCGCGGCCGAATGACGGAGCCCAAGACGAGGGAGCCGTACGGCTCCCCGAGCTTAGTGGTATTCGCAGAGATAGGCGGTGTCTTCCGCGACCTTGAGCTGGAACTTCGCATTGGCCGGCACGGTGAACTGGCTGCCCGCGGCGAAGGTTTCCCAGGTCTCGCTGCCCGGCAGCTTGACGGTCAGGGCGCCGGCCACCACGTGCATGACTTCCAGCTGGCTGGTGCCGAATTCGTATTCGCCGGGGGCCATGACGCCCAGGGTGGCAGGCTTGGACTTGAGGCTGAAGGCGATGGATTTGACGGTGCCGTCGAAGTATTCGTTGACCTTGAACATCGGATTTCCTTGTGCGAGAGCGGTTGGGACCGTCGCGAGTATGCCCAAGGCCGAGGCCCACTGTCACCGCTTCAGACGAGGCTAGCGCGCGAGGGCCGGCAGGCTGGCGGGTATCAGCTTGGCGGTGTTGCGCGCGTCGGTCTCGGCGCGGTGCAGTACCCCGGTAAAGGCCAGTCCCGCCGATTCCAGGGCGGCGGTGAGGCCCAGCGGACGCGCCAGACCACGGGCCTTGGCGAAGGCCTGCTTGAGATTGCGATGCGGGACCCGGGCGAGGTGGGTGTGCAGATCGTATTCGCGCCAGGCCCGCTCCAGCAGACGGCGGTCGAAATCGCCCCAGCTGCACCAGCCGGCGAGGGTGGTCTCATAGGCGCCCAGCCAGGCCTCGAAGGTCGGCCAGGTGCTTTCCAGAGGCTCTGCGCCATCGACATCGGCCTGGCTGATATGGGTGAGGTCGCGGCAGAAGGGCGTCAGCAGCGGCAGCCGCCGGGGCTGGACGAAACTCTGATAGCGATCGAGCTCCTGGCCCGCCGCATCCACCATCACCGCGCCGATCTCGATGATCTCCATCAACTCCAGTGGCCAGCCGCCTTCGTCGGTGGTCGCTTCCAGGTCCAGCACCAGCCAATGCTTCATCGTCACGCCCTCGGGCCAGCCGCCTCGCTCATCGCAGATAAGACGGTGGAAAGGCCGCGGGGTTGCGTGGCGAGGTGCGAATGAATGTTACATTCATGACTCGATGGCAGCATCTGGTCACGATTCGCTTGTGAGGCCCCGGCCTTGCTCTTAAGCTTGAAGCCTCTTTATCTGCGAGTTTCACCCATGGAGTGCCGTCCGGGTTGTGGCGCCTGTTGCATCGCGCCCTCGATCTCCTCACCGCTGCCACGCATGCCCCAGGGCAAGCCCTCCGGGGTGCGCTGCGCCCATCTGGACAGCACCAACCGCTGCGACCTGTTCGGCTCGCCGCTGCGCCCGGCGGTGTGCGGCGGCTTCCAGGCCGAGCTGGCGTTCTGCGGCACCAGCAGTGCCGAGGCCATGGCCATCCTGCTGCGCCTCGAAGGTGAAACCGCCGCCTGATCCGGTTTTGAATTGCGCTCTCCGACAACCACAACAACAAGGGACGTCCCATGCACAAGCCGCTTCGCTCCATCCTCGCCCTGACCCTGCTCGCAGCCACCGGCCTGGCCCAGGCCGAGGACTGGCAACTCGCCAAGCAGGAAGATGGCATCCAGGTCTATACCCGCGCCGTCGCCGGCTCCAAGTACAAGGCCTACCGCGGCGTGGTCCAGATCAAGGCCGATCCGGCCACCATCGCCAAGCTGCAGGACGACCCCGTGGGTTCCTGCAAATGGATCTTCCGCTGCCAGTCGCTGCAGGTGCTCAAGCGTCAGGACAACCAGGCCTGGACCTACATGCGCATCGACATGCCCTGGCCGGTGACCGCCCGTGACGTGGTGCTGCACATCACCGAGCAGAAGACTCCCGATGGCGGCTTCACCCGCACCCTCGAAGGCCAGCCGGACTATCGTCCCGCTGCCGACGGTTACGTACGGGTCGCGAGCTTCCAGGGCCAGTGGCGCGTGGTGCCGAAGAACGGCGGCTCGGAAGTGACCTACGAGGCCCAGAGCGAGCCGGGTGGCAGCGTGCCGTCCTGGCTGGCCAACAGCTTCGTGGTGGATGCCCCGCTCAACACCCTGAAGGGCTTGCGCCAGGCCGCGCAGCGCTGATGGACCGCCCTCGGGCAGCGGCCTGGCCCACTGGCGCCAGGCCCGTTCAATACCACCCCTTTGCCAAACCGTGGCGGTCCATCCGCATACCTCAACAGCTGTTTTTAATACCACCCCTTTAGATTCGAGGCATGGAGGGTCAACCCTCTGCCTGGGCGGTGGTAATCAGCGAGCAGGGACGGCCGCTGCCCGACTTCGCCTTTTACGGCGCCAGCCATCTACCAGGCGGAAGGCCAGCAGGGCGGCGCCGATAGCGGCGTAGAGCGCCCACTCTTCCAGGTCCGAGCGTACGATCCAGAGGTAGTGCAGCAGCCCAAGGCCCAGCACCAAGTAGGCCAGCCGGTGCAGCTCCTTCCAGCGCTTGCCCAGGCGGCGCATGGCGGGGCGGTTGGAAGTGACGGCCAGAGCCAGCAGGATCAGCAGCGCCGCGGCACCCACGATGATGTAGGGCCGGCGCTGCAACTCCACGCCCAGTTGCGACAGGTCGAAGCCCAGCACGAACGCCAGGTAGCCGAGGAAGTGCAGCAGGGCATAGGTGAAGGTCCAGAGGCCGAGCTGGCGGCGGATCACCGGCCAGAGCTTCCAGCGGGTGAGGCGCGACAGCGGCGTCAGACTCAGCGTCAGCAGCAGCAGCACCAGGGCGCCGGTCCCCAGCTTGTCCACCAGCGCCTTGCCCGGGTCCGGACCTAGGGCGAAGATCCAGGCCTGGTACAGCCACCACAGCGGCGGGCAGAGTGCGGCGACAAACACCGCGACCCGCCAGAGCAGCAATCCCATCAGTAGTTTCTCCGCAGATCCATGCCGCTGTAGAGCGAAGCCACTTCCTCGCCATAGCCGTTGAACATCAGCGTCGGCCGCACGTTGGGGCTGAACAGGCCGCTGGGCAGGCGCCGTTCGCGGGCCTGACTCCAGCGCGGGTGGTCCACTTCCGGATTGACGTTGGCATAGAAGCCGTACTCGTTGGGCGCCATGCCCTGCCAGGTGGTGCGTGGCTGCTCGGCCACCAGGCTGATGCGGACGATGGACTTGATGCCCTTGAAGCCGTACTTCCAGGGCACGATCAGCCGCAGCGGCGCGCCGTTCTGGTTGGGCAGCACGCGGCCGTACATGCCCACCGTCATCAGCGTCAGCGGATGCATGGCCTCATCCAGGCGCAGGCCTTCGACATAGGGCCAGTCCAGCAGGGCGAAGCTGGAATTCATGCCGGGCATGTGCTGCGGGTCCTTGAGCGTCTCGAACTTCACGTAGCGCGCCTTGCCGGTGGGTTCGACGCGCTTGAGCAGGCTGGCCAGCGGAAAGCCAAGCCAGGGGATGACCATGGACCAGGCCTCGACGCACCTCATGCGGTAGATGCGCTCTTCCAGGGTGTCGGGGCCGAAGAGGTCTTCCAGCCCGTAGGTGCCGGGCTTGCCCACCTCGCCATCGACTACCACGCTCCAGGGCTGGGTGGGCAACTGCGCGGCATGGGCGGCGGGATCGCTCTTGTCCGGCCCGAATTCATAGAAGTTGTTGTAGTGGGTAGCGTCCTTGAAGGGCGTGATGTCCTCGCCCTTGACCGTGGCCGCCTGCCAGCGGGTATCAGGCAGCTTGCGTTCGAACCAGTCCGGGCCCTTGGCGGCTTCGACGTCGCCATAGCTGGAAGCGGCCGCCAGCGCCCAGCCGGGCAGGGCGGCGCCGGCGAGCAGGGCGCCGCTGGCACCGAGCAGCTGGCGCCGGGACAGGTAGACGGCTTCGGGGGTGATCTCCGACCCCAGGCAGGCAGAGCGCGGAACGATCTTGATCGGCATGACGGACCTCGGTGGGGTGCGCTCGCAGGAGAGCGGCTGGCTAACAGCGTGAGACATCCCGGTCGTGAAAAGCTTCCGACGCCAACGATAGCCTGCCGTCCCGGTCCGGCGGAAGGCCGTTGCGCGCCTGTCAGCCGGCCGTTCAGGTCGCTGCCAGGCAGGCCCGGGACCCCGTGCCATACTGCGGCGACCTCTCGCCCTCAGGAGTCCCCGATGAAGAAGCTGATCAATAGCCCCACCGCTGTGGTTCGCGAACTGCTCGAAGGCCTCGTCAGCCTGGATCCCGGCCTGGCCCTGCTGGCCGAGGAGCAGGTCATCCTGCGCCAGCCCCTGGCCGCTACGGGAGATCGCCCGGTCGCGGTGATTTCCGGCGGCGGCAGCGGCCACGAACCGGCCCATGCCGGCTATGTGGGCGAGGGCATGCTGACCGCCGCGGTGGCGGGAGACGTCTTCACCTCGCCCAGCGTCGATGCCGTGCTGGCGGCCATCCGGGCGGCGGCGGGTCCCGCGGGCGCCCTGCTGGTGGTCAAGAACTACACCGGCGACCGTCTCAACTTCGGCCTGGCCGCCGAACTGGCGCGCAGCGAAGGCATTCCGGTCGAGACGGTGCTGGTGGCGGACGACGCCGCCTTGCGCCATACCGTGGCGCCGGAAAGGCGCCGCGGTATCGCGGGTACCGTGCTGATCCACAAGCTCGCGGGCGCAGCGGCCGCCGCCGGGCGCCCCCTGGCCGAGGTAGCTGCGCTGGCCCGCGCCGCGAGTGCCGAATTGCGCAGCATGGGTGTCGCCCTGGGTGCCTGCACGGTGCCGGCGGCGGGGCATCCGGGTTTCCAATTGGCGGACGACGAGGTGGAATGGGGCCTCGGCATCCACGGCGAGCAGGGCGTCGAGCGCGGTCCCCGACTGGGCGCCGACGGCACCGTGGCGCGGCTGCTGGATACCCTCATCGAAGACGGCGGCTATCCCGCTGGCACGCGCCTGGCGCTGCTGGTCAATGGCCTGGGCGCGACGCCGCCGCTGGAACTCGCCCTGGTGGCGCGGGCGGCGCTGAGCCAGTTGCGCCAGCGGGGCCTGGTGGTGGAATGCGCCTGGACCGGTACCTTCCTCAGCGCCCTGGACATGCCCGGCTGTTCGCTGTCGCTGCTGCCGGTAGACGAGGCGCGCCTGGCGCTGCTCGATGCGCCGACCCGGGCGCGAGCCTGGCCGGGTGACGGCCGGGTCCCGGCGGCGCCCACCCTGTTGCCCGCACCCGCGGCAGCAGCCGAAACGACCCCTCGCACCCCAGGTCCCCTGGCAGAGCGGCTGCAGGCGACGGCAGATGCCGTCGTCGCCAGCCTGCTGGCCAACGAAGCCCGCCTCACCGAACTGGACAGCCGCGCCGGGGACGGCGACCTGGGCACCAGCCTGGCCCGTGGCGCTGAAGCCATGCGCGCCTTGCCCGCCAGCGTCTGGTACACCCCGGCCAGCGCCCTGGCAGCCACCGGCCAGGCACTGCGCCGGGCCATCGGTGGCAGCTCCGGACCCTTCTACGCCTGCGCCCTGATCCGCGCCGCTCAACTGCTGGACTGGGTGGAACGACCCACGCTGGCGCAATGGGCCCAGGCCCTGGATGGTGGCGTCCAGGCCCTGGCCGAACTGGGTGGCGCCCAGCCGGGCCAGCGCACCATGCTCGATGCCTTGCGCCCGGCAGCGGATGCCCTGCTGGCCGCTGCCCAGGCGGGCGCCAGCCCGGCACAGGCCTTTGCCGCGGCGCTCGCCGCCGCCCGCCAGGGCGCCGAGGCCACCGCGGAGATGCTGCCGGCCCAGGGCCGCGCCAGCTACCTGGGCGAACGCGTCCGCGGCATTCCCGATGGCGGCGCCGTGGCGGTGGTCTGCTGGCTGGAGGCCCTGGAGCCCGTGATCACCGGCTAGGCCAGTGATCGCCCTGGCGAGGACCGCGGCGATCGGCGCAGCCAGGGCGCCCAGGAAGGTCGACACGCATCCCGGATCCACCTGGGCGCTCGGCCAGCCGCGCTATCCGGTCAGGCCCTGGAGCTCCTCGTGAAAAGCCAAGTGCCTCGCCTGGCGCCAGGTCAGCCAGGCCCCTGAGCGAACCGCTTATCAAAACATTTCAGCGCATCCTTAAAGCCCAGATGCAACATGCCGATAGTTAGTATGACGATAACCAAATGGTTACCGTTGGCGCCTGTGCCGGCAGTTGGCCACCATTGAACTGGTTGATGTCGCACGGAGTAGATAACCCGCTAGATAAGGCACCCGCATGCGCACGAATTTGCCGGTCACCCAGCAAGGCCGTACCTTCAAGCAAGAGGAACGACTCATCTCCACCACTGATCTGCAGGGGAACATCACCTACTGCAACGAGGCCTTCATCGCCATCAGTGGCTATACAAGGGAGGAGCTGATCGGCAATCCGCACAATCTGGTGCGTCATCCCGACATGCCGCCACCGGTGTTCGGCCACATGTGGGCGACCCTCAAGGAGGGCAAGCCGTGGATGGGCATCGTCAAGAATCGCTGCAAGAACGGCGATTTCTACTGGGTGAGCGCCTATGTCACCCCGATCCTCGAACAGGGCCGGGTGATCGGTTACGAATCCGTGCGTTCGCTGCCCAGCACCAGCGAAGTCCGTCGCGCCGGCGAGCTCTATGCCCGCATCAATGCCGGCAAGGCCCCCGTGCCCATGACGCGCCGCCTGGGCAGCGCCATCGCCGCCTGCTGGTCGACGGTGGCGGCCACCGGGGTGATCCTGAGCGGCCACTTCCTGCTCGACGACACGACTCAGGCGGTCCTCATCGTCGCGGCGCTCCTGGGTATCAGCGGTCATCAGCTCTATCGCCAGCGCGCCAGCATCGAGCGCATCCTCGCCGATCATCCGAAGATGTTTTCCAGTGCCGTCGTGGCCCCGACCTACAGCGACCAGTGTGGTGCCCCGGCACGCCTGGATCTGGCGCTGCACAGCGAAGCCGCGCGCCTGCAGACGGCCCTGACCCGGCTGGCCGACGTGGGCGACAGCGTGCGCGTCAAGGCGCGCGAATCCTCCCAACTGGCCCAGTCCGAGGCCGAACTGCTGGATCAGCAGCGCCACGAGACCGACCAGTCCGCCGCGGCCATCACCCAGATGACCTCCACCATCCACGAGGTCTCGCAGAACGTCCAGGAGACCGCTCAGGCGGCGGCCAACGCCGAGAGCCTGGTGCACTCCGGGCGTGACAAGGCCGAAGAGAGCCTGACGTCCATGCGCGAACTCGGCGCGGCGGTCAGCGACATCGGCCAGGCCGTAGGCGAGCTGGCCAGTTCGACCCAGAGCATCGGCAGCGTCGCCGATGTCATCACCGCCATCGCCGAACAGACCAACCTGCTGGCGCTCAACGCCGCCATCGAGGCCGCCCGTGCCGGTGAGGCCGGTCGCGGCTTCGCCGTGGTGGCCGACGAGGTCCGCTCGCTGGCCTCGCGTACCCGTGAATCCACCGAGCAGATCCATCAGATCATCGCCAACCTGCAGGCCAATGCCGACCGCGCCGTGGCCACCGCCAGTCGCGGCGAAGAGACCTCGCGCCAGAGCGAACGCCATTCGGCGGCGGTACGCGAGTCTTTGGAAGGCATCAGCGAATCGGTCAGCCTCATCACCGCCATGAGCCAGCAGATGGCCACCGCGGTGGAAGAGCAGAGCCACGTCTCCGAAGACATCAACCGGCAGATCAGCCGCATCGCCGATCTTTCCGATCACAGCTCGGCCCAGGCCCGTCGCGGCTCGGAGCTGAGTCGTGAACTGGAAGGGATGGCCGACTACCTGCACGACCTCACCGCCCGCTTCAATCGCTGAGTCGGGGAGGGCGGCGGTGATCCGGTATGATCGCCGCCCCGATTCGCTCCGGAAGTCCCGATGTCCCGTCCCGCTTGCGCGCGCTGTCAGCGTCCCCTGTCACTCTGCCTGTGCGCGCTGATCCCGTCGCTGACCAGCCGCACGCGGGTGCTGTTGCTGCAGCATCCCAGCGAGCGGCGCCATCCGCTCAATACGGCGCGCCTGGCCGCCCTGGGGCTCGGCAATGCGCAGCTGGAGATTGGCGAGACCTTTCCCGACCTGCCGCTCTGGCTCGCCGATCATGACGCCTGGCTGCTGTTTCCCGGCCCCGAGGCGATCACGGTCGATCTCTTGCCGCCTGCTGCCGTGACCAAGGCACCACGGCTGCTGGTGATTCCCGACGGCACCTGGCGCAAGGCGCGCTTGCTGCTGCACGTCAATCCACTGCTGGCGGCCCTGCCCAGGCTCACCCTGCCGCCTGGCGCGCCCTCGCGCTACCGGGTGCGCAAGGCCCCGGCGCCGGATGCGCTGTCGACCGTGGAGGCCGTGGTCGCGGCGTTGAATGCGCTGGAGGCGCCGCGCCGCTTCGATGCCCTGCTGGCGCCGTTCGAGGCGCTGATCGACGGCCAGATCGCCGCCATGGGCCCGGAAACCTTTGCACGCAATCATGGCGGAGCAGAGCCGCGCGACTGAGGGAATTACCCGGGTGCCGGACCACTCTACCTAGAGAGTCAGCAGAGGAGTCACCCCATGTCCCGCTTTCCGATCCGCCAGCTCGACGCTTTCTCCCGCTTTGTCGCCCTTGCCATGCCCCGTGCCGGCGGCGAGCCCGATCAACCTGATCCGGCGCCCATCCAGCCCAGCGAGCCGGGCGAGCCCACCGTTCCCGATCAGGCACCGCCCACCCCCATGGCCAGGGCCGCCTGACGCCGCCAGCGTGACCCACGAAAAAGGGCGATCATCGCTGATCGCCCTTTTTCATGCCTGACGGTGGCTAGCGCCGGGTCTTCTGCCGGAGCAGGTAGACCGTTACCGCCGCGCAACTGGTGAAAGCCGCCACCCGGGCCCAGACGTAGGGCACCAGCCAGCAGGAAAACCCGACGCTGATCCACATGGCGACAATGGCGTAAACCTTGCCCTTGAGCGGGATGCCGTCGCCTTCCAGATAGGGTTTGACCCAGGGCCCCAGCCACCTGTGGTTAATCAGCCACAAGTAGAACCGCTCCGAACTGCGCATGAAGCAGGCTGCGGCCAGCAGCAGGAAGGGCGTAGTGGGCAGCAGCGGCAGAAAGGCACCGATGATGCCCAGGGCCACGCTCAGCCAGCCGATGCCCAGCAGCAGGTAGCGGACCCAGCCCTTGCGCTGGCGGGGTCTCGGAGTGGCCTCATCCATTGCTCAGTGGCGCGGCTTCAGCAGCGCCGGCTTTTCATCGGGGGAATGGCAGAGCAGGAACAGCTGGGTCAGCAATTCCGGAATCTGCACCATCATGTCGGCAACCAGGCGGCGGTCCTGGGCGATCTCGGCGAATTCCGGCTGCTCATCGAACAGACCCGAACCCACCATGATCGGCAGCAGCAGCTCGCTGACTTCGTCTTCGGCGTCCTCGAACCACACGGCTTCGCGCAGGAACACCCCTTCCATGAAACCGATGCACCAGCCGCGCAACTCGGAATCGTCCGGCTCCGGACCGAGCTCCAGGTCGCACGGCAGGTCCAGCTCTTCGTCGCTGCCCAGCACGCGCAGGATATGCGCCTTCAGCTGCACCAGGGAGCGCTCGATCTCTTCCTGCTGGGCGGCATCGCGATACTGCGGTGGCTCGGCGAAGAGCGCATCGATCCACTCGCGTTCGGGAACCTCTTCCGGGCAGATGGACAGGGCGGTCAGGTAGCCATGGGCGGCTACGTAGTCGAGCGCTTCTTCGTGCAGATCGTCTGCATCGAGAAAATCGCGCAGACGGGTCAATTGTTCGGCGAAGGACATCGGCTACTTACCTCGGAAAGGATTCGAAAGGGCAGAACGGCCGGAATTGTAGACGAGCGCCCGGGTCACGTCGAACTCGACGGCCTGGGGCCGGCCGACGGAAAAGCACCGCCGCAGTGACCCCGGCATCCGTATAATGGCCTTTCCATTCGAGGAGGCTTCATGTCAGAACCCGCGCTGCGCATCCTTAAAGACGTCTTTGGCTACGACGCGTTCCGTGGCAACCAGGCCCGGATCATCGAGCGTGTGGCCAGCGGTGGCGATGCGCTGGTGCTGATGCCCACGGGCGGCGGCAAGTCCCTGTGCTACCAGGTGCCGGCGCTCCTGCGGCCCGGCGTGGCCGTGGTGGTCTCGCCGCTTATCGCGCTGATGGACGACCAGGTCGCCACCCTGCTGGAACTGGGTGTGTCGGCGACCGCGCTCAACTCCACCATGACCGGCGAACAGCAGCGAGCCGTCGCCGCGCAGCTGGAGCGCGGCGAGATCAAGCTGCTCTATCTCGCGCCCGAGCGCCTGGTCCAGCCGCGCATGCTGGACTTCCTCAAGCGCCTGCCGATCGCCCTGTTCGCCATCGACGAAGCCCACTGCGTATCCCAGTGGGGGCATGACTTCCGTCCGGAATACATGCAGCTCGGACAACTGGCCGAACACTTCCCCGGCGTGCCGCGCCTGGCGCTCACCGCCACCGCGGATTCCCGCACCCGCGAAGAGATGGCCAGCCGCCTGCATCTGGAAGAGGCCGAGCGTTTTCTCTCCAGCTTCGATCGCCCCAACATCTTCTACCGCATCGTGCCCAAGGAAGCGCCGCGCAAGCAGCTGCTGGCCTTTCTCGCCGAGCGTCGCGGCGATGCCGGCATCGTCTACTGCATGTCGCGCAAGAAGGTCGAGGAGGTGGCCGAGCAGCTCAGCAACCAGGGCTTCCCCGCCTTGCCCTATCACGCCGGCCTGCCCAACGACGTGCGCGCCGCCAACCAGAAGCGGTTCCTCAACGAGGAAGGGCTGATCATGGTCGCCACCATCGCCTTCGGCATGGGCATCGACAAGCCCAACGTGCGCTTCGTCGCCCACCTCGATCTGCCCAAGAGTCTGGAAGCCTACTACCAGGAAACCGGCCGGGCCGGTCGCGATGGCCTGCCCGCTGACGCCTGGATGGCCTACGGCCTGCAGGATGTGCTGCTGCTGCGGCAGATGATGCAGAACTCCGAGGGCGACGAGCGCCACAAGCGCATCGAGCGGCACAAGCTCGAAGCCATGCTGGCGCTGTGCGAGGAAACCCGTTGCCGGCGCCAGGTGCTGCTGGCCTATTTCGACGAGCACCTGCCCCAGCCCTGTGGCCATTGCGACAACTGCATCGACACCGTCGAGACCTGGGATGCCACCGAGCCGGCGCGCCAGGCGCTGTCGGCCATCTACCGCAGCGGTCAGCGCTATGGGGTAGGGCACCTGGTCGACATCCTGCTCGGTCGCGAGACCGAAAAGATCACCAGCCTCGGCCACCAGCGGCTGGCCGTGTTCGGCCTGGGCAAGGCCCGTGGCGAAGACGAGTGGCGCACCCTGTTCCGCCAGCTGGTGGCCCGCGGCCTGGCCGAGGTGGATGTCGACGGCTATGGCGGCCTGCGCCTGACCGAGAGTTGCCGGCCGCTGCTGCGCGGCGAGGTGCGCATCGAATTGCGCCGTGACCCCAAGCCCCAGCGTGGGCGGAGCAGCAGTGGCAGCGGCTCGGCCAGTGCCGCCAGCCAGCTGGTGCGCGCCGACGAGCGCGAACTATGGGAGGTCCTGCGCACCCTGAGACGCAAGCTGGCCGAAGAGCATTCGGTGCCGCCCTATGTGATCTTCCCCGACGCCACCCTGCTGGAGATGCTGCGCAGCCAGCCGCGCTCGCTGGACGAGATGAGCCGCGTCAGCGGCGTGGGCGCGCGCAAGCTGGAGCGTTATGGCCAGGCTTTCCTCGACGTCCTCAATGACGGCGACGCCGCGCCGCCTCCGGTCGCTGACGTGCGCCACGAGGTGCTGACGCTGGTACGCGCCGGCATGACGCCCGAGCAGGCTGCGCGGCAGCTCAATTGCTCGGAAAAGAATGTCTATGCACTATTGGCCGAAGCCATTGCCGGGCAGCAGATCGCCCTGGAACAGGCCCTCGACCTGCCAGAGGATCTGCTGGCGGAAATCCAGGATGCCTTCCTCGAAGACGAGGGCGAGTTGCCGCCGGTCGCCCATGTCGCCGCGCGCTTCGAGGGGCGGGTGGCGAGTGGCGCGCTGTACTGTGTGCGGGCAGCCTTGCAGGCGGAATTGGCGGACTAGCGAGGCGCGGCGGTTGCCCCGCCCTGCCTGTAACCAGAATAATGAGAAAATCCAAGTACAAGGTTTAGCCTGAATGACCCCTACCGATCCACACCTGTTTGGCCGCCAGATCTTCCACGTCTCCCGTGCCTGGCGCGCCGAGCTAGACCGGCGCCTGAGCCACCTGGGGCTGTCTCAGGCGCGCTGGCAGGTGTTGCTGAACCTGGCCCGGATGAAGGGTGTCCAGCCTACCCAGCGTGAGCTTGCGCAGAGCATCAGCATCGAGGGGCCGACCCTGGCACGGCTGCTGGACGGCCTGGAAAAGCAGGGTCTGGTCAAGCGTCTGGCGGTCACCGAGGACCGTCGCGCCAAGCGCATCATGCTGACCCAGGAAGCCGGTCCGCTGATCGAGAAGATCGAGACCATCGCCGAAGCCCTGCGCAAGGAACTGCTCAGCGGCCTCGATGATGAAGAGATCGCCATCTGCCAGCAGGTGCATCAGCGCGTCCTGGCCAATCTCGAGCGCGGCTGACCGCCGTCTGGCGGCTGGCGTCGCCCGGGTGCCTCTGCCCAGCCACGGGGTCGGATCTGGCCGGAGCGTCTGGCATCGCTACTGGCGCCAGACGCCACCCCCCGGCCGCTTTATTGCGTGCGGGGCCATTGGTTTGCCGTCTGTCGGTATCGATGCTACGTTCCAGCGTAGCGGAGGCGATTTTTGTGAGCCACCGCGCTAAAACACCGGTTTCCTCGAATACCTGACGCAGCGGTATCCATGGTCGCGAAACGCCGTCCCCTTGCCTTTGTTCTTCTGTCGGCCGCCGCGCTGACCCCTCTTCCTCAAGCGGCGTTCGCGCTCGGCCTGGGGGGCATCACCCTGCAGTCTTCGCTCAACGAACCTCTGCGTGCGCGGATCGAGCTGGTCAATATCGGCGATGCCGGTGCCGAGGACTTCCGCATCCATCTGGCGGCGAACGAGGCCTTCGCCCAGGCCGGCGTGGATCGCACCCAGTTCCTCGACGATCTGAAGTTCACCCCACACCTGCGCACGGCGGCGGGCAGCTATGTCGAGGTGACCTCGCGCCGCTCCCTGGTCGAGCCCTATCTGGGTTTCATCGTTCAACTGGAACAGCCGGGCGGCAAACAGCTGCGCGAGTTCACCCTGCTGGTGGATCCGCCGCGCAGTGGTGGCGCACCCACCAGCGTTGCCAGTACCGTCCCGGCGGCGCCCGCTCGCGCCGCCGCCCCGGCCGCCGATCCGGTGGTCCGCCAAACCGTATCTGCACCGCGCCAGGGGCTGACGCCTTCGCCAGACCTGGCCGCCGGGGAGGGCGTCTATCAGACGCGTCCCAGGGACACCCTCTGGAGCATCGCCAAGCGCCTGGGGCCAATGGCCAATCGATCGGCCGAGCAGCTCATGGCCGATCTGTTCGCCCTCAATCCGGCGTCCTTCGCCAACAATGATCCCGGACGGCTCAAGGCTGGCCAGCGCCTGCGCCTGCCCGTGGGTGTCAGCGAACCTGCGCCGCGACAGCCGGTAGCGGCCAAGACCACGCCGCCCGCGCCCAGCCCGGTACCCGCCGCACCGGTCGCCACGGCGCCCGTCCTGGCACCGGCACCTGCTGCGCCAGCGCCTGCCGCAGCACCTGTCGCTGCGCCGGCACCGGCACCGGAATCAGTGGCGCCGCCAGTAGTGGCGCCGCAGCCGGCTGGAAGCTCTGCGGAAGCCACCAAGCCCCTGCTGGTGACGCAGGATCTCGGGCGTCAGGTCGGCGATCTGGAAGGTCAGCTGACTCAGCTGCAGGAGCGTTACGACGCACTGCTGGCCCAGAAAGAGGTGATGATCGAGCAGCTCCAGCAGGACCGTGAAGGTCTGCAGCAGCAATTGAAGCAGGCGCGTTCGGTGGCCCTGTCCACGCCGACGCCCGCCCCCGCGCCGCCGTCACCGGAAAGCCCTGCCGCTCAGGCGGCGCCCGTCGCCTCCAGTCCTGCCGCGGGCAGTACCGACGAAGGTCTGTTGTCACTGCGCTCGCTGTTGTTAGCGGGTGGCGCGGCCCTGCTGGCTTTGGCCGGTGTGCTCTGGTGGCGCCGGCGGAAGGCGGAAGACGTCGTCTTCGACGACGCGGATGACGTCGAACGTGTCGAAATGGTCGAGCCCTTGCCCGAGCCTGTGCTGGCCGCTACCCAGCCGGTGGTTGCCAAGTCCAGGGCCAAGCCCGCAGCTGTCGCCGCCAGCCCGGCGCCGGTCGACGATCATGCCGGTCGTGCGGAGATCTACATCGCCTATGGCCGCTACGGCCAGGCGCGGGAAGTGCTGGAAAGCGGCCTGGCCGAAGATGATCGGCGGCAGGATCTGCGGCTGCTGCTGCTCCGGGTGCTGGCCACCCTGGGCGAGGCTCCGGCATTCAGGGAGCACGAGCAGCGTTTTCTGGCGCTGGGAGGCGTGGCGGCGAGTCTGGCGGTGCTGCACGCCCAGTTTCCCGGGATGTCCGCCGATCCGGTGGAGCCCCTGCTGGAGGACGATCTGGATCTCGACCTGCCGGCCTTCGATGCGCCGGCCAGTGAATGGTCGGCGGAATTGCAGTTTGCCGAGCCGGCGGTACCTGCGCCGGTGACCGAAGAGCACTACGATCTGGATCTGGCGGATCTGAGTCTCGATGAGGCCATCGCCCTGACCGAAGAGCTGGACGCCGATTCCGGGTGGAAGCAGGTCGATGCCCTGGAAGTCTCCCTGGAAGACGACTTCCCTGAAGGCCTGGGCGAGTTGCCGGCGGTCATGGAGCTGGACCTGAGTCTCGACGAGCACTTCATGGCCGATGCCATTGCCCGGCGGTTTGCCGAGGCCGAGGCCTGTCTCGATCAGGGCGACGTCCAGCACGCCACCTCGCTGCTGCAGGAAATCGTCAGCGAAGGCAGCGACAGCCAGCGCGAGCGGGCCGAGATCCTGCTCTCGCGCATCGCCTGATCAGAAGCTATTGCCCAGGTTGATGTAGAAGGCATGTTCGCCCTGGTCGCTCAGGCCATAGGTGAACCTGAGTGGTCCCAGCGGCGTGTCCAGTCCGAGGAACAGGCTGGCCGCGCTGATGTTGCCGCTGTCGTAGTCGTCATCCCGATTCCAGATGCGTCCCTGTTCCAGGCTGCCGCCCAGATAGACCGGGGTGTCCAGCGGGAACAGCGAGCGCTGCGTAAGCTGGTGGTAGTAGATCAGCCGCGCCAGGCCGTAGTTCTGGCCGGACAGGGCATCCTGCCGATAGCCCGAGAGCTGCCAGGCACCTCCCAGCAGGAAGCTGCTGGTTACCACGTTGGTGTCGCTGTCCGTCGACAGGGTGCGCCCCAGGCCGCCCCCCAGCACGAAGGTGTTGTAGCCATAGCTGAGCGCCTTGTTCAGGTGCAGGTCCAGCTGCCGGTAGCGCGAATCCGAGCCCAGGCTCGGATCGAACTGCTTGAGCGTCAATGCCAGGTCCTGGCCCTCCCGCGGGAAGTTCACGTCGTCCAGGTCGTCCAACGAATAGCGCAACTCGTAGAAGCCTTCGGTGAAGGATTCCTCCGGCGTGTCGCGCGGTCCGACATGCACCTTGGTACTGCCCCAGTCATGGCCGATACCCAGGCGCACCTCGGCCTTGTTGCCGATCTGCCGACCCACGTTGAGGCCGAAGCCATAGCGCTCGCGGCGGTATTCGGCGATGGGGTCGTTCCGCTCCAGTTGCTCGATGTTGCGGGCCTCGCCGCCGACGTAGGGTGCGATGAAGTAGCGTGAGCCCACATCCAGGGGTTGGTAGAACTCGCTGTAGAGCTCCTGGTGATCACCGATCTGCATTCGGGTCAGCCATTCGCCGCCCAGGCGGTTGAGCCCATTGATGCGATAGCTGGCGCCGAAGTTGAAAGCGCTGTCGCCCCGCAGGTCGTCAGACAGATTCAGGCCCAGCCGCAGGAAGTCCGTACCGCTGCGCTTGCCGCGGGCATAGATCACCAGCACGTTGTCGCCAGGGCCGTCCCGGCGGATGCGGTATTCCACCTGGTCGAAATAATCCAGCCCGTAGAGGGTGCTCATGTCGTCCTGCAGCCGCTCGACATTGAGGGGTTCGCCCAGGCGCTGGCGGATGTAGTGACGAATGACCTCGTCTTCGACCTTGGAGTCGTTCTCGATGCGGATGGCGTCGATGACCGGAGTGCGGCTGCTGGGCGCGCGAGCCGCTGCCACGGCCGTGGAACGCTCGCTTTTCGCGTCCTTGCGCAACACCGCCAGTTCGCTCGCCATGGCCATGGTCGCCCGATAGCCGGCATCGATCAGCGCCCTGACCTCGCTGAAGTCGGCGCTGGTGTAGCTGGCCAATGGCGGCTGGATCAGCAGGTCCTGCTTGCCCAGAGTCGCCAGCTGCGCCTGGGAATTGTTGCGCGTCATCAGGGTGGTGGACTGATTGAGCACGTCCAGCACCGTGGTCAGGTCCCGGCGCTTGAGCAGGGGAGTGCCGATGTCGACCACCACTACCCGCTGCGCGCCCATGTCCCGCGCCACGTCGATGGGGATGTTGTCGACCATGCCGCCATCCACCAGCAGCCGACCGTCGATTTCCACCGGCGCGAATACCGCCGGAATCGACATGCTGGCGCGGATCGCTCGGGGCAGATGACCATGATCGAAGACCACCTTCTCGCCGGTGGTGATGTCCGTGGCCACGGCGCGGAAGGGGATGGCCAATTGGTTGAAGTCCCGGGTATCGCTGGTATGCACGAACAGCTTTTCCAGCATCATCCCCAGGTTCTGGCCCTGGATCACCCCGATGGGCAGGCCCAGGGTGCCGTCGTCACGAAAGCTGAGCTTCTGCTTGACCAGGAAGTCCCGGTCATCCTGCTTGCGCCGGAAGGGCACGTCCTTGCGTGGCGGCTGGTCGGACAGTACCTGGCCCCAGTCCATGTCCAGCGCGATGCGTTCCAGTTCCTCGGCGCTGTAGCCGGCGGCATAGAGGCCGCCGATTACCGCACCCATGCTGGTGCCGGCAATGGCGTCGACCTGGATGCCCTGTTCTTCCAGCGCCTTCAGCACGCCGATATGCGCCAGTCCCCGGGCGGCACCGCCAGACAGCACCAGGCCGACCTTCGGCGGCGGAGCACTCCAGGCCAGGGCGGACAGGAGAAGGCAGGCTACCAGCAGCAACAGGCGCATAGGACGGACCACGTGGCGGATGGAATCGGGGGCTGCGTATTATAGGGAGCCCAGGCCTTGCGAGGTGTACCGTGGCGGACGCCAGACCTATCATCACCATCCACTACTGCACCCAGTGCCAATGGCTGCTGCGCTCGGGCTGGTTGGCCCAGGAGCTGCTCAGCACCTTCGGTACCGATCTGGGTGGAGTGACGTTGCTACCGGGAACCGGTGGCGTGTTCGAGGTCGCCTGTGGCGGAGAGGTGCTCTGGGAGCGGAAGAGGGATGGCGGCTTTCCCGATGCCAGAGCGCTGAAGAATCGGGTCAGGAACCTGCTGTTTCCGGAGCGCGACCTGGGGCACAGCGAAGGTCAGCGGCGCGAAGGGGGAGATGGCGCCCCCGAAGGGGCGTGAGATCAGGCTTCCGTACTGACCGTATCCCGCACATCGAGGGTATTGGTGGCCGGCGCTGCGGCGGGTGCGCTCACTTCGGCCGCGCGAATCTCGACCGCGTGCAGGCCCTTGGGGCCCTGCACGATATTGAAGTTGACCGCCTGGCCCGCCTTCAGCGTGCGGTAACCGTCCATCTGGATGGCCGAGTAATGAGCGAATAGGTCTTCATCACTGTTATCTGCAACGATGAAGCCATATCCTTTGGCGTTATTGAACCATTTGACCTTGCCACTGAGCATACCGGCTCCCTCTGCAAAGGACTCCAAGCCTGGAGTATCATTCGACTACAGTTCCAGTGAATCCACACAGACGCCACTACAACGGAACCCTTGGTACCTCGTCGGTACAGGATGTTTGTAACACCCTTTCAGCCTTAGTCAAGGCAAGGCACTAGGCGGCTGAGACGTGGATCAAGCTCTTTTTTTCCTGCTATTCATCCCGTAATTCGGAATCGATCAGAATGCGTGTAATCGACCCCATCCGACTGGCGGCGGACGACAACGAACATCAGGACGGCGACAACGGCGGCCTGGCGGTGCAGGAGGCAAAACCTGCACTAAAACGGCCAGCCAGATATCGAGTTCTGATGTATAACGATGACTACACCCCGATGGAGTTCGTCGTCGAGGTGCTGGAGCGCTACTTCAGCATGAACCGCGAAGCGGCTACCCAGGTGATGCTTACTGTGCATACTCAGGGAAAGGCAGTCTGCGGAACATTTACTCGCGATGTCGCTGAAACCAAGGCCATGCAAGTCAATCAATATGCCAGGGAGTGCAACCACCCGCTGCTGTGTGAAATCGAAATCGAAAGTTAGATCTGTGCTGCTTGGGCTACTGTGCTGCTTGGGCTATGAGGTGAAGCTATGTTGAATCGTGAGCTCGAAGTCACCCTGAATCTCGCCTTCAAGGAGGCGAGGACGAAGCGTCATGAATTCATGACCGTTGAGCACCTCCTGCTGGCGCTGCTGGATAATGAAGCGGCGGCCACCGTGTTGAGAGCCTGCGGCGCCAACATCGATCGTCTGCGACGCGATCTGTTGGAATTCATAGATTCCACCACACCCCTGATCCCACAGCAGGACGACGAGCGCGAAACCCAGCCGACGCTGGGTTTTCAGCGTGTCCTTCAGCGTGCGGTCTTCCACGTGCAGAGCTCGGGCAAGCGCGAAGTGACCGGGGCCAACGTCCTGGTCGCCATCTTCAGCGAGCAGGAAAGCCAGGCGGTGTTCCTGCTCAAGCAGCAGAGCGTGGCGCGGATCGACGTGGTCAATTTCATCGCACATGGCATCTCCAAGGTGCCAGGGGCAGCACCCGAAGCCGAGCAGGATCAGGACGCTGCCGAGGAGGAGGGTGCCGAACCCAGCTCCTCCAACAATCCGCTGGAAGCCTATGCCAGCAACCTCAACGAGCAGGCTCGCCAGGGCCGTATCGATCCGCTGGTGGGTCGTGAGTCGGAAGTCGAGCGCGTAGCCCAGATCCTTGCCCGGCGCCGCAAGAACAACCCGCTGCTGGTGGGCGAGGCTGGCGTCGGCAAGACCGCCATCGCCGAAGGTCTGGCCAAGCGCATCGTCGACGGTCAGGTCCCTGATCTGCTGGCCGACAGCGTGGTTTATTCGCTCGATCTCGGCGCGCTACTGGCCGGGACCAAGTATCGCGGCGATTTCGAAAAGAGATTCAAGGCTCTGCTGGCGGAGCTGAAGAAGCGGCCCCATGCCGTGCTCTTCATCGACGAGATCCATACCATCATCGGTGCCGGCGCGGCCTCGGGTGGGGTGATGGATGCCTCCAACCTGCTCAAGCCGCTGCTGTCCTCCGGTGAGATTCGCTGCATCGGCTCCACCACCTTCCAGGAATTCCGCGGCATCTTCGAAAAGGATCGGGCACTGGCTCGGCGCTTCCAGAAGGTCGATGTCGTCGAGCCTTCGGTAGATGATACCTACGGCATCCTGCGCGGCCTCAAGGGGCGCTTCGAGCAGCATCACCACATCGAGTACACCGACGAGGCGCTGCGTGCAGCAGCCGAGCTCGCTGCGCGCTACATCAACGACCGGCACATGCCCGACAAGGCCATCGACGTCATCGACGAAGCCGGTGCCTACCAGCGCCTGCAGCCCGAAGACCGTCGTGCCGAGCGGATCGACGTGCAGCAGGTCGAGGACATCGTCGCCAAGATTGCGCGGATTCCCCCGAAGACCGTCAACAGTTCCGACAAGGAGCTGCTGCGCAACCTGGAGCGCGACCTCAAGCTGACCGTCTTTGGTCAGGACCTGGCCATCGAATCCCTGTCCACCGCCATCAAGCTGTCCCGTGCGGGGCTGAAATCACCGGACAAGCCGGTTGGTTCCTTCCTCTTCGCCGGCCCTACCGGCGTGGGCAAGACCGAGGTTGCCCGGCAGCTGGCCAAGGCCATGGGTGTCGAGCTGGTGCGCTTCGACATGTCCGAGTACATGGAGCGGCATACCGTGTCGCGCCTGATCGGTGCGCCTCCCGGCTATGTCGGTTTCGACCAGGGTGGTCTGCTGACCGAAGCCATCACCAAGACGCCGCACTGCGTGCTGCTGCTTGACGAGATCGAGAAGGCCCACCCCGAGGTCTTCAACCTGCTGCTGCAGGTCATGGACCACGGCACCCTGACGGATAACAATGGTCGCAAGGCCGACTTCCGCAACGTGATCCTGATCCTGACCACCAACGCCGGTGCCGAGACCGCTTCCCGTGCCTCCATCGGTTTCACGCTGCAGGATCACACCACGGATGCCATGGAAGTCATCAAGAAGAGCTTCACGCCCGAGTTCCGCAACCGTCTGGATACCATCATCCAGTTCGGCCGCCTGAGCGCGGAAGTCATCAAGAGCATCGTCGACAAGTTCCTCACCGAACTCCAGGCGCAGCTCGAGGACAAGCGTGTCCAGCTCGAAGTCACAGATGCCGCCCGCAGTTGGCTGGCGGAGCGTGGCTACGATGTGCAGATGGGTGCTCGTCCCATGGCGCGCCTTATCCAGGACAAGATCAAGCGGCCGCTGGCCGAGCAGATCCTGTTCGGGGACCTGGCCGACCACGGCGGTATCGTCCACATCGACGCGGTGAACGACGAGCTGGAATTCGAGTTCGAGACCACCGCCGAACCTGCCTGAGGGCAGGTCGCGATTTACAATCGCTCATGAAAAAGCCCGGCATAGCCGGGCTTTTTCATGAAAGGATTCGCTTAACGCGCGCGGTAAGTGATCCGGCCCTTGCTCAGATCGTAAGGCGTCAGCTCCACGCGAACCTTGTCGCCGGTCAGGATGCGGATGTAGTTCTTACGCATCTTTCCGGAGATGTGCGCGGTGACGACGTGCCCATTTTCCAACTCCACGCGAAACATGGTGTTGGGAAGGGTGTCGACGACAGTACCTTCCATTTCGAAGCTGTCTTCTTTCGACATATATAGAAAAGCCCTCGGTGACAAGATAGGCCCAGAGCAGTCCGGGCGAAAAAGGCCCATATTCTGACAGAAATTCAGAAAAAGCGCTATTTCGTCAGGCCAGGGCAACCCAGCGCTGATTGACGAAGAGCTCAATGGGGCGATACTCGGTCTTATAGGACATCTTGCGACACCCTTTGATCCAGTAGCCGAGATAAACCGCATCGAGACCGAGGCGGCGGGTTTCGGCGACCTGCCAGAGGATGCCGAATACACCCAGGCTGCGCTTCTCTTCGCTAGGGTCGTAGAAGGTGTAGACCGCCGACATGCCGTTGGGCAGCACATCGGTCACCGCGATGCCGATCAGGCGGTCTTCCACCCGCATCTCGTAGAAGAAGGCGTAGGGCAGGTGGCTGACCAGGAAGGTGGAGAACTGGCCGCGGCTCGGCGGGAACATGTCGCCGTCGGCGTGGCGTTCGCTGATATAGCGGGCGTAGAGCTGATAGCGCTCTTCGGTAAAACCCGGGTCGCAGCGCGTGACCCTGATGTCGAGATTGCGCTTGAGTACGCGCGTCTGCTTGCGGCTGGGGCGAAAGCGAGCGACGGGGATGCGGGCGGGAACGCAGGCTTTGCAGAGCTGGCAGTGGGGGCGGTAGAGGTGATCGCCGCTGCGGCGGAAGCCCAGTTCGGACAACTCGGCGTAGATCTGACCGTTCATGGGCTGCGAGGGGTCGAGAAACAGCGTGGTCGCCTGCTCGTTGGACAGGTAACTGCAAGCGTGAGGCTGGGTTGCGTAAAACTTGAGTCTCGCCAGCTCGGTCATGTCGAATCTCTACATAAGCCTGGCTTGAGTGTAAGTCACCCGTGGAAGGTAGGCCAGGCGGCCATGCTGGCCTGATCCAGGTATTTGGCCAGGTATTCGGCAAAGCGTTCCCGGGAGAGACTGCTCGCGCCGAGACTCTCCAGGTGCGCGGTTTGCATCTGGCAGTCGATCATCACGAAGCCCCAGGCGGCCAGGTCCCGTACCAGGGTCACGAAGCCGATCTTGGAAGCGTTGTCAGCGTGGCTGAACATGGACTCGCCAAAGAACAGCTTGCCCATGGCGATGCCGTAGAGACCGCCGACAAGCTGGTCGCCGTCCCAGACTTCCACGGAATGAGCCCAGCCCTGGGCGTGCAGTTCCTGGTAGGCCTGGCGCATCTCCACGGTGATCCAGGTGCCGTCGGCATCGCGTCGCGGACCGGCGCAGGCCTGGATCACCCTGGCGAAGGCCTGATCGTAGGTGACGCGCAGCGGCGTCTTGCGCAGCGTCTTCGCCAGGCTGCGGGAGACGTGCAGGTCCGGCGGGAACAGCACCGTGCGGGGATCCGGCGACCACCAGAGCAAGGGCTGGCCGGCCTGGTACCAGGGAAAGCAGCCGTGACGATAGGCGCCGATCAGGCGTGCCGCGCTCAGGTCGCCGCCGATGGCCAGGAGGCCGTTGGGTTCGCGCAGCGCCTGCTGCAGGGGCGGGAAGTCAGGGCTTTCGCGGGTCAGCCATTTCACCATGGTAGGGGAGGGCGCCTTCTGATGGGTGGAGCCGAAGGGGTGCGGCTTGTGCGTAACAAGCTCAAGAAATCGTCATAACTCTTTGTCAGGACAACGAAAGAATGCTCCAATGTTGTGCCTGAAGGCGGTTCCGGTAAGGCCGTCCGCTATCGTGCCATGTTTCGCCGCGGGACTGTAGAAGCAGGGCCCGGGCGATCTAGAATGGCGCACTGTTTTTGATTCACGGTCACACGTTCCGTGTGCGGGAAAAGCGCGCTTGAAGCAATCCAGTTCTGTCAGCCACGTCAACCAATGGCGTGAGCATCTGCATTATCGTCTCAAGGAGGTGGTGCTCATCGCACTGGCCGCCTTGTGCCTGTATCTGCTCATGGCTCTGCTGAGCTACGACCCCTCCGATCCGGGCTGGACCCACACCAGCCGCATCGATCAGGTCCATAACACCGCGGGCCGCGCCGGCGCCTGGCTGGCCGACGTGCTGTTCATGGCGCTCGGCTATTTCGCCTTCGTGTTCCCCGTCCTGCTCGCCGTCAAGACCTGGCAGATCTTCCGCAAGCGGCACCTGCCCTGGGAGTGGAGCGGCTGGCTGTTTTCCTGGCGGCTGACCGGTCTCGTCCTGCTGGTGATCTCGGGTTCGGTACTGGCCTATATCCATTTCCATGCGGTCTCGGCGCTGCCGGCGTCCGCTGGCGGCGCGCTGGGCGAGAGCCTGGGGCAGCTGTCGGTCGCCGCCCTCAATGTCCAGGGCAGCACGCTGCTGTTCCTCGCGCTCTTCCTGCTGGGATTGACGGTCTTCACCGATCTGTCCTGGTTCAAGGTGATGGATTTCACCGGCAAGGTCGTACTCGACTTGCTGGACCTGGTGCAGGGTGGCTTCAGCCGCCTGGCCGGCGGTCGCCGTCAGGCTCCGGAACTGGACGTCTTCGACGAGCCGGTGTCGCCGCCGGTTGCGCGCAAGAGCAAGGCCCGCGAGGTACCGATTCCCGTCGCCGATGAAGACCTCGACGATCTGCTCGATGTCGCGCCGCCGCCACGGGTGGAGCGTGCTGCGCCGCGCATCGAGATGCCCGCGCCCAGTCGCTTTGTCGCCGAAGCACCCGAGTCCGCGCCTGTGGCTGCCGCGCCTGTCCCAGCGCCGGCCAGTGTCGCCATGCCCACGCCGCCGCCGCGCAAGGCGGCGCCTGTACCGGCTGCGGCGTCCTATTCGCCCGCGGCTGCCGTGGTCCGGGTCGATGCGGATCTGGAAGGTACGCTACCGCCGCTGTCGATCCTGGATCGCGCCGAGAAGAAGCAGCAGAGCTATTCGCCGGAATTCCTCGAGAACATGTCGCGCCTGCTCGAGGTCAAGCTCAAGGAGTTCGGCGTCGAGGTGATCGTGGAGAGCGTGCATCCCGGTCCGGTGATCACCCGCTTCGAGATTCAGCCGGCGGCCGGCGTCAAGGTCAGCCGCATTTCCAACCTGGCCAAGGACCTGGCGCGTTCGCTCGCCGTGTTCAGTGTCCGGGTGGTGGAAGTCATTCCTGGCAAGACCACCGTGGGTATCGAGATTCCCAACGAGGATCGCCAGATGGTGCGCTTCTCCGAGGTCCTCGAATCGCCCGAGTACGCGGCGGCCAAGTCGCCCGTCACCCTGGCCCTGGGTCATGACATTGGTGGCAAGCCGGTTATCACCGACCTGGCGAAGATGCCGCACCTGCTGGTGGCCGGTACCACGGGTTCCGGTAAGTCGGTGGGCGTGAACGCCATGCTCCTGTCGATCCTGTTCAAGTCGAGCCCGGAAGACGCTCGCCTGATCATGATCGATCCCAAGATGCTGGAGCTCTCGATCTACGAGGGCATTCCACACCTGCTGTGTCCGGTGGTCACCGACATGAAGGAGGCCGCCAACGCCCTGCGCTGGAGCGTGGCGGAGATGGAGCGGCGCTACAAGCTGATGGCGGCCATGGGCGTACGTAACCTGGCCGGCTTCAACCGCAAGGTGAAGGACGCCGAGGACGCGGGTACGCCGCTGACCGATCCGCTCTATCGTCGGGAGAGCATGGACGACGAGGCACCGCTGCTGAAGACGCTGCCGACCATCGTGGTGGTGGTGGACGAATTCGCCGACATGATGATGATCGTCGGCAAGAAGGTCGAAGAGCTGATCGCGCGGATCGCGCAGAAGGCGCGGGCGGCCGGCATCCACCTGATCCTGGCCACCCAGCGGCCCTCGGTGGACGTCATCACCGGTCTGATCAAGGCCAACATCCCGACGCGGATGGCCTTCCAGGTGTCGAGCAAGATCGACTCCCGGACCATTCTCGACCAGGGCGGCGCCGAACAGTTGCTCGGGCACGGTGACATGCTCTATCTGCCGCCGGGTACCGGCCTGCCGATCCGCGTCCATGGCGCCTTCGTGTCCGACGACGAGGTCCATCGCGTCGTCGAGGCCTGGAAGGAGCGCGGCGCCCCCGACTACATCGAAGACATCCTCAGCGGTCCGGACGAGGGCGGTGGTGCGGGCTTCGACGGCGGCAGCGGCGAGGGTGGCGACAGCGACGAGGACGATCCGCTCTATGACGAGGCCGTGCGCTTCGTCACCGAGAGTCGTCGGGCCTCGATCTCCGCGGTCCAGCGCAAGCTCAAGATCGGTTACAACCGGGCGGCACGGATGATCGAAACCATGGAAATGGCCGGTGTCGTATCGCCCATGAACACCAACGGCTCGCGCGAGGTCACAGCGCCTGCCCCGGTGAGAGACTGACATCCATGAGGACCTCGATGCACAAGCTGCGTTGCTTCGCCCTGGCCGCCCTGGCCGTAAGCTTTTCCGCCCATGCCGACCAGGCGTCGGTGGGTCGCCTGTCGCAACTGCTGGACAAGGCCCAGACCCTGACCGCGCGCTTTTCGCAGCTGACCCTGGATGGTTCGGGTACTCGCCTGCAGGAAACCGCCGGCAACATGAGCCTCAAGCGTCCCGGGTTGTTCCGCTGGCATTCCGATGCGCCCCAGGAGCAGCTGCTGGTGTCCGACGGCAAGCAGGTCTGGCTGTACGATCCGGACCTGGAACAGGTCACCATCCGCAAGCTGGACCTGCGCCTGACCCAGACGCCGGCGTTGCTCTTGTCGGGTGACATTTCCAAGATCGAAAGCAGCTTCGACGTCACCAGCAAGGATGCCGGCAACGTCGTCGACTTCGTGCTCAAGCCCAAGACCAAGGACACCCTGTTCGACAGCCTGCGGCTGTCGTTCCGCAACGGCGTGATCAACGACATGCAGTTGATCGACGGTGCCGGTCAGAGAACCAACATCCTTTTCTTCAACGTCAAGCTCAACGAGCCGGTGGCCGCGTCCCAGTTCACCTTCCAGGTGCCCAAGGGAGCCGACGTCATCCAGGAGTGATCGCACCCCATGGATCTCTTCAGCAGCGCACCCGTCGGGCAGCCCTTGGCTGCCCGCATGCGTCCCGCGAGCCTGGATGAATACGCGGGTCAGCAACACCTGCTGGCGCGGGGCAAACCCCTGCGCGAGGCGCTGGAGCAGGGCGCGCTGCATTCGATGATCTTCTGGGGGCCGCCAGGGGTGGGCAAGACCACCCTGGCGCGGCTGCTGGCCCAGGTTTCCGATGCCCATTTCGAAACGCTCTCGGCGGTGCTTTCCGGGGTCAAGGAGATCCGCCATGCGGTGGAGGTGGCCAAGCAGCAGGCCGCGCAGTATCGCCGCCGCACCATCCTCTTCGTCGACGAGGTGCATCGCTTCAACAAGTCGCAGCAGGATGCCTTCCTGCCCTATGTCGAAGACGGCACCCTGATCTTCATCGGGGCGACCACCGAGAATCCCTCCTTCGAGCTCAACAACGCGCTGCTCTCGCGGGCGCGGGTCTATGTGCTCAAGAGTCTGGACGACGAGGACCTCGGCGGCCTGGCACGCCGGGCTCTGACCAGTGCCAAGGGGCTGGGTGAGCGACGGCTGAGTCTGCCGGACGACGCCCTGGCGCTGCTGCTGGCCGCCGCCGACGGCGATGGCCGGCGGCTGCTCAATCTGCTGGAGAATGCCGCGGACCTGGCCGAGGACGGTGGCGTCCTGGACGCCGAACTGTTCCAGAGTCTGCTGGGCGATCAGCGCCGCCGCTTCGACAAGGGCGGCGAAGCCTTCTACGACCAGATCTCCGCGTTGCACAAGTCGGTGCGCGGCTCCAATCCCGATGGCGCCCTCTACTGGTTCGCCCGGATGATCGACGGCGGCTGCGATGCGCTGTACATCGCCCGGCGCGTGGTGCGGATGGCCAGCGAAGACATCGGCAACGCCGATCCGCGCGCCCTGAGCCTGTGCCTGGACGCCTGGGATGTCCAGGAGCGCCTGGGCAGTCCGGAAGGCGAGCTGGCCATCGCCCAGGCGATCGTCTATCTGGCCTGCGCGCCCAAGAGCAACGCCGTCTATATGGGCTACAAGGCCGCCCTGGCCGACGTGCGCCAGAACGGCTCGCGCGAGGTGCCACTGCACCTGCGCAATGCGCCGACCAAGCTGATGAAGAACCTCGGCTATGGCGACGAATACCGCTATGCCCACGATGAGCCCGAAGCCTATGCCGCGGGTGAGGACTACTTTCCCGAAGAACTCGAGCCGCGCCGCTACTATGAGCCGGTTCCCCGTGGGCTGGAGCTGAAGATCCGCGATAAACTGCAGCATCTGGCGGACCTTGACCGGTCCAGCCCGCGCCAGCGCCGACCGCGTTCCTGACGCCCCGCCCGCGCGGCTGCCCCCATTCCTAAGCAAGAGACACGGACATGCTTGATTCGAAACTGGTTCGCACCCAAACCGAGGAGGTGGCCGCACGTCTGGCGACCCGTGGCTACGTTCTCGACGTCAGCCTGGTGGAGTCGCTGGAAGCCCGCCGCAAGGCCGTGCAGACCCGCACCGAGACCCTGCAGGCCGAGCGTAATGCCCGCTCCAAGGGGATCGGCCAGGCCAAGGCGCGTGGCGAGGACATCGCGCCGCTGCTGGCCGAGGTCGATCGCATGGGCAGTGAACTGGAAGAAGCCAAGCGCGAGCTGGATCTGGTCCAGGGCGAACTGGATGCCTTGTTGCTGGGCCTGCCCAACCTGCCCGATGCCTCGGTGCCGGTCGGCAAGGACGAAGACGACAATGTCGAGGTCCGTCGCTGGGGCGCCCCGCGCGACTTCGATTTCGAGATCAAGGACCACGTTGCCCTGGGCGAGACCCACGGCTGGCTGGATTTCGAGACCGCTGCACGGTTCTCCGGCGCCCGCTTCGCCGTGATGCGCGGCCCCATTGCCCGCCTGCACCGAGCCCTGGCGCAGTTCATGCTCAACCTGCACACCGGTGAGCATGGCTACGAAGAGACCTATACCCCCTACCTGGTGCAGGCCGAGACCCTGCAGGGCACCGGTCAGCTGCCCAAGTTCGAGGAAGACCTGTTCAAGATCGGCCGCGAAGGCGAGAGCGATCTCTACCTGATCCCCACCGCCGAGGTGACCCTGACCAATCTGGTCGCCGGCCAGATCCTCGATGCCAAGCGCTTGCCGCTGAAGTTCACCGCCCATACCCCGTGCTTCCGCAGCGAAGCCGGGGCCTCGGGTCGCGACACCCGCGGCATGATTCGTCAGCACCAGTTCGACAAGGTGGAGATGGTCCATATCGTCGAGCCGAGCACCTCCTTCCAGGCCCTGGAAGAGCTGACCGGCCACGCCGAGACCGTGCTGCAACGGCTGGAGCTGCCCTACCGGGTGCTGTCGCTGTGCACCGGCGATATGGGGTTCGGCGCCACCAAGACCTACGACCTGGAAGTCTGGGTGCCGAGCCAGGGCAAGTATCGCGAGATCTCGTCCTGCTCCAACTGCGGTGACTTCCAGGCGCGCCGCATGCAGGCCCGCTACCGCAACGCCGAGGGCAAGCCCGAGCTGGTGCACACCCTCAACGGCTCCGGCCTGGCCGTGGGTCGTACGCTGGTCGCCGTGCTGGAGAACTATCAGCAGGCCGACGGCAGCATCCGCGTCCCCGAGGTGCTCAAGCCCTACATGGGTGGCCTCGAGGTCATCGGCTGATGGATTACCTGCCGCTCTTCCACAAGCTCGATGGTCGTCCGGTACTGGTGATCGGCGGGGGCGATATCGCCTTGCGCAAGAGCGTGCTGCTGGCCGAAGCCGGCGCACGCATCACCCTGGTGGCGCCGGAAATCGAGCCGGAGGTACGTGCCTTCGTCGAGGCGCGGGGCGGCAGTTGCCGGGTCGAGCGCTATGCGGCTGGCCATCTCGCCGGGCATTGCCTGGTGATTGCGGCCACCGACGATGACGAGATCAACGAGACCGTGTCCCACGACGCCCAGGCCCTGGGCCTGCCGGTCAACGTGGTGGATGCGCCCAAGCTGTGCACCGTGATCTTCCCGGCCATCGTCGATCGCTCGCCCCTGGTGATCGCCATTTCCAGCGGCGGTGACGCTCCGGTGCTGGCGCGCCTGGTGCGCGCCAAGCTGGAGAGCTGGATTCCAGCGACCTATGGCCAGCTGGCACAACTGGCCCAGCGCTTTCGCGCCCGGGTGAAGACCCGCTTCGCCGATCTGCAGGCGCGGCGGATCTTCTGGGAAGAGGTGTTCCAGGGCGAGGTCGCGGAAAAGGTTTTTTCCGGCCAGCCTCAGGCTGCCGAGCAACTGCTGGAAGCCAAGCTGAGCAGCGAAACGGCTACCTTTCGCGGCGAAGTCTATCTGGTCGGCGCCGGTCCCGGTGATCCGGACCTGCTGACCTTCCGCGCCCTGCGGCTGATGCAGCAGGCTGACGTGGTGCTCTACGATCGCCTGGTGGCGCCGACCATCCTCGACATGTGCCGCCGCGATGCCGATCGCATCTATGTCGGCAAGCGGCGCGCCGAGCATGCGGTGCCCCAGGACGATCTCAATCGCCTGCTGGTCAAGCTGGCCCGGGAGGGCAAGCGGGTGCTACGGCTGAAGGGAGGTGATCCCTTCATCTTCGGCCGCGGTGGCGAAGAAATCGAAGAACTGGCAGCCGAAGGCATTCCCTTCCAGGTGGTGCCGGGCATCACCGCGGCCAGTGGTTGTGCCGCCTATGCCGGCATTCCCCTGACCCACAGAGACCATGCCCAGTCGGTGCGCTTCGTTACCGGCCATCTCAAGGACGGCTCGGCCGATCTGCCCTGGACCGATCTCGTGGCGCCAGGGCAAACCCTGGTGTTCTACATGGGCCTGGTGGGGCTGCCGACCATCTGCGCGCAACTCACTGCCCATGGCAAGGATCCGGCAACGCCGGCGGCGCTGGTGCAACAGGGCACCACGCTCAATCAGCGGGTGTTCACCGGTACCCTGCAGGATCTGCCGCAACTGGTGGCCGAGCACGAGGTCCACGCGCCGACCCTGGTGATCGTCGGCGAGGTGGTCGCGCTACGCGAGAAGCTGGCCTGGTTCGAAGGCGACCAGGCGGCGGTCTGATCTCAGGCTGCGCCCTGGATGCCGGCACTGCTCAGGGCCTCGCGGCCATGGGGAAGGTCCAGCTCCAGGGCCGGCCCCTTGGGCACGATAGCGGTCGGGTTGATCTGCACATGACTGCCGTAGTAGTGGTGCTTGATGTGCTGGAAGTCCACGGTCTCGGCGATCCCCGGCCACTGATACAACTCTCGCAGCCATCCCTGTAGCGCCGGATAATCCCGAATGCGCCGCAGGTTGCACTTGAAGTGGCCGTGATAGACGGCGTCGAAGCGGATCAGGGTGGTGAACAGGCGCCAATCGGCTTCGGTCAGCCATTCGCCGGTGAGATAGCGCTGGGTCTGCAGCAGCTTTTCCAGGTCGTCCAGGGTGGCGAAGACCTCGTCGAAGGCCTCTTCGTAGGCCTCCTGGGTGGTGGCGAAACCGGCCCGGTAGACACCATTGTTGACCGTCGAATAAATACGGTCGTTGAGGGCATCGATGCGACTGCGCAGGGCCTGTGGGTACAGATCCAGGCGATTGCCGGTCAGGTCATCGAAGGCGCCATTGAACATGCGGATGATCTCGGCGGATTCGTTGCTGACGATGCGCTCTTCCTTACGATCCCAGAGCACCGGGACGGTAACCCGCCCGGTGTAGTCGGCCTGGTCGCGCTGATAGAGCTGGTAGAGGCGGTCGAGGTGATAGAGATCGTCACCACTGGCGCCACTGGCCAGGTCGAAGGTCCAGCCTTCCTCACGCATCAGCCAGCTGACCACCGAGACGCCGATCAGATCTCTGAGGCCCTTGAGCTGGCGATAGATCAGGGTGCGGTGCGCCCAGGGGCAGGCCAGGGACACATAGAGGTGGTAGCGACCGGCTTCCGGGGCATGGCGTGCGGCGCCTTGCGGAATGGCTTGCTCGGGGCAGGCGATCCAGTCGCGACGCTGGGCTTCTTCCCGTTTGAAATGGCCATCCTTGCCATTGTCATACCACTGGTCCTGCCACTGTCCATCGACCAACAAGCCCATATCGTCATCCTCCGCTGCGTTGCGGTTAGGAACCCGGGGAGCCGCTCCGGGTTCCTGAGGCGACGTCAGAGCGTGCGGTCGCGCGCTTCCCAGCGCCGCTCGGCTTCACGCTGGGCACTCGCCTGATCCTGACCCAGGGCGCGCAGGGCCACGGCCAGGGTGGCGATGACCGCCAGGCGCCCATATGGATCTTCCGCTTCGCCTCTCCAGGTGGCGGTCAGCAGCGCTGGATCGAGGCGCTCCGGCTTGACCTGGCGGCGCTCGGTCAGCGCCGGCCAGCTTTCGTCCCAGGCTTCGCCAGCACGGGTGCCATAGAGATGGGCGATGACATCGGGATTGCGCTCGACTTCACCGCCTTCGCCCTTGATGACGACGCTGTCGTCAGCCAGCAGGCGACTGGCCTCGCGATGCACCTCCTGGTAACCCGGGTGGAAGATGCTCTGCAGGATGCAGCGCGCCTGGCTGGGGTTGAGCAGCCGTACCAGGGAATGGATCGGCGAGCGCAGGCCGAGCTCGGCCTTGAGATCGATCATCCGCTGCAGGGCCGGCATCCAGGCGGCCAGCGGCAGGAAGGCCGGCTGATCGCGATCGAGCAGGGTGCCGACGCCCTGCCAGTCAGTGGCGGTCGGCATCCCCAGGTCGGCCAGGCACTGTTCGGTATAGAGTCGGCCCGCGGTGTGGGTACCGCCGCCATGCATGACCACCCGCACGCCGCTACCGGCCAGGCATTTCACCGCCAGCAGGTACCAGGGCAGATGACGCTTCTTGCCGGCGTAGGAGGGCCAGTCGAGGTCGACCGTGAAGCCTGGCGGCTGCAGCCGCGCGCGGACGGCGCGGGTGAAGCCCGCCAGCTCCTCGGCACTCTCTTCCTTGTGCCTGAGCAGCATGAGAAAGGCACCGAGCTGGGCATCGGTCACCCGGTCGTCGAGGATCAGGCCCATGGCAATTTCCGCCTCGGCCTCGGTCAGGCTGCGGGCGCCGCGCTTGCCCTTGCCCAAGGCCCGGACATAGACGGCGAAGGGATGTTCTTCGGGCGTGGTGAAGGTCATAGACAGTTATCCGGTTTCGGCAGGCCGGCCAGTTTGGCGCCGAGCTTGGCCGGCGCGCCCTTGAACAGCAGGTTGAGCTGCAGACTGGTGCCCAGTTCCGGACCCAGCGTCTGGGCAATGTACTTGATCAGCGGCCGATTGGCCGGCGAAAGCTGGAAGTGGGCGTAGAAGTCACGCAGCGCCTGCAGCACCTGCCAGTGGCGCTCGGTCAACTCGATGCCCTCCTTGAGTGCCAGTTGCTGGGCCACTTCCGGACTCCATTGCGAGAGGTCGCGCAGATAGCCTTCGGGGTCGAGGTCGAGAGGAGGCATGCTCAGGTCCAGCTGATGACCTTGGCGCAGCTCACGCTCAGGTCGACGAAAGTGGGGTAGTCGATCAGGGTCACGGCTCGTTCGGGGTGCAGGCGACGGGCCTGGACATCCTCCGCCAGGGCATAGAGGGCTGCCTCGGCCGGAAGTCGGGCCAGGCACTCGGCTGCAACGCTGCCAGGGCGCAGGGCCTCGACCGCGGCGCCGGTGAGCAGAACGGCGTCCTCGCTACCGACCCAGCTCAGGCCGTCCAGGGCGCCGGCGTCCAGCAGCGGCGAGCGGGAAAACAGGTGCAGGGTAGTCAAATGGAAATCACCTGGTCGTATTCATGAATCAGCGCTGCCAGGGCGTCGGGCTCCAGGGGCGTCACCCAGGCGGGCAACTGCGCGGGCGTGATGCCCAGGCGCTGCAGGGCGGTGGCTTCGGCGTAGATGGCCTCGACACCGAACAGCGGCAGCGCGGAGAGATTGGCACTCAGGTCCTTTTGCTCCAGGGCAGCGCTGTCGGCCGCCAGCAACTGGGTCACGCCAGGACCGGCGAACAGTAGCGCCAGGGGCAGTTCGAAGGCACCGCCGGCCAGTACGATATCCAGGGCCTCGCGCGGACCGGGGCCGCTCAGTGCCGGCTGGCGGGAGATGACGAGGGTGCTCTTGGCCATGCTAGTCGCCTCCAAAGCAGAGCAGGCGATCGGCGTCCTGCACCGCTTCATGCAGCTGGCCCAGACCGGACAGCTGCCAGGGGGCACGCACGTTCACCGCGCCCTCACGTTCGTAGCGTCGTGCCTCGTTCTCGTCCAGCAGCCCACGCTTGAGAGCGGCGGCGATGCAGACCACCGCATCGATCTGGTGGCGTTCGATCAGCTCGCGCCAGCGCGCGGGCAGATCGGATTCGTCCTGGCCGCTGACCAGGGCATGGGAGGCGTTATGGACGCCGTCGCGATAGAGAAACAGGCGCGACAGCTCGTGACCCTCGGCCAGCAGCGCCTCGCAGAAGCGCAGGGCCCGCCGCGCCGAGGGCGCCTGGGGTGGAGAAAGGACAACGATGGCAAATTTCATGGATGTAAAAAGGCCCGCCGAAGCGGGCCTCTCGGGCTACCGCTGGTGATCAATCGTTGCTGCTGGCAAATCCGAAGATCTGCAGCAAGCTGATGAACATATTGTAGATCGAGACGTACAGGGTAATGGTAGCCATGATGTAGTTGTCTTCGCCGCCATGCACGATGGCACTGGTCTGCAGCAGGATGGCCGCGGCGGCGAACAGCACGAAGCCCGCACTGATGGCCAGTTGCAGACCGCTGATCTGGACGAAGAAGGACAGCACCACGGCGCCCAGCAGGATCCAGAAGCCCGCCATCAGGAAGCCGCTGAGGAAGCTCATGTCCTTGCGACTGATCAGGGCGTAGGCCGACAGACCGAAGAAGGCCAGGGCGGTCATGCCGGCGGCGGAGGCGATCACGCTGCCCCCGTTGGGCAAGCCCAGGTACATGTTCAGGATCGGGCCAAGGGTGTAGCCCATGAAGCCGGTCAGGGCGAAGGTGCTCACCAGACCCCAGCCGCTGTCGCGGGTCTTCACGGTCAGGAAGAACAGGCCATAGAAGCCGATCAGGACGACAAAGATGTTGGGGTAGGGCAGCCGCATCTGCTGCGAGACGAAGGCGACCAGGCCGCTGAACGCCAGGGTCATGGCCAGCAGGGCATAGGTGTTGCGCAATACACGGCTGACGTCCCGCGGTTGCGCGATGGCAGGGTTATAGGCGTATTGACGCTCGTTCATGGTGTACTCCAAAGCTAGATTAACGGTGTGATGTACCGTACGACCCCGAAGATAGCAAATGTTGCTTAAGGATCGCTTGCGACTGTTTGACAGTGTGTTGCCATCAGGTACTATGCGCCCCTCTTACGGAAGTGTGGCCGAGTGGTTTAAGGCAGCGGTCTTGAAAACCGCCGACTCGCAAGGGTCCCAGAGTTCGAATCTCTGCGCTTCCGCCACCTGCAACACCCTGAAAGCCCCGCGTGCCGGGGCTTTCGCGTTTCTGGGCGCACGACTTCAGCTAGCCTTTATATGAGGCCAGTTTCCGTAACTTTAAAGTGAGTTTCCGTAACTACCGGATCAGCGGGTAGGGTCAACCACTTCGCCGACGCGCCGGTAGACGGTCTCGGTTATGCGCTTGTCGGTATGGCCGAGGAGCTTCGAGGCCCGGCCCAAGTCCTCAATCTCGGACGCTGCTTTAGGTCGGATATCCCTGAACTGGAACTGGCGGATCGCGGCGGCCAACATCTCATCGAGGTTTTCTAGCGCTGCCGCTGAAGCATCAATCCGTGCCTCGTCGAAGCGAATCCGGAGCATGCTCGAAGTCAGTCGGCGGCCGTCTGGCGTGGTGACCAGGTACGGCCCGACCACTCGCCGTTCCTTCCGCTGCTCCAGCAGCTTCTCGACCAGCACGCCCAAGGCGGTCGGCACCTCGCCGGCCAGAAGCCTGATCCGCAGCTTCTTGGACGTCTTGCTTTGGGCAACCAGCAGGAACCCGTCCTGGATGTCGGCGGCACGAGCGACCAGCACGTCGCTGGGCCGCTGCGCCGTCAGGTAGGCCAGGTCCATGGCGTCGCGCAGCTCGATGCAGGCGTGGGTGTAGACCGCATTCCATACCTCATCCCGGGCATAGAAGTCCCGCGGCGTTTCCTTGTTCTTTCGTACGCCCTTGGCCGGGTTCTCCATGTTGGTGATCCCCCACTCCCTGGCGATGTTGTAGACGTGGGATAGCAGGGCAATCTCCCGATTCGCCCGAACCTTCGCTGTCCGCTTGTCCCGGTACTGGGCGATGACCTGCGGCGTCACCGCCTCGACTGGCGCATCGGAGAACGCTGCGCGCAGCTGCTTCAGCGATAGCAGGTTGTCCCTCTGTGTCCGGGCTGCCTTAGACGGGACAATCTCCCGCTCGTACCGATCAAACACATCTCCCAGGCGCTTCATGGACTTCGGCATCGTTGTCCGTTCGAGCCGCGCCCATTCCGCTTTCGCCTCGTCGAGGTCCCTGCCCAGCGGAATCTCCTTCTGTCCCCCTCCCGGCAGAGTCTGGTTGTAGTAGTAGGCAACCCAGACCCTTCCAGACTTCAGCTTCCTGGTCCGCCTGATCATCCTTGGCGGCAAATCCCTATTCCCTGGTTCCTTCGGGCGCATCTCAACTCACTCTCGATAGGTCCAGCGCCCAGGCGTCGGACGCGGCGTTGGTGGCATTCGGTTTCACTCCGGCCAGCTTCAGCCGGGCATAGACGCGCCCTACCACCGGGCGGCCGGCGGCGTTACGTTCGTAGCGCCACCCATGCGCGTCCAGCCAGGCGCATTGGGCAGCTTTCGACTTGCGGCCGATCATAGTGGCCAGCTCCTGGCCGTCGAGGAACTCAGATACTTCGGGCATAGGGAGTCCTTCGCCGGCCGGCGGCCAGCGGTGCGGGGATGGGAAAAGATGGCTACGCCAAGGGCGGCGTATGATCAGGGAAACGATGGAGCGCTCGACATGAAGAAGGTATTTAGCAACCCACTGTTCCTTGCAGGACTGCCGCTTCTGGTATGCGGCATCGCCTTTGGTGAAAGCGATTCATCGGGCTATTTCGCTGTCGCTGCAGGGTTCTTTATTCCCGGGCTGGCGCTGATTGCATGCGGCATCGCTGCAGCTCGGAAGCAAAAGGGCTAATTGAGGTATGTCACCTTGTAGTAGCTGACGACCTGTGGCGTGCAGCCCACAGCGCGAGCGACTTGGACGCCCGTCAAGTTCTGCTCCAGCAGCGTGAGCACTAGGCGCTTGGTCTGGCTCACCCACGCCGAGGGCTTTATCAGGTCCTCGCCGCGCTTCTTGGCTCGGTAGTACCGATCGCGCACCGCCTCGTAGGCGATGCGGTAGCGGTCGGACACCTCGCGCAGCGTGAGCCGCTCGCCGCGCACTAAGGTTTTAATGGGTTGCCGAGCCATGTCAGGGTCCTCGTGTAGGATCGGGTGATGGAGTATTGCAGCGCAGGCACGCGGCACAGCAGCAAGGCTGTGGTGCTGAGAAATTGGATTAGAATCATCGTTTTTCGTTGGGCATTACGTTGGAATGGTCCGAGGCTGTATGGGCGTAACTACCCAACGTCCTCCAATGCAGGAAGCTAAGCTAATGGGTACGCACGTCTTTGACACAGCTAGGCAATTGTTAACTGGAATCTATGGATCGCTCGTCGAGCTCGAGAGTGGGAATGGCATCAGGTGCCCCAGAGCGGCTAGCGGCAAAATAACTTTGTACAGATCAAGCGCTGGTCTAGCCGAGGGCAATCGAGGTGAGATCGCATTTGACGTCGATTCTCACGCTAGAAGAGCCGGCAAGGATGTCACTGAAACCAGAAGATTCTTCGAAGAGTTGAAGGCTGTGAACGGACGCGCGACGGAGCGCAATGCGCGGTATAACTGGCCTCGGGTGGGCTTCTCGAACGAAGAAGAAGTCCATTTCATTGTTCTACGGCTAAAGCAATTTTTTGGTTTGTAAGGGCGGTGTTTCAAAGCGAGCTGCCCGAGGCGCGGAAAGAGGCTGTGTAAACTATCTTCGTGCTTGCCTATCGTAAGAAAGGCATTTGAAGGATGGATTAGGGCGGGTAGCCCATTGCAGACTCTATGAACGCTATGGCCGCTTCCGCGTTGATCGCATTGCCGTAGGCGCGCAGGCGTCCCACTCGGGCGGCAGCCCCATCAGCCAGCGGGAATGTGCCGGGTTCAACTGGCCGGAACTTGCCATCCCGGCATCCGAGCCAGTCAGCATTTCGCCAGAAGCCGTTAGCCGGACCGGGTAGGGGGTACGAGTCATCCCCGCGCATCTGGGCAAATCCCGATCCGCGTGCCGGCTGCTGTTGTCCATACTGCCCGCGCTGTTCTTTTGATCTCGTACAACTGGAGTCGGCCAGCCCGCCAACACTGCTTGCCGCCCCAGCTGATCCGCTCTCATGCCGAACACCGTGTTCAGCCCTGGGACTCTGGGTTTTATTTCCCCTGTGTCCCGCCAGTCTCGCATTGTCGGGGTGGTCCATCCCGCCAGTAACGCCGCCTGGCAAAGATCCTGTGGTGATCCCTTTCGCGCTATTTCTCGCAGTGCGCCTTCCAGCGCTCTGACGTTCTTTTCCCCGTCCGCTGATCTGGGCGTTGGCCACCCAGTAGAGCCGGTCACGGATGTTCGGAGCACCGACGCCCGCAGCCGGGAACGGGATGGCCCCGAAGGAGTACGCCATGGCTTCCAAGTCAGCCTGTACAAGGTCGATCCAAGGATCTGCGTCTTTGCTTGCAACCTGCTCTCCAAATACGACTGGAGGTTGGCGCTCGCGGATGAGCCAATGGAAGTCAGGCCAAAGGTGCCGCTCGTCATCAAAGCCAGCTCCCGTGCCTGCCTGGGAGAAAGGTTGGCAAGGACAGGAACCGGTCCAAACAGGTCGATCATCTGGCCAGCCGGCGCGGCGAAGGGCGTAGGACCACACCCCGATGCCGGCGAAGAAATGGCATTGGGTGTAGGGCATGAGGTCGTCTGGTCGAACATCGCGGATGTCCCTCTCGTCGACGTCGCCAGGCGCGATGTGCCCGGCGGAAATTAGGGTGCGCAGCCACGCGGCCGCATACGGGTCGATCTCGTTGTAGTAGGCGGCCATGGTGTGCTCTGTAGGTCGGGCGAAGCGGGGAGGTTGTCCCAGTGCTATACCTTCAGCTCAACCCGCAAAGGAGCGAGCAAGATGAGCACTGATAGCCGGATAGCAGCCTTGGAACATCTCGCTGCCGAACTCTTGAAGGAGGCCAAAAGACAGGGCCTGGACGTCGATAAAATCTTCGAGAAAGCCACCTCCTCACTCCTTGGCAGCGACGGCCCTGGAGGTCCAGGACAGAAGTCCGAGGCGGTTGACTCGCTGAAGGAGATCCAGCGGCAGGTGTAGAGCTAGCCTGATGGCGCGTTGTGGATCAGATGGCCATTTCCAGCTGATCTTCCGGCCGCCAGATAGCTGCACTGTTGTGCGCTTCGATGCGGTCGGCGATGACCGATGCTCGCTGGCTGGCGGTGGGCGGTGCGTACATGCCGAAGCGGGAGATGCTGCCGCCGTTCACCGCGGCATTCGTGCTGTCGGCACTGGCGAAGGGAAGGCGGGAGAAAATGGCTGGGTCCAGCATGCGGAGGCCGTGCAGCCGGCAGCGAGGCCGGCCATGGTCGTCGCAGATCGTGGCCATCGCGGCGCCGATCCGCTTCCACCAGGCATCTGTGCCCGGGCTCGCCCACTGGCCGGAACTGCCGAAGGCCACGGTGCGCCAGGCGCGGGACAGTGCGTCCAGGCGCTCTAGCGATTCGTGCAGGTGCCAGACCGGCACGCCGGCCAGGTGCGGCGGCCAATTCGCGATCAGCTGATCGTTCTCGGCCTCGCTGCCTTCGATCACGTCCGGGATCAGCGCCCAGTCGAACCCGGGGTGACGGTGCCACTGCTCGACCCAGGCGACGTAGCCGTCGACGTCGAGCTGGCCGCCCTGGCGCCAGACCGTGAAAGCACCGTTGTCGAAGACGAACGACTGGCAGGCCTCGGCGACGATGCCAATGTCATCTTGGCGGGGGAAGGGCACCAAGGCATGCCGACCGGCGAGAAACCGCGCCGCATCCTGCCGGCTCCCCCCGATCGGTGTGCCGTGGTAATGGATCATGGCCCACCCCGGATGGTGGTCAGGTCGACGCCTTGGTGTGTGGCCTGGATAGTCTGCAGGCCGCCGAACTGCCGGTGCAGGTCGTCCGCTATCTCTTCTTGAAAGCCAGTCTTGATCAGTGCCGTGGCGGTATTGATGTGCTCGACGTAGATCGTCCTCTCGGTCTCGATCTTCAGGTCATAGATGATGGCTTCGCCGTCATTCGGGCAGACGGCTACGAACGTCTTGCGGTAGATGTTCATGGGGCTCCTCAAGCCTGAGCGGCTTTCTCTAGCATCTCCACGATCTTGGCGTAGGCCTCGGGGTGCTGAAGGTCGAAGGTGGGGAGGTGCGGGCCGGGCAGCCACTGTCCGCGGATCTCGCCGCGCACCAGCCAGGGCCGGCCGCCGCTGATCCAGACGCTGGTGCTGATGCCGTGCTCGGCGATCTGTTTCGCGGTGATGAAGCCCTGGTGCCGGAGGGTGAACAGCACCTTCAGGGCGCGCTCCTTCCAGGGCGTGAGGCGCAGCGGCGCGGGCACGCCGGCGGGGACATCCGGCACCACGCAAGGCACCTCGCACCGCTCCGCCGGGTTCCAGTCGAAGGGCGCCACCCTGTACAGGTAGTTGCCCGTCCACTCGTCGAGGTTGAAGGTCCAGCTATCTTCCGTCTGGCCTCGGCGCCAGCGGATGCTCAGCCGGGGCGCCAGCACCGACACGCCCAGGGCCTCCAGCATCCGGCCGATACCCTGGTTCGCTTCAGTGATCGACCCCACGATGACCATGCGGTAATCGGGGCCGGGCGAGCCGTAGCGGTAGGCCCAGGGGTCCGGGAGGATCTGGTCCGCTACCTTGGCGTTCAGCTTGACCTTGGCCTCCACGCCGATCTGCCAGCCATCCTCATGGACGACCAGCACGTCGAAGCCACCAGTCTCGGGGTAGCAGACCCACCCGGCCTGCTGGTTGAACTCGTCGATGAAGACGGCGCAGAGGTCGCGCTCTGAGCCTATGAAGGCACGCTTGTTCATGGGTAGTCCCCTCGCTGCGCAGAGGCAAAAGCCAAGCGATCACCTACACTCCGAGTTGTAAAAAGTCTGGGAGTGGAGGTTGTTATGGCTAAGAATCAGTTAAGTGAGCTGTATATATTTAGAATGGTAAGTGGCGCATTAGGTTGGGCGGAGTTCAAGGATGACTCTCTTGTCGTACGGAAAAAGGACTGGGGGGTTATTCATTCCGCGACTAGCTATCATGAGGTCACTGACCCACAAGGCGAGGCTAAGCTGGTTGATGCGCGCCAGATGTTGAAATTTGCAGTTCGCGAGATATCGGATCCAGCAGTTACGTCGCCTAACGATCTAAAGCCTGTTTTGCTGCAGAAGGGTGAATATTTCCCGCGGGTTTGGAGAGGCTACGTCGGCGGCAGGCCTTTCGTGGACACATTAGACTTGATGGATCCATTTAATGTATACGGAGACGAATTTACAGGCGCAGTCGTAGCGGCTGAGAGCCTATTAATGGAGATCAAGGAGCTATTTCGAAGTGTTGAGCCAGACGAGGTCAACGACAAGGCGTATGGGCATCGTATGCGAGAGCTTCTGATCCTTCTATGTACCGAGGTAGAAGCTAATTTAGTCAGTGTGCTGAAGGCTAACTTTCCCGCAAAAGTCGCTAAGGTGCGAGATTCCGGTAAGTATCTGAATATCAGTGATTATCAAAAATTAAAAGACGTAATGTATTTAGATAAGTATCTTGTTAGGTTGGCCGACTATAAGGGTCGTCAATATTCTCCATTTCGAAATTGGACGAGTCGCGGAAAGTCCAGCGAGACTCTGCCTTGGTATGCGGCATATAATTCAGTGAAGCACGATAGAGAAACTAATTTCCGTCTCGCCTGTATGGAGAATGTTCTCAATGCCGCTGCAGCATTGCACATTCTTCAGCTTGCCCAGTGGGGAAGCGGGTTGTTTGGTCTGCTTCAGGGAGCACGAAAGTCTGTCTTTGTAACGGTTGAGCAGCCGGAAATCCAGCTGGGCGAGATTTATGTGCCGGTAGCGAGTGATACGGACCATCGCCGCATTCCTATTGGTGAAAACGTTTTCGATAGTCCGCTTCCCTACGAAACATTCATCGCTCGCCAGTCCATCACGGGTACCAAGTAAAGGCCGGCGAATTGCCGGCCGGGTGGACGTCTAGGCCGCCACCTCTGCTGCTGCATCTGCAATGACGCCCCCCTGGATCCATACCTGCTGGATCCCCGCCGGCACCTTGGTCATGGGCTCCTTCATCGTCCCGGCCATGACCGCGCTATCGAGGTCGCCGGAGCGGGTCAGGCTGAGCAGCAGCTTCAGCGCCTGGGGGCGGGCGCTGGGCTGCAGCACGTCGAAGCGATCCAGCAGGACCAGGCGGATGCCGGACAGCCGCGCGATAGCGAGGGCCAGCAGGGTGTCGGCGCGCCACTTCTCCGATTCCGAGAGCAGCACGTAGAGCCGACCGCCGTAGGTGATCTCGATCTCGGGAGTGATCACCACCGGTTGCCAGGTGGCCACCGCGGCCTGGGCCTCCAGCAGCTCATTGAACGGGTCCAGCGCGCCGGCGAGGATCTCGGCCGGGATGCCGGTGGGCGCCAGGGCACCGGCGATCAGCGACCAGGCCACGACATCGGCATGGTGCTGGGCGGCGTTGGCGATCGCAGCGTCGCGACCGGCGATGGCGCCGTGGGCCTCCACCAGGGCCTGGTGTTTGGCCCTGGCCTTGTCGCGGCCCTGGCGGAGTTCGCTGATGGCTTGCTCGGCGTTCTGCATCGCCTCGGAATCAGGCGCCGCGGCGGCTTGCTGTTCCAGGCTGGCCAGCTGCTCGGCCGCCGCGCGGCACTGGTCGACGTCGCGCTGGCTGTTCGCCACGGCGCGCTGGGCGCTCTGCAGGTAGCCCTGGTATTCGGTCAGGCGGCGGGCGGCCTCGGGGTCGGCGACCTTCTCCGGTGCCACATAGGCCACCAGCAGGCCGCGCTCCATCAGCACCTGGCCCTGGCAGTGCGGGCAGGCCAGCGGATCGTGTGCCGGCTCGCCGTCGGCGGCGCGCTGAGCCTCGGCTACCTTCGGCTCCCACTCAGCAACTCGGGCCTGGTCGGCGCCGAGCTTCTCCTGGCGGCGCTGGAGTAGGTCAGCGGTTTCGCGCAGCTGGGCCATCTGCGCCTGGCGCTGGGCGGCGGCCTGGGCGTTGGCCTTGTGGCCGCCCAGGGTTTGCTGCGCCTCGGCCAGATCGCTGTCGAGATCGGCCAGGGCCTTGGCGGCCTCGGCGATCTGCTCCTGGGTGACGGTGGTGGGCGGCAGCTCCGGCTTCCAGGTCTCGGCCTTCTGGCTGCCGTAGTTCTCGCCGGTGATGGCCTTCCAGGCGCCGCGCGACTCCGCGGCATATTCCTTGGCCTGGGCCTCGGCGGCAGGGAAGCCACCGCGCAGCAGCGGCTTCACCTTCTCGAACTTCGCCAGGTCGGCGCCCTTGGCTTCAAGGCGGCGGGCCACCTCGGCAGCGCCGGCGCCCGCACCGGTCAGGTCGAACAGGACTTTCCGGCGCTCTTTACCATCCAGGGCCGCGAACCTCGCGGCCTCCAGCACTAGGGGTAGAAACGGCGCATCAGGAATTACCACCGATTTACCACCCGGCAGCATCATCCAGGCGTTCTGGCTTTCGCCGGCGGCGTCGACGTAGGCGACGTGGGCCTCGCCTTTCTTGGCATCGTCATTGACGAGCTGGCCCAGGTCCTTCTTCAGGGACACCCGGCGCGGCTGTCCGGTGAACGCCATGGAGATTGCGTCGAGCAGCGAGCTTTTACCGGCGCCGTTGTCACCGGACACCAGCAGCAGGGGATCAGATACGGCAAGGGCTGCATTTCGCAGCCCCTGGACGTTGGTAACGGTGATATTTGTGATGCGCATGCTGGTTACTCCATCGAGACGACTTCGTCGAGGTCCTTGGTGACGCGGTAGGTGTTGTGCAGCGGGTTCTCTGCCTCGCTATCCACGGCGATGACCTTGTCATCGAGCAGACGGACTGCCAGGGCACGAGCAGCATCGCTGCCGATGGCGAATCGGCTCTGGAGGTAGTCGATGGTGACCACCGGGGTGGCGCGGGCCAGGACGGCGCAGACGTCGGAGTAGGGCACGACGCCGTAGGCTGCGGGCTGAGTCGCTGCGCCGGACTCCTCCGGTTCGGCATCCTGCTGCTCTACCGTCTCGCCCGCTGCTGCGACGACATCCTCGGCACTGCCGCCCAGGCGTTCGGCCAGCTCTTCCGGGCTGGCCAACAGGTCCGCGACCTGCATCGGCATCTCGTGCTGGTCGCGCTCGGGTTGAATGGCGTCCAAGCCTTCGCGGTAATCGTCCGGCGCCAGCACCAGCAGGCAGAGCTTGCCAGCCGAATCGGTCAGCTCGTGCTTGTCCGGCGCGCCGGCATCAACCTTGGCCGTCACGGTCAGGAATTTGGCCTCAACCTTGATCGCGCGCACCTCAATCGGTACCGATGCGACACCCCGGGCGCTGATGATGCTGATGGCGCGGGTGACCGCCTCCTCGGTCTTCTTGGTGAGGCGGTCAATCACTTCCTGCTGCGCTTCCTCGTTCAGCTTGTGATAGGGCGCCTTGAGGTTGTGCAGCTCGAAGCGATTCATTTCCACCAGGTCGTGGACCAGCAACTCGTGGGCGAGCTCCGAGGGCATGCAGCCGTGGCGTTTGGCGCTGTCGATGATGGCGCGGTGTTCCGGTTTCATAGGGCGAGTTCCTACTGGTGGGCGATCTTCTTGAGCGACTGCAGCTGGGCGTCGCTGAGGTAGGTATGGGCGCTTTAGCGCTCGAACTGGTCGCGGATGTCGGTGGTGAACTGGATCTCCCAGTCCGTATCCGCGCCGTCCTCAGCGGCGGCCAGCAGGGCGGTGAACTGCTCGACGCGGTCGAACAGCTCCTCTACGGTCCGGCTGGCCATGGCCATCACTCCATGCTGATTTCGTCGTCGACTACCTGGCCGGCGCCGGTGTCAGCCTTTCCCGGCTTGGTGTCAGCCTTTTCGGCTGATTTGTCGCGTTTCTCGGCCTCGGTGTTAACCGATTCGGCCTTTTCGTCACGCTTCTCCGGCTCGGCGTCCAGGATCTCGCCGGTCGCGGTATCGACGTTCCGGGGCGGGGCCTCGGCCTGGCGCAGAGCGTCGATGTCCACCGCGTAGTTCCCGCCGGCATCAGGCTTGGCGTCGAAGACGTCGCGGACCTCTTCCTCGGTCTGCAGGCCCATGCCCAGGTCCGGCGCGTAGGCGCGCTGCCAGAACGCCGCGGCCCGATAGACGAACATCTGGTCGGGCATCGTCTTCCACTTGCTGCCGCTCTTGCTGGCCCAGCCCTCGGCGTTGACCATCTGCCAGGTCACCCAGATACCGTCGAGGCGCTCGCCGGTCTCCTTCTCGATGGCCCAGGCGCGGCAGCCGAAGTCCGGCTTGCCCGCTTCGCCTTTCCACTCGTAGCGCAGCGCGCTGAAGCGGCCGCAGGTGTTCACCGTGGCGATCAGGAATTTGCTCGACCAGCTCGGGGTGCCGTGCACCACGTAGAGGTTCTGCATGACCATCAGCGGGTTCGCGCCGATGCGCTGCGCCATGTCCAGGGCGATCAGGCAGTTCGGCAGGTTGCCCTGGTACTGCTTGGGCACCAGGTCGGACTGGACGAAGGCCTTGGCGATGCGTTGCATCAGCTCGAAGCCTTCCAAGTTGAAGAAGCTCATGGACACCGGCATCTGCTGGCGCGCCGGGCCTTGCTGCAGCGATTGCAGCGTCTGGGTGTTGCTCATGGGGTCACCCCTTGTAGGGACAGGTGGGATAGCGCGGGCAGTACCGTGCGGAGCACAGCACTGACTTCGGGTTGCCGTAGAACAGGCCGCCATGGATCAGGCGGGAGGCCATCTGGAGCAGGCCGGGGTTGTCTTCATCGCCGACCAAGGCCTGGCGGGCGCCGGTGACCTCGCCGCGACCTACGCACGGGCCGGCCCCGGTCTTCAGGCCGATAATCTCGGCCGGTGCGGTCAGCGGCTGGCCGATGGCGAACTCGGCGAGCAGCTCGTAGACGCCAAGTTGCGGTCGATGCCCGGCGGTGACCGCGACGCCGGTAGAGCCCACGGCGCGGGCGCCGCTTTTCAGGTCGCTGATGCCCAGCTCGCCGTCGACACGGCGGATGCGGTCGGTGGTACCGGTGAGCGCCAGGCCCAGGTCGCTGATCTCCAGCCGCTCGCACGTCACCTCGATGCCGACATAGTCCTGGGTGGGCGCGATGTCGGCGCAGTAGCGGCTGTGCAGCGTCAGGCCGATGCGCTCGACCTGCTTCGGCCCGCTGTCCTCCCAGTCGACCTCGTGCTCTGGGTTGTAGAGGGTGTCGACGAACAGGCCGGCCGCGTCGTCCGCGCTGATCGGCGCGCCATCCATGTTGGCCTGGTCGAACAGGGCGGTGGATGCGTGGATCGACGTGCCCAGGTGCGCGGCGCCGCTGGAGCGGCTGCGCATGCCAAGGAGGTGCTTCGCCTCCCAGCGCGCCGGGCAGTCGAACAGTTCGGCCAGCGAGCTGGCGCGGATGGTGACGATCTTCACGATGCCACCTCGACCGACCAGCGCCGACCAGGCCGGCGCATCATCGGGGAGCGGATCGGGGTGTCGATCAACCGGGTCTCCGGCGGCAGGCCCAGGGCCTCGGGCAGCGACTGCCTGGCGCGCAGCAGCAGGGTGTGGCGCGCTTCGGCCTCGGCGACCTGGTCGTCGGTGATGGCGGGGACGGGGGAGGTGGTCATGCTGCTGCCCCTTGCGACTTGGCCCAGCGCTTCGCGACTTCCTGCGAGATCCGCACCCGGTTGTGGTCGTGGGCGCGGTCGTCGATGGCGCCCAGGGCATAGGCCATCTCGTTCATGCCCTCAGCGATACCGTCACCGAAGGCGGGGATGCGGGCGATCCACATTTCAACCATCCGTTGGGCGACTTCCTGTTCGGTGCTCATGCTGCCTCCTTGCGGCGCTTGGCCAATTCGGCGGTGAAGAAAGGTTCGTGCTCGGCCAGTAGCACCCGGCGCCACTCCATCAGCTCCTTGGCGAGCGGGAGGCTGATGCTGGCGAGGGTCATGTATGCCTCGTTGAACTGGCGATCGCACATGCCGGCCAGCGTCTCCAGCAGGGTGACCTGGCGGGCCGGGTCGATCTGCAGGTCGCAGTGGATGGCGAAGGCCAGCATGGTGCTGGGGTTGGCGGTGTCGATGTCGTGCTCGAGCTGGAGCACTTGCTCGTGGGCGCACTCGAGCGCCCGCTCATGCTGGATGGCGATGGTCATGGGTAGGGTCTCGGGTGTGCGCCGGACGGCGCGGGAATGGGTGATGCAGTGCCAGCACCTGTTGGCGTTGCTAGCTGGCGCGACGTCCCGTCTTCTGCATCGGGGTGTGATCTGTCTTACCTGGGCGCGCTTCCCCAGGTGCTTTTGCCTACTGGCGGCGCAGATCACACCCCGATGCAGCCTGGCGAGCCAGGCGATCGGGCCGTCTTTCCGGCTGTCATCCAGGTGATCGCCCTGGCGCGCCCCGTACCCGCCGCTGATTGCAGGTCGTGAGTCGTAGGATGTTGGCCGTGAGCTTCCTCCAGCGCCGCTGATCAGCATGCGGCGGCGCCATCACAGGTCTATACGAGATGCAGCGCTACAGCTCTGGTGGCCCGGTTGGGTGGGGCAGGGCTGCATCAAGTCCGGCGCGCTTCATTGCCGAGGCTCGGCGCGCTAATTCGAATCGGTACTGCTGGCCTCCGTTACAGGCCAC
>NZ_JAQYZY010000031.1:0-17630 GCF_028640825.1 Pseudomonas sp. LA5
GACCATGGCAAGACCACTCTGACCGCTGCGCTGACCAAAGTCTGTGCCGACACCTGGGGCGGTTCCGCTCGTGGTTTCGACCAGATCGACAACGCGCCGGAAGAAAAGGCTCGTGGTATCACCATCAACACCTCCCACGTTGAGTACGACTCGGCGATCCGTCACTACGCGCACGTCGACTGCCCCGGCCACGCCGACTACGTGAAGAACATGATCACCGGTGCTGCCCAGATGGACGGCGCGATCCTGGTTTGCTCGGCTGCTGACGGCCCCATGCCGCAGACCCGCGAGCACATCCTGCTGTCCCGTCAGGTAGGCGTTCCCTACATCGTCGTGTTCCTGAACAAGGCCGACATGGTTGACGACGCCGAGCTGCTGGAACTGGTCGAGATGGAAGTTCGCGATCTGCTGAACACCTACGACTTCCCGGGCGACGACACCCCGATCGTGATCGGCTCCGCGCTGATGGCGCTGAACGGCAACGACGACAACGAAATGGGTACCTCTGCCGTGCGCAAGCTGGTCGAGACCCTGGACTCGTACATCCCCGAGCCCGAGCGTGCCATCGACAAGCCGTTCCTGATGCCGATCGAGGACGTGTTCTCGATCTCCGGTCGCGGCACCGTGGTCACCGGTCGTGTCGAGCGTGGCATCGTCCGCATCCAGGAAGAAGTCGAGATCGTGGGCATCAAGGCCACCGTCAAGACCACCTGCACCGGCGTTGAAATGTTCCGCAAGCTGCTGGACGAAGGCCGTGCTGGCGAGAACGTCGGCGTGCTGCTGCGTGGCACCAAGCGTGAAGACGTGGAGCGTGGCCAGGTTCTGGCCAAGCCGAACACCATCAAGCCGCACACCAAGTTCGAGTGCGAAGTGTACGTGCTGTCCAAGGAAGAAGGCGGTCGTCACACCCCGTTCTTCAAGGGCTACCGTCCGCAGTTCTACTTCCGCACCACCGACGTGACCGGTAACTGCGAGCTGCCGGAAGGCGTCGAGATGGTGATGCCGGGCGACAACATCAAGATGGTTGTCACCCTGATCGCTCCGATCGCGATGGAAGACGGTCTGCGTTTCGCCATCCGTGAAGGCGGTCGTACCGTCGGCGCCGGCGTGGTTGCCAAGATCATCGAGTAATCGATTGATCTTGGTCTGTCAGGTCGGCATAATGGTCGGCCTGATTCAAGTTACAGGCCAGTAGCTCAATTGGCAGAGCGGCGGTCTCCAAAACCGCAGGTTGGGGGTTCGATTCCCTCCTGGCCTGCCAGATTCCCATCTGGCACTCCTTACAGGATTCATGCAATGAGCATCAAGGCGGAAGCCAAAGAGTCGCGCTTCGATGCGCTGAAGTGGCTGGTGGTTGTCGTTCTGGTGGCGATTGGTGTTGTTGCCAATCACTACTTCGCTGCTCAGTCCATCCTGTATCGAGTGGTAGGTCTGTTGGTGCTGGCAGCTGTCGCTGCCTTTATTGCCCTGCAGACCGCCAAGGGGCAAGCCTTCTTTGGCTTGCTGAAAGACGCCCGTACCGAGATTCGCAAAGTTGTCTGGCCTACCCGGCAAGAGACCACTCAGACCACGCTGATCGTGGTTGCCGTGGTGCTCGTGATGGCTTTGTTGTTGTGGGGGCTCGACTCCCTGCTCGGTTGGCTGGTTTCCACGATTGTTGGTTGAAAGGGTTCGCCGTGGCTAAGCGTTGGTACGTCGTGCATGCCTACTCGGGTTACGAGAAGCATGTCATGCGTTCGTTGATCGAGCGCGTCAAGCTGCACGAAATGGAAGACGAGTTCGGCGACATTCTCGTGCCCACCGAAGAAGTGGTGGAAATGCGCAATGGCCAGAAGCGCAAGAGCGAGCGTAAGTTTTTCCCAGGATACGTCCTGGTGCAGATGGAAATGAACGAAGGGACCTGGCACCTGGTCAAGGACACTCCTCGCGTCATGGGCTTCATCGGTGGTACTGCCGACAAGCCGGCACCCATCACTGATCGTGAAGCGGACGCGATTCTGCGTCGTGTCTCCGACAGCAGCGACAAGCCCAAGCCCAAGACCCTGTTCGAAGCAGGCGAGACGGTTCGGGTGGTGGACGGTCCGTTCGCCGACTTCAACGGCGTTGTCGAAGAAGTTAACTACGAAAAGAGCCGCATCCACGTGGCGGTACTGATCTTTGGTCGGTCGACCCCTGTGGAGCTCGAGTTCAGCCAGGTCGAAAAGGTCTAGGCTGTTCGCATCCCTCACCCCGTAGCCCTGGCTGCGGGGTTTTGTCGTCACTGGGATATAGCAAGTAATTGGGGAGCCCTGCGGGGCGTCGAACCCATCATTGGAGTAGCACATGGCTAAGAAAATTCAGGCTTACATCAAGCTGCAGGTTAAGGCCGCTCAAGCCAACCCGAGCCCGCCAGTCGGTCCGGCGCTGGGTCAGCACGGCGTCAACATCATGGAATTCTGCAAGGCGTTCAACGCCCGCACCCAGGGCATGGAGCCCGGTCTGCCCACCCCGGTGATCATCACCGTGTACAGCGACCGTAGCTTCACCTTCGAAATCAAGAGCACCCCGGCCTCCGTGCTGCTCAAGAAGGCTGCCGGCATCAAGAGCGGTTCCGCTCGTCCCAACAGCCAGAAGGTCGGTACCGTCACCCGCGCCCAGCTGGAAGAGATCGCCAAAGCCAAGAATGCCGATCTCACCGCCGCCGATATGGACGCCGCCGTGCGTACCATCGCCGGTTCCGCTCGTAGCATGGGTCTGAATGTGGAGGGCGTGTAATGGCCAAGCTCACTAAGCGTCAAAAGGCTTTCGCCGAAAAAATCCAGGCTGGCAAGCAGTACGGCTTCGAAGAAGCTGCAGCCCTGCTGGCCGAGCTGTCCACCATCAAGTTCAAGGAGTCCATCGACGTCTCCGTGAACCTGGGTGTGGATCCGCGTAAATCCGACCAGGTCGTTCGTGGCGCCACCGTGCTGCCCAATGGCACTGGCAAGTCGGTTCGCGTTGCCGTGTTCACCCAGGGTGCCAACGCCGAAGCCGCGCTGGCTGCCGGTGCCGAGCGAGTCGGCATGGACGACCTGGCTGCCGAGATGAAGGGCGGCGACCTGAGCTACGACGTGGTCATTGCCTCGCCGGACGCCATGCGCGTTGTCGGTCAGCTGGGCCAGCTGCTCGGCCCGCGCGGTCTGATGCCCAACCCCAAGGTTGGCACCGTGACCCCGGACGTCGCTACTGCCGTCAAGAATGCCAAGGCTGGTCAGGTGCGTTTCCGTACCGACAAGAACGGCATCATCCACGCTTCCGTTGGCAAGATCGATTTCGAGCCCGCGAAGCTGAAGCAGAACGTTGAAGCTCTGCTGGCCGACCTGAAGCGCCTGAAGCCCTCGACCTCCAAGGGCATCTACGTCAAGCGCATTACCCTGAGCTCCACCATGGGCCCGGGTCTGCAGATCGACCAGGCTTCCCTGGAAGCCTAAGCAAGATACAAGTCGCCGTGCCTTCGGGCGCGGCACCAAGATTGGGGTCCCTGCCTGGCGGGGGCTGTCCAAGACCGTAGGGGACGCAAGTCTTAAACCGGGGAAACCCCAGCCTACGCAGATGGTGCTCCCGATTCGGTTACCGAGTCAGACACCAAAACGCCGCCCAGTCCATCGGGCGAAACGGTAACATCCAGGAGTTAAACCCGTGGCAATCAAACTCGAAGACAAGAAGGCTATCGTCGCTGAAGTCAACGAGGCTGCCCAAGGTGCCCTGTCCGCTGTCGTGGCCGATGCCCGTGGCGTGACTGTGGGTGCCATGACCGGACTCCGTAAAGAGGCCCGCGCGGCTGGTGTCTATGTACGTGTCGTACGTAACACCCTGCTGCGTCGTGCCGTTGAAGGCACGTCTTTCGACGTTCTCAACGACACCTTCAAGGGCCCGACCCTGATCGCGTTCTCCCAGGAGCATCCGGGCGCTGCCGCCCGTATCTTCAAGGATTTCGCCAAGGGTCAGGACAAGTTCGAGATCAAGGCCGCCGCGTTCGAAGGCAAGCTCATCCCGGCTAACCAGATCGACGTACTGGCAACCCTGCCGACCTACGACGAAGCTGTGTCCCAGCTGATGAGTGTCATCCAGGGCGCTACCAGCAAGCTGGCTCGTACCCTCGCCGCCATTCGCGACCAAAAGGAAGCTGCCGCCGCCTAATCGCGCGTGCTGCGTTTCCTGCAAGTCTTTCTTATTATTTGCGGCCTGAAGCCGCACCCTGTTATAGGAATCTAGAGTCATGGCTCTGACCAACGAAGACATCATCAACGCCGTATCCGAAATGTCCGTCATGCAAGTGGTGGAACTGATCAAGGCGATGGAAGAGAAGTTCGGCGTGACCGCCGCTGCCGCCGCTGCCGCTGGCCCGGCTGCTGCCGCTGCCGTCGTCGAAGAGCAGACCGAATTCACCATCATGTTGACCGAGACCGGCGACAAGAAAGTGAACGTCATCAAGGTCGTTCGTGAACTGACCGGCCTGGGCCTGAAAGAAGCCAAGGCTGTCGTTGACGGCGCCCCGGGCGTGGTCAAGGAAGGCGTCTCCAAAGAGGAAGGCGAAGCTGCCAAGAAGGCTCTGGAAGAAGCAGGCGCCAAGGTCGAGCTCAAGTAAGTTCGGTTCTTGCGTCTACAGCCGCAACGTTTCACGTTCGGCTGATGGCTGGTGGCGAACGCCACCGGCCTTTTGCCGTTTTGTACAGAGCGAGCATATCCGCCTGACAAGATGCGCTGTATCCACCTCGCTCTCGGGGTGCGGCAGACCAAAGGGTTTGCCCGATTTTCCGGCTGCTCCCGTCGGAGAGGCCAAACAAGCTGGTGACCAAGCTGGGGAACGCTGATGGCTTACTCATACACTGAGAAAAAACGTATCCGCAAGGACTTTAGCAAGTTGCCGCACGTCATGGACGTGCCCTATTTGCTGGCTATCCAACTGGATTCGTACCGCGAATTCCTGCAGGCGGGCGCAGGCAAAGACCAGTTCCGCGATATCGGCCTGCATGCGGCCTTCAAGTCCGTTTTCCCGATTATCAGCTATTCCGGCAATGCGGCCCTGGAATACGTCGGCTATCGCCTGGGCGAGCCGGCTTTCGATGTGAAGGAATGCGTCCTGCGTGGCGTGACCTTCGCTGTCCCGCTGCGAGTCAAGGTTCGCCTGATCATTTTCGACCGCGAGTCGTCGAACAAGGCGATCAAGGACATCAAGGAGCAGGAAGTCTACATGGGGGAAATCCCCCTGATGACCGAGAACGGTACCTTCATCATCAATGGTACCGAACGCGTCATCGTGTCCCAGCTGCACCGCAGCCCGGGCGTGTTCTTCGACCACGACCGCGGCAAGACCCACAGCTCGGGCAAGCTGCTGTACTCGGCGCGCATCATTCCCTACCGCGGCTCCTGGCTCGACTTCGAATTCGATCCCAAGGACGCCGTGTTCGTCCGTATCGACCGTCGCCGCAAGCTGCCGGCCTCGGTACTGCTGCGCGCGCTCGGCTACAGCACCGAAGAGGTGCTGGATGCGTTCTATGACACCAACACCTTCCACATCAAGGGTGAGATGCTGACGTTCGAGCTGGTGCCCCAGCGCCTGCGCGGCGACATCGCCAGCTTCGACATCAAGGATGGCAGCGGCAAGGTGATCGTGGAGCAGGGCCGTCGGGTGACCGCTCGCCACATCAACCAGCTGGAAAAATCCGGTCTGAGCGAGCTGGAAGTGCCCTTCGATTATGTCATTGGCCGTACCACCGCCAAGGCTGTCGTGCACCCGTCCACTGGCGAGATCATCGCCGAGTGCAACACCGAACTGACCCTGGACATGCTGGCCAAGATGGCCAAGGCCAATGTCGTGCAGTTCGAGACGCTGTACACCAACGACATCGACTGCGGTCCGTTCATCTCCGATACCCTGAAGATCGACTCCACCGGCAACCAGCTGGAAGCCCTGGTCGAGATCTACCGGATGATGCGTCCCGGCGAGCCGCCGACCAAGGAAGCTGCCGAGACCCTGTTCAACAACCTGTTCTTCAGCGCCGAGCGTTACGACCTGTCCGCTGTCGGCCGCATGAAGTTCAACCGCCGTATCGGTCGCGACGCCATCGAAGGCTCGGGCGTCCTGAGTCGCGAAGACATCGTCGACGTGCTCAAGACCCTGGTCGACATCCGTAACGGCAAGGGCATCGTCGACGACATCGACCACCTGGGTAACCGCCGTGTCCGTTGCGTCGGTGAAATGGCCGAGAACCAGTTCCGCGTGGGTCTGGTGCGGGTAGAGCGTGCCGTCAAGGAACGCCTGTCCATGGCCGAGAGCGAAGGCCTGATGCCGCAGGATCTGATCAACGCCAAGCCCGTGGCCGCCGCGATCAAGGAATTCTTCGGTTCCAGCCAGCTGTCCCAGTTCATGGACCAGAACAACCCGCTGTCGGAGATCACCCACAAGCGCCGCGTCTCCGCACTCGGCCCGGGCGGTCTGACCCGTGAGCGTGCCGGCTTCGAAGTCCGTGACGTACACCCGACGCACTACGGCCGGGTCTGCCCGATCGAAACGCCGGAAGGTCCGAACATCGGCCTGATCAACTCCCTGGCTGCCTATGCCCGCACCAATCAGTACGGCTTCCTCGAAAGCCCGTACCGCATGGTCAAGGACGGCGTGGCCACCGACGAGATCGTCTTCCTGTCGGCCATTGAAGAAGCCAACCATGTGATCGCACAGGCTTCTGCAGGGCTGGACGAGAACAACCGGCTGATCGACGAGCTGGTAGCCGTGCGTCATCTGAACGAATTCACCGTCAAGGCGCCCGAAGACGTCACCCTGATGGACGTTTCGCCCAAGCAGGTCGTCTCCGTCGCCGCCTCGCTGATTCCGTTCCTCGAGCACGACGACGCCAACCGCGCGCTGATGGGTTCCAACATGCAGCGTCAGGCCGTGCCGACCCTGCGTTCGGACAAGCCGCTGGTCGGTACCGGCATGGAGCGCAACGTCGCCCGTGACTCCGGCGTCTGCGTCGTCGCCCGTCGGGGTGGCGTGATCGACTCCGTCGATGCCAGCCGTATCGTGGTGCGCGTCAATGATGACGAAGTCGAGACCGGTGAAGCCGGCGTCGACATCTACAACCTGACCAAGTACACCCGTTCCAACCAGAACACCTGCATCAACCAGCGTCCGCTGGTGAGCAAGGGTGATCAGGTGGCCAAGTTCGACATCCTGGCCGATGGCCCCTCGACCGACATGGGCGAGCTGGCACTGGGTCAGAACATGCGCGTAGCCTTCATGCCCTGGAACGGCTTCAACTTCGAAGACTCCATCTGTCTATCGGAGCGCGTGGTCCAGGAAGATCGCTTCACCACCATCCACATCCAGGAACTGACCTGTGTGGCCCGTGACACCAAGCTCGGCCCGGAGGAAATCACCTCCGACATCCCGAACGTGGGTGAGGCTGCGCTGAACAAGCTGGACGAGGCCGGTATCGTTTACGTCGGTGCCGAAGTCGGTGCCGGTGACATCCTGGTCGGCAAGGTCACGCCCAAGGGCGAAACCCAGCTGACTCCGGAAGAGAAGCTGCTGCGCGCCATCTTCGGCGAGAAGGCCAGCGACGTGAAGGACACCTCCCTGCGTGTGCCCACCGGCACCAAGGGTACCGTCATCGACGTCCAGGTCTTCACCCGTGACGGCGTCGAGCGCGACTCCCGCGCCCTGGCCATCGAGAAGTCCCAGCTCGACGAGATCCGCAAGGATCTGAACGAGGAGTTCCGCATCGTCGAAGGCGCGACCTTCGAGCGTCTTCGTCAGGCCCTGGTCGGTCAGGTCGCCGAAGGCGGCCCGGCGGTCAAGAAGGGTGCCGTCATCACCGACGAGTACCTGAACGGCCTCGAGCGTGGTCAGTGGTTCAAGCTGCGCATGGCGGAAGATGCTCACAACGAGCAGCTGGAAAAGGCCCAGGCCTACCTGTCCGACCGTCGCCAGCTGCTGGATGACAAGTTCGAAGACAAGAAGCGCAAGCTGCAGCAGGGCGATGACCTGGCGCCGGGCGTACTGAAGATCGTCAAGGTCTACCTCGCCATCAAGCGCCGTATCCAGCCGGGCGACAAGATGGCCGGTCGTCACGGTAACAAGGGTGTGGTCTCGGTGATCATGCCGGTCGAAGACATGCCCTACGACGCCAACGGCACGCCGGTGGACATCGTGCTGAATCCGCTGGGCGTACCTTCGCGGATGAACGTCGGTCAGATCCTCGAAACCCACCTGGGCCTCGCGGCCAAGGGCCTGGGCGAGAAGATCAACGTGATGATCGAGGAGCAGCGCAAGGTTGCCGAACTGCGCAGCTTCCTGCACGAGATCTACAACGAGATCGGTGGCCGTCAGGAGAAGCTCGACGACCTGAGCGATAAGGAAGTCCTTGACCTGGCGAAGAACCTGCGTGGCGGTGTGCCCATGGCCACCCCGGTGTTCGACGGTGCCAAGGAAAGCGAGATCAAGGCTATGCTGAAGCTGGCCGATCTGCCGGAGAGTGGCCAGATGCGTCTGTACGACGGCCGCACCGGCAATGCCTTCGAGCGCACCACCACCGTCGGCTACATGTACATGCTCAAGCTGAACCACCTGGTGGACGACAAGATGCACGCCCGTTCCACCGGTTCCTACAGCCTGGTTACCCAGCAGCCGCTGGGTGGTAAGGCGCAGTTCGGTGGTCAGCGTTTCGGGGAGATGGAGGTCTGGGCACTGGAGGCCTATGGCGCGGCTTACACCCTGCAGGAAATGCTGACGGTGAAGTCGGACGATGTGAACGGCCGGACCAAGATGTACAAGAACATCGTGGACGGGGATCACCGCATGGAGGCCGGCATGCCCGAGTCCTTCAACGTACTGATCAAGGAAATCCGCTCGCTCGGCATCGATATCGAACTGGAAACCGAATAACACGAGACCCTAGAGGAGGCGACCGCGCGGCGGTCGCCTCCGGTCCGTGAGGAGGAAAGGCCTTGAAAGACTTGCTCAATCTGTTGAAAAACCAGGGTCAACTCGAGGAGTTCGATGCCATCCGTATCGGTCTGGCCTCGCCCGAGATGATTCGTTCCTGGTCGTTCGGTGAAGTGAAGAAGCCGGAGACCATCAACTACCGTACCTTCAAGCCCGAGCGCGATGGTCTGTTCTGCGCCAAGATATTTGGCCCGGTCAAGGACTACGAGTGCCTGTGCGGAAAGTACAAGCGCCTCAAGCACCGCGGCGTGATCTGCGAGAAGTGCGGCGTGGAAGTCGCCCTGGCCAAGGTGCGCCGCGAGCGCATGGGTCACATCGAGCTGGCTTCGCCCGTCGCCCACATCTGGTTCCTGAAGTCGCTGCCGTCGCGTATCGGCCTGCTGCTGGACATGACCCTGCGTGACATCGAGCGCGTGCTCTATTTCGAGAGCTACGTGGTGATTGATCCGGGCATGACCACCCTCGAGAAGTACCAGCTGCTGAACGACGAGCAGTACTTCGAGGCACTGGAAGAATTCGGTGACGACTTCGACGCCCGCATGGGTGCGGAAGCCGTATTCCAGCTGCTCGGCGCCATTGATCTGGAGCACGAGATCGGTCGCCTGCGCGAAGAGATTCCGCAGACCAACTCCGAGACCAAGATCAAGAAGCTGTCCAAGCGCCTGAAGCTGATGGAAGCCTTCCAGGGTTCCGGCAACAAGCCGGAGTGGATGGTCATGACCGTGCTGCCCGTGCTGCCGCCGGACCTGCGTCCGCTGGTACCGCTGGATGGCGGTCGCTTCGCGACCTCCGACCTGAACGATCTCTATCGTCGCGTCATCAACCGGAACAACCGCCTCAAGCGGCTGCTCGACCTCGCCGCGCCCGACATCATCGTGCGCAACGAGAAGCGCATGCTGCAGGAAGCCGTTGACGCCCTGCTGGACAACGGCCGTCGCGGCCGGGCCATCACCGGCTCCAACAAGCGCCCGCTGAAGTCCCTGGCCGACATGATCAAGGGCAAGCAGGGTCGTTTCCGTCAGAACCTGCTGGGCAAGCGCGTCGACTACTCCGGTCGTTCCGTTATCACCGTGGGCCCGACCCTGCGTCTGCACCAGTGCGGTCTGCCCAAGAAGATGGCGCTGGAGCTGTTCAAGCCGTTCATCTTCGGCAAGCTGGAAGCCCGCGGCATGGCGACCACCATCAAGGCCGCCAAGAAGATGGTCGAGCGCGAACTGCCCGAGGTCTGGGACGTTCTCGCCGAAGTCATCCGCGAACACCCGGTGCTGCTCAACCGCGCCCCGACCCTGCACCGTCTGGGTATCCAGGCGTTCGAGCCGGTCCTCATCGAAGGCAAGGCCATCCAGCTGCACCCGCTGGTCTGCGCCGCGTACAACGCCGACTTCGACGGTGACCAGATGGCCGTGCACGTGCCGCTGACGCTGGAAGCCCAGCTGGAAGCGCGCGCCCTGATGATGTCGACCAACAACATCCTGTCGCCCGCCAACGGCGAGCCGATCATCGTGCCGTCGCAGGACGTGGTGCTGGGTCTGTACTACATGACCCGCGAAGCCATCAACGCCAAGGGCGAAGGCCGCGTGTTCGCCGACCTGCAGGAAGTCGATCGCGTCTTCCGTGCCGGCGAAGCCGCCCTGCATGCCAAGGTCAAGGTGCGCATCAACGAGACCATCCGTCACAAGGACGGCAGCCTGACCAAGAACACCCGCATCGTCGACACCACCGTCGGCCGCGCGCTGCTGTTCCAGGTCGTGCCTGCCGGTCTGCCGTATGACGTGGTCAACCAGTCGATGAAGAAGAAGGCCATCTCCAAGCTGATCAACCACTGCTACCGCGTGGTGGGTCTGAAGGACACCGTCATCTTCGCCGACCAGCTGATGTACACCGGTTTCGCCTATTCGACCCTGTCCGGCGTCTCCATCGGCGTCAACGACTTCGTCATTCCGGATGAGAAGGCGCGCATCATCGATGCTGCCACCGCCGAGGTGAAGGAGATCGAGAGCCAGTACGCCTCCGGCCTGGTGACCCAGGGCGAGAAGTACAACAAGGTGATCGACCTCTGGTCGAAGGCCAACGACGAAGTGTCCAAGGCGATGATGACCAACCTCTCGAAAGAGAAGGTCATCGACCGCGCGGGCAAGGAAGTCGATCAGGAGTCCTTCAACTCCATGTATATGATGGCCGATTCCGGCGCCCGGGGTTCCGCGGCCCAGATTCGTCAGCTCGCCGGCATGCGTGGCCTGATGGCCAAGCCGGACGGCTCCATCATCGAGACGCCCATTACCGCCAACTTCCGTGAAGGCCTGAACGTACTCCAGTACTTCATCTCCACCCACGGTGCCCGTAAGGGTCTCGCGGATACCGCACTGAAGACCGCGAACTCCGGTTACCTGACCCGTCGTCTAGTCGACGTGGCCCAGGACCTGGTGGTGACCGAGGTCGACTGCGGTACCGAGCGCGGCCTGATCATGACCCCGCACATCGAAGGCGGCGACGTGGTCGAGCCCCTGGGTGAGCGCGTGCTGGGTCGAGTCATCGCCCGTGACGTGCCCAAGCCGGGTACCGACGAGATCATCGTGCCGGCCGGCACCCTGGTCGACGAGCGCTGGGTCGAGTTCCTCGAGCTCAACAGCGTCGACGAAGTCGTGGTGCGTTCGCCGATCACCTGCGAAACCCGTCATGGCATCTGCGCCAAGTGCTACGGTCGCGATCTGGCTCGCGGTCATCAGGTCAACATCGGTGAAGCGGTCGGCGTCATCGCCGCCCAGTCCATCGGTGAGCCGGGTACCCAGCTGACCATGCGTACCTTCCACATCGGTGGTGCGGCCAGCCGGACCTCCGCGGCCGACAGCGTCCAGGTCAAGAACGGCGGCGCCATCCGCCTGCACAACCTGAAGCACGTCGAACGTGCCGATGGCGCCCTGGTTGCCGTGTCCCGTTCCGGTGAGCTGGCCATCGCCGACGACTTCGGTCGCGAGCGCGAGCGCTACAAGCTGCCCTACGGTGCAGTGATTTCGGTCAAGGAAGGCGACAAGGTCGACGCTGGCGCCATCGTCGCCAAGTGGGACCCGCACACCCACCCCATCGTCACCGAGATGGACGGTACCGTGGCCTTCGTCGGCATGGAGGAGGGCATCACCATCAAGCGCCAGACCGACGAACTGACCGGTCTGACCAACATCGAGGTGCTCGACGCCAAGGATCGTCCGACTTCCGGCAAGGACATCCGTCCGGCGGTCAAGCTGATCGACGCCAATGGCAAGGACCTGCTGCTGCCGGGTACCGACGTACCGGCCCAGTACTTCCTGCCGCCGAACGCGCTGGTCAACCTGAGCGACGGTGCCAAGGTGCATGTGGGTGACGTTATCGCCCGTATCCCCCAGGAAACCTCCAAGACCCGCGACATCACCGGTGGTCTGCCCCGCGTGGCCGACCTCTTCGAGGCGCGTCGTCCCAAGGAGCCGGCAATCCTGGCGGAGATCAGCGGTACCATCTCCTTTGGCAAGGAAACCAAGGGCAAGCGTCGTCTGGTCATCACCCCGACCGATGGCACCGATCCCTACGAGGAGCTGATTCCGAAGTGGCGCCACCTGAACGTCTTCGAAGGCGAACAGGTAAGCCGCGGCGAAGTTATCTCCGACGGTCCGAGCAACCCGCACGATATCCTGCGTCTGCTGGGTGTCAGCGCGCTGGCCAAGTACATCGTCAACGAGATCCAGGACGTGTACCGTCTGCAGGGCGTGAAGATCAACGACAAGCACATCGAGACCATCCTGCGGCAGATGCTGCGCAAGGTCGAAGTGAGCGACACCGGCGACTCGAGCTTCATCAAGGGCGATCAGGTCGAACTGACCCACGTCCTGGAAGAGAACGAGCAACTGGTGGGCAATGATCGTTTCGTCGCCAAGTACGAGCGCGTCCTGCTGGGTATCACCAAGGCTTCGCTGTCCACCGAGTCCTTCATCTCGGCCGCTTCCTTCCAGGAGACCACCCGTGTCCTGACCGAAGCCGCCGTGACCGGCAAGCGCGACTTCCTGCGCGGCCTGAAGGAAAACGTGGTAGTGGGTCGTCTGATCCCGGCCGGTACCGGTCTGGCCTACCACAGCGAGCGCAAGCGCCAGCGCGAACTCGGCAAGCCGCAGCGCGTGAGCGCCAGCGAGGCCGAAGCCGCCCTGACCGAGGCGCTGAACTCCAGCGCCAGCTGAGTTCGGTAGCAGGTCTCGCTTGACAAAGCCCCCGGCGCCCCAGGCGTCCGGGGGCTTTGTCTTGACTGGAGCGCCCAAGCTCTTTAGACTTTCGTTCCCCGAAAATGGGCAGGACTGACGTTCTGCTATTTCGTTTATGTCGCAAGACAATCAGTGGAGCTATAGATGGCAACTATCAACCAGCTGGTGCGTAGTGCACGCAAGCGTATCGTCGAGAAATCCGACGTGCCTGCGCTGCAAAACTGCCCGCAACGTCGTGGCGTGTGCACCCGCGTGTACACCACCACTCCCAAGAAGCCCAACTCCGCACTGCGGAAGGTCTGCCGTGTACGTCTGACCAACGGCTTCGAAGTCACCTCCTACATCGGCGGTGAAGGTCACAATCTGCAGGAACACAGCGTCGTGCTGATCCGCGGTGGCCGGGTCAAGGATCTGCCGGGTGTGCGTTATCACACCGTGCGCGGCTCGCTGGACACCACCGGTGTGAAGGACCGCAAGCAGGGCCGTTCCAAGTACGGCACCAAGCGTCCGAAGTAATCACCTTTCTTTTTGTTCGAGTCGATAAGAGTAAGGTCGGGCAACGAGTCCCGAGCTAACCTGAAGACCGTTTTGAGGGCTTATCAATGCCAAGACGTCGTGTAGCGGCCAAGCGCGAAATACTTGACGATCCGAAATACGGAAGCCAGATCCTGGCCAAGTTCATGAACCACGTGATGGAGAGCGGCAAGAAAGCCGTTGCCGAGCGTATCGTTTATGGTGCTCTGGACAAGGTCAAAGAGCGTTCCAAGAATGCCGAACCCCTGGAAGTTTTCGAAAAAGCGCTCGACGCCATCGCTCCGCTGGTCGAAGTGAAGTCCCGCCGTGTCGGCGGTGCTACCTACCAGGTGCCGGTTGAGGTTCGTCCTTCCCGTCGTAATGCCCTGGCCATGCGCTGGCTGGTGGACTCCGCGCGCAAGCGTGGTGAGAAGTCCATGGCTCTGCGCCTGGCGGGTGAACTCATGGACGCTTTTGAAGGCAAGGGTGCCGCAGTCAAGAAGCGCGAAGACGTGCATCGCATGGCAGAAGCCAACAAGGCCTTCTCGCACTACCGCTTCTAAGCCTAGCGCTTCCAATCAAGCGAGGACCTTATGGCTCGTACAACCGCTATTAACCGCTATCGGAACATCGGTATCTGCGCCCACGTGGACGCAGGTAAGACGACTACCACCGAGCGGATTCTGTTCTATACCGGCGTGAACCACAAAATGGGTGAGGTTCACGACGGCGCTGCGACCATGGACTGGATGGTGCAGGAGCAGGAGCGTGGTATCACCATCACCTCCGCTGCCACCACCGCGTTCTGGTCCGGTTCGACCAAGCAGTACGACAAGTACCGCGTAAACATCATCGATACCCCCGGCCACGTGGACTTCACCATTGAGGTGGAGCGTTCCCTGCGCGTGCTGGACGGTGCGGTCGTAGTGTTCTGCGGTACCTCCGGTGTCGAGCCCCAGTCCGAAACCGTATGGCGTCAGGCCAACAAGTACGGCGTCCCGCGCATCGTCTACGTCAACAAGATGGACCGTGCCGGTGCCAACTTCCTGCGCGTCGTCGAGCAGATCAAGAAGCGCCTGGGCCACACTCCGGTCCCGGTTCAGCTGGCCATCGGCGCGGAAGAGAACTTCCTGGGCCAGATCGACCTGCTGAAGATGAAGGCCATCTTCTGGAACGATGACGACCAGGGCATGACCTATCGCGAGGAAGACATTCCTGCGGACATGCTGGCCGATGCTGAGCAGTGGCGCTCCAACATGGTCGAGGCTGCGGCCGAAGCCAACGAAGAGCTGATGAACAAGTACCTGGAAGGCGGCGAGCTGTCGATCGACGAGATCAAGGCCGGCCTGCGTCAGCGTACCATCGCCTGCGAAATCGTCCCGGCCGTTTGCGGTTCCTCGTTCAAGAACAAGGGCGTGCCCCTGGTTCTGGACGCCGTGATCGACTTCCTGCCGGCGCCGGTCGAGATTCCCGCGATCAAGGGTACCAACCCGGACAACGAGGAAATCCACGACGAGCGTCACGCAGACGATAACGAGCCCTTCTCGGCTCTGGCGTTCAAGATCGCTACCGACCCCTTCGTGGGTACCTTGACCTTCGCCCGCGTCTACTCGGGTGTACTGAGCTCCGGTGACTCCGTCATCAACTCGGTGAAGGGCAAGAAGGAGCGCGTCGGCCGTATGGTGCAGATGCACGCCAACACCCGTGAAGAGATCAAGGAAGTTCGTGCTGGCGACATCGCCGCCCTGATCGGCATGAAGGACGTCACCACCGGTGACACCCTGTGCTCGATCGAGAAGCCGATCATCCTCGAGCGCATGGACTTCCCGGAGCCGGTGATTTCGGTCGCCGTCGAGCCGAAGACCAAGGCCGACCAGGAAAAGATGGGTATCGCACTGGGCAAGCTGGCTCAGGAAGATCCCTCGTTCCGCGTCAAGACCGACGAAGAGTCCGGTCAGACCATCATCTCCGGCATGGGCGAGCTGCACCTGGACATCCTGGTGGACCGCATGAAGCGCGAATTCGGCGTGGAAGCGAACATCGGTAAGCCTCAGGTCGCCTACCGCGAAACCATCCGCAACACCTGCGAGATCGAAGGCAAGTTCGTTCGCCAGTCGGGTGGTCGTGGCCAGTTCGGTCACTGCTGGATTCGCTTCGCGCCGGCCGACGAAGGTCAGGAAGGTCTGGAGTTCGTCAGCGAAGTCGTGGGTGGTGTGATTCCGAAGGAATACATCCCGGCGATCCAGAAGGGCATCGAAGAGCAGATGAAGAACGGCATCGTTGCCGGCTATCCGCTGCTCGGCCTGAAGGCCGCTGTGTTCGATGGTTCCTACCACGACGTCGACTCCAACGAGATGGCGTTCAAGATCGCCGCCTCCATGGCGACCAAGCAGCTCACCCAGAAGGGTGGTGCCGTGCTGCTCGAGCCGATCATGAAGGTCGAGGTCGTGACCCCGGAAGACTACATGGGCGACGTCATGGGCGACCTGAACCGTCGTCGTGGCCTGATCCAGGGTATGGAAGACACCGTGACCGGCAAGGTCATCCGTGCCGAGGTTCCGCTGGGCGAGATGTTTGGCTACGCTACGGATGTCCGCTCCATGTCTCAGGGTCGCGCAAGCTACTCCATGGAGTTCTCCAAGTACGCCGAAGCTCCGTCGAACATCGCCGAAGCCATCATCAAGAAACAAGCTTAATCAGCGCTTTGACTAGAGGTTTTATCTCGTGGCTAAAGAAAAATTCGAACGTAACAAACCGCACCTGAACGTGGGCACCATCGGTCACGTTGACCATGGCAAGACCACTCTGACCGCTGCGCTGACCAAAGTCTGTGCCGACACCTGGGGCGGTTCCGCTCGTGGTTTCGACCAGATCGACAACGCGCCGGAAGAAAAGGCTCGTGGTATCACCATCAACACCTCCCACGTTGAGTACGACTCGGCGATCCGTCACTACGCGCACGTCGACTGCCCCGGCCACGCCGACTACGTGAAGAACATGATCACCGGTGCTGCCCAGATGGACGGCGCGATCCTGGTTTGCTCGGCTGCTGACGGCCCCATGCCGCAGACCCGCGAGCACATCCTGCTGTCCCGTCAGGTAGGCGTTCCCTACATCGTCGTGTTCCTGAACAAGGCCGACATGGTTGACGACGCCGAGCTGCTGGAACTGGTCGAGATGGAAGTTCGCGATCTGCTGAACACCTACGACTTCCCGGGCGACGACACCCCGATCGTGATCGGCTCCGCGCTGATGGCGCTGAACGGCAACGACGACAACGAAATGGGTACCTCTGCCGTGCGCAAGCTGGTCGAGACCCTGGACTCGTACATCCCCGAGCCCGAGCGTGCCATCGACAAGCCGTTCCTGATGCCGATCGAGGACGTGTTCTCGATCTCCGGTCGCGGCACCGTGGTCACCGGTCGTGTCGAGCGTGGCATCGTCCGCATCCAGGAAGAAGTCGAGATCGTGGGCATCAAGGCCACCGTCAAGACCACCTGCACCGGCGTTGAAATGTTCCGCAAGCTGCTGGACGAAGGCCGTGCTGGCGAGAACGTCGGCGTGCTGCTGCGTGGCACCAAGCGTGAAGACGTGGAGCGTGGCCAGGTTCTGGCCAAGCCGAACACCATCAAGCCGCACACCAAGTTCGAGTGCGAAGTGTACGTGCTGTCCAAGGAAGAAGGCGGTCGTCACACCCCGTTCTTCAAGGGCTACCGTCCGCAGTTCTACTTCCGCACCACCGACGTGACCGGTAACTGCGAGCTGCCGGAAGGCGTCGAGATGGTGATGCCGGGCGACAACATCAAGATGGTTGTCACCCTGATCGCTCCGATCGCGATGGAAGACGGTCTGCGTTTCGCCATCCGTGAAGGCGGTCGTACCGTCGGCGCCGGCGTGGTTGCCAAGATCATCGAGTAATCGATTGATCT
>NZ_JAQYZY010000032.1:0-278235 GCF_028640825.1 Pseudomonas sp. LA5
GCGCTCAACACAATCTACGCCTGAGCCGCCTCGCCCCTGCGTCGGAGCTGCTGCCTTTCCCCCTCTCCTTCCGGGAGAGGGTTGGGGTGAGGGTGTCTGGCCTTTGGGCTTCGCTGCGCTCAACACAATCTACGCCTGAGCCGCCTCGCCCCTGCGTCGGAGCTGGTGCTTTTCTCCCTCACCCTCAGGGAGAGGGTTGGGGTGAGGGTGTCTGGCCGTTGGGCTTCGCTGCGCTCAACCCAACCTACGCCTGAGCCGCCTCGCCCCTGCGTCGGAGCTGGTGCTTTTCCCCCTCTCCCTCCGGGAGAGGGTTGGGGTGAGGGAGGCTTCCCGCTAACGCTCGACTCTGATCTCCACCAGCTTGCCGTCGATGAACTTGAGGTGCCGCGAGGCGCCGTTCTCCGGGCCATAGGTCCAGAACTGGGTCTCGGCGGCATTGAATTTGGGCACGTTGTTGTTACGCAGCGCCGGTGGATTGATCTTGCGCTCGGCCGGGGCGCCGCAGGCGGCCAGCACCTGTTCGACGCTGTCGCCTTCCTCGACGAGACTCTGACCACAGCGCAGGCTCGCCTGGGCGAGGAGGGGAAAGAGCAGGGCGATAGGCAGCAGCTGACTGGCGCGCATGGGGCCTCCGAGAGGTTGCGGCAACGGTCGTTGCCTTCAGCCTAGCTGTTATCGCCGGGCTGGGGCGCTTTGGCAAAGCCACGACTCAGATAGTGCGAACCGGCCAGGCCGAAGCGCCAGGGCACCTCGCGCGCGCGGCTGATGCCGATGCGCGGGCCCGCGATCACCGCTACCTCGGCAGCCGCGGGCTCCAGCAGGAAGGGTGGCTCGATCAGCGGCAAGCCATCGTGACTGCCGTCGATGGCGAGGGCCTGGCATAGCCGGCCGGGACCGGCGCACAGCAGGCGATCGGCCAGGCCGCCCCGACGTTCCCGCATCACCTCCAGACCCCACAGTGGCTCCAGCGCGCGGATCAGCACACCCGCGCCATGCCCGGCCTCGCGGCAGACCAGATTGAAGCACCAGTGGATGCCATAGGAGCGATAGACATAGGCATGCCCGGGCGGACCGAACATGGCGCGGTTGCGCGGAGTGGGGCCGGAAAAGCTGTGGGAGGCCGGGTCTTCGCCGTCGTAGGCCTCGGTCTCGACGATCAGGCCGCCCACACCCTCGACCCTGAGCGTCGCCCCGATCAGTTGCCGGGCGACCTCGTCCACCGGGCGGGTGAAATCCAGATCGCTCACGCCTCGGGCTCCGGCTCTTCCAGGATCAGCGCCGCATGCACCATGGCCAGGTGACTCAGGCCTTGGGGGAAGTTGCCCAGGGCCGCGCCATCCCGGGGATCGCGCATCTCGGTCATCAGGCCGACGCCATTGAGACTGGCGGCCAGGACCTCGCGCATCAGTTCCCGCGCCTGGTCCACCTCGCCCAGCACGGCATGGGCCTCGACCATCCAGTAGGAACAGGCCAGGAACGCACCTTCTTCCTGCTCGGCACCGCTGTAGCGATAGACCAGAGGGCCATGGGCCAACTCACGGCGAATGGCCGCCAGGGTGCTGACCGAACGCTCACCACCGTCGAAGCCGAAGCGGATGCCGAGCAGCAGCCCGGCGTCCAGGCGCTCGGTACCGGCATAGAAGGTGTAGGCCTGCTTGCGTTCGCTCCAGCAGTGCTGGTTGACCCAATCGCGGATGCGGTCGCGCTCGCGCGCCCAGCGACCGCACATGGCGTCGGGGATATGGCCATCGCGGGCCAGGGTCACGGCGCGGTCCAGGGCGAACCAGCAGCCCAGCTTGGACAGGGTGTAGTGGCGCTCTTCAGGCAATTCCCACATGCCGGCATCCGGCTGGCGCCAACCATCGGCACAGAGATTGGCCAGGTCGGTGAGCAGGCTGGCGGTGGCGAAATCCAGCACATGGCCCTTGCTGGCATAGAGGCGGAAGGTCTCCAGTAGATCGCCATAGAGACTCAGCTGACACTGGGCGCTGGCGCGATTGCCGACGCGTACCGGCTGGGAGTCGCGATAGCCAGGAACCGGAATGATGCGTTCCTCGGGGGCCAGTTCGCCTTCCAGGGTAAAGCAGGTATGCAGGCGATTGCCGTGGCGGCGGATGACGTTCTGGATCCAGGCCAGGGCCGCCTGGGCCTCGCCGAGGGCACCCAGGCGCAGGAAGGCCTTGATGGTAAAGACCGCATCGCGCACCCAGGCATAGCGGTATTCATAATTCTTGTCGCCGCCGATGCGTTCCGGCAGCGAGGTGGTGGCGGCGGCGACGATGGCACCGGTGGGGGAGTAGAGCAGCAGCTTGAGAGCCAGCGCCGAGCGCTTCACCTCGCTGAGGAATTCGCCCCGGTAGGCGAAGCCCTGGGCCCATTCGCGCCAGGCCTGGTCACTGCGATCGATACGCTGGTCCACCTCGTCCAGGGAGGGCACCACCAGGGGTTCGTTCTCGGTCGCGGTCAAGGCCAGGACGCTGCGTTGCCCGGCTTCCAGTACCAGTCGCCCCACCAATCGGCGATCATCGCATTGGAGGATCTCCAGCCGCTCGCAATAGCGCAGGGTGGCCATCACGCCATCGACGTGCATGACCTCGCCATTGGGGGTGCTGCGCATCCAGGGCGACACGGTCTGGCCCTGGGTCCCGGGTACCAGCTCGATACGCAATTCGACCCGTCCGGAAAGGCCTTCGACGCGGCGACCCAGTTCGCACCAGGGCAGGCGTCCGGCCGAACCGCTGTTGAGCGATTCGGTGAGGCGCACGCTGCCGTCAGCGGTGTGAAAGCAGGTTTCCAGGACGTTGCTGTCTTCGCGGTAGGCGCGCTCTACGCGATAGTCGGCCACCGGCGCGATCGAAAAGAAACCGCCTGTCGGGGCATCCAGCAGGCGGTCGAACAGCGGTGCGGAATCCATGTTGGGCACGCACCACCAGTCCAGCGAGCCGTCCGGCGCCACCAGGGCGACCGAACGCCCATCGGAGAGGGCGGCATAGCCCGCCAGGGGCGCGTAGCCATCCTGGCGGGCGGGATCGAAGGCCGCCATGGCCGTCAGCCCATGCCTCCGGTGGCGCCATAGACCTCACCGGTCACATAGCTCGACTCCTGGGAGGCCAGCAGTACATAGATGGGCGCCAGTTCCGCCGGCTGCCCGGGACGCTTGAACACCGTCTCGCCGCCGAAGGTGGGGATCTTCTCCTGGGGCTGACCACCGCTGGGCTGCAGCGGCGTCCAGAAGGGACCGGGGGCTACGGCATTGACGCGGATGCCCTTGCTGGCGACCTGCTTGGCCAGCGCCTTGGTGAAGTTGGTGATGGCCGCCTTGGTCGAGGCGTAGTCCAGCAGGAATTCCGAGGGCTGGGTGGCCTGGATCGAGGTGGTGTTGATGATGGCGGCGCCAGCCGGCAGGTGCGGCAGCGCGGCCTTGCACAGCCAGAACAGGGCGTAGACGTTGGTCTTGTAGGTAGCGTCGAACTGCTCGGTGGTCAGCTCGGCGATGTCCTGCACGGCGGTCTGCTTGCCAGCCACATTGACCAGGATGTCGAGGCCACCCAGGGCCTCCTTGGCCTTGCTCACCAGTTGGGTGCAGAAGGCTTCGTCCTTCAGGTCACCGGGAACGCAGACGGCCTTGCGACCCTCGGCTTCCACCAGCTTGACCACTTCCTGGGCGTCGGCCTCTTCCTCGGGCAGGTAGTTGAGCACCAGATCGGCACCCTCCCGGGCATAGGCGATGGCCGTGGCCCGACCGATTCCCGAATCCGCGCCGGTGATCAGCGCCTTGCGCCCGGCCAGGCGACCGAAGCCCTTGTAGCTGGCCTCGCCATGATCGGGGCGCGGTTCCATGGCCTGGGCCAGACCCGGGGCCTGCTGGGGCTGCTTGGCAAATTCCGGCTGGGGATACTGGGTAAGGGGGTTCTGCATGCTGTACTGGTTGTCGCTGGACATGACATCTCCTGAAGGGGGCCAAAAGGCGCCCGTTTGGCATCTTTTCGATGACGTTCAAGGAAATGGAGCGACAAGTTACGTAAGAGGTTCCCACCGATCGGCGACGGATGTAGCGGGCCGGACGGCGTTCTTGCCTGACTTCAACCCATGTCTATGCCTTTTCCGGCTTGGCCTGGCGTCCAATGACGGGGAGAAGGGAAGGGCTCTTCGGCAGGAGCGATCGTCGTGATGGCGAAGAGCGCGAAAGTGGCCGCGCTGGCGGCCCTGTTGTGCTTGCCCGGGTACTGGCTGTTCATACCGCCGCCCGGTGGTGGAGGCCATGCTGGTGGCCCGAGATAGAGAGAATCGCGCTAGCCGTTCTGCCTCAGGCGTCGAGTGGCTCCAGCCGCAGGGCTACGCCAGTTCGCTGCAGGGTAAGGATATCCGCGTCGCGACAGCCGATCAGCTGGCCCTCGGCGGTGCGCAACTGGTCATCTTCCAGCTGCGCATAGGACTGCGGTTGCTTTCCATCGCCCGCGACCATGATGTAAAGCTGCCCACACAGCAATTGCCCAGCCAGACGACCATCGTCCAGGCCGATCAGGCGGTAGCTGCGGCGGGCATCGTAGGTAAAGCGCATGGGAGCATCCATTCAGGTCTTTCTGTTCAGAACCGCGCTGGCACGCAATGTTCAATTCCGAACATCGGCGCGTCACGTCGGCAGACCCATGGCCGCGCGGGAAGCCTGCCACTCGCTGCGGCGAGGGCAGGCTGACCGCCGGTCGGAAGGTCCCCTGGGTGGCCGATCAGTAACGGAATTGCGCCACCAGGCTCTGGAAGGAGGTGGCCAGTCGCGACAGCTCCTGGCTGGAGGCGGCCGTCTGCTGGGCCCCGGTAGCAGTCTGGGTGGACAGGTCCTGGATGTTGACCAGATTGCGATCCACTTCGCGGGCGACCTGGGCCTGCTCTTCGGCGGCACTGGCGATCACCAGGTTGCGCTCCTCGATCTGGGCGACCCCGGCGGCGATGCGGTCCAGGGCTTCACCGGCCCGATTGGCGCGCGCCTGGGTGCTGTCGGCCAGGGACTGGCTCTTGTGCATGGCGCCCACCGCTTCCTCGGCGCTGCTGCGCACGGCGCTCATCATGCGTTCGATCTCGCCGGTGGACCCCTGAGTGCGATGGGCCAGGGCACGGACCTCGTCCGCCACCACGGCGAAGCCGCGGCCCTGTTCGCCTGCCCGGGCGGCTTCGATGGCGGCATTGAGCGCCAGCAGGTTGGTCTGCTCGGCGATCCCGCGGATCACCTCCAGCAATTTGCCGATCTCGCGCACCTGGCCTTCCAGGGTCTGCACCTTCTGGGTCGAGTCGGTGATCTCGCCGGTCATCACCGCCATGGCCTGGGCGGCCTGCTGCACCTGCTCGCGACCCTGCTGGGCTTCGCGGCTGGTGTCCTGGGAGGCGGTGGAGGTGGAGGCGGCATTACGCGCCACCTCTTCCACCGCGGCGGTCATCTGGTTGACTGCAGTGGCAGCCTGCTGCACCTCGTCGTGCTGGCGGACCTGGCCACGCGAACTCTCCTCGGTCACCGCGTGCAATTCCTCGGCAGCCGCGGCGAGCTGGCTGGAGGCACCGGCCATCTGCTGCACGGTGTCTTTCAGGCTCCGCTGCATGCCGCCGAGGGCCTGCAGCAGCTGGCCGACTTCGTCGCGGCGACTGCTCTGGATCGGCTGGGTCAGATCGCCCTGGGCGACGCGCTCGGCGCTGCCCACCGCCTGGCGGATGGGCGAAACGATCAGGCGCGTGATGACGATGCTCAGCGCCAGGGCACAGAGCGTGGCCAGCAGCAGCCCCAGGCCGAGTGCCCAGACCGCTTTCTGGTAGGCAGCATGCGCGGCGTCGCCGGCTTCGGCGCTCTGGCGCTTGTTGGACTGAATCATGATCTTGAACGAGGCCATGGTCTTGCGGTAGGTGGGTTGCACCTGCTCGTTCAACAGCTTGGCGGCACCGGCTACGTCCTTGGCGGCCAGTCGCGCCAGGATGGCGTCGGTACCGGCGATATAGCTCTTCCAGTCCTGCTCGAAGGCATCACCGGCCTGCTTTTCATCGGCCTGCAGCGGCGTGGTGCGATAGGCGGCGAAGGGTTTTTCGGCATCGGCCTGGTTGTCGCGCAGGGAGGTGATGACGGTCTGGAGTTCGCTCTGGGGTGCCTCGCCGTAGGCCATGGACAGCACGCGGAACAGATCGCGGTTGTGGCCGATGACATTGCTCTTGGCATCGTTGAGCAGGCTGATGGAGAGCAGCGTGTCGCCCAGCACGTTATCCAGCTGGGCGTTGACGCTGCGGATACCGCTGAAGCCGACGGCGCCGATGCCCAGGGTGATGGCCGTGCACAGGCCAAAGGCCATGGCGAGTTTCTTCGCCAGTGCCAGATTGTTGAACCAGACCATGGAGCCTTCCTTTCTGCGAGGGGGGTATCAGCCAAGTTGCGCTGGATACCCTCGCTATCGGCACCAACAGTCCGACCTTTAGGTGGGGCCGGAGCGTTCGATTCCGCCTTCAACCGCGTCCATAGAGGCTATCAAGCAGCCGATTGGCCCTCAGGGCATCCGCCAGACCGGCCAGTTCCGGTCGCGGTTGGCCGAGCAGTTGGTCGAACACCGCCTGGGCGCCCTGGGGCACGCCGGGGTCCACGCCCTCGGCCAGCACCTGGCGATTGCCCTTGGCGTCGTGCAGCACCAGGCGCCCCGCGGAAAGCTCCAGGGTTCCCTCGCTACCGTCCAGACGAATGGCCAGCCGCGGACCGCGCAGGGTAGCGCTGGCGCGCAGATGAATCGGCAGATCACCGGCCTGGAGCAAGGCCTCGCCGCCATGATCCAGCGGCCAGCGCGGATCGCGGTCCAGTCGGCTATGGACGACCGTCAGGGCCTCACCGCATAGCCAGGCGCTGAAATCCAGCAGGTGCACGGCCAGGTCGCCAAAGGCGCCATAGCCCATGCGGCGCTCGTCCAGATGCGCCGGCCAATCGCTGAGCCAGCCCTCCAGCAGGCCCGGATGGCCGGCGGTCAGTGACAGGTGGCTGAGGCTACCGATGGCACCGTCCCGCGCCCGCTGGCGCAACAGCTGCAGGGCCGGGTCGGTGCGCAGATAGAAGCCGCTGAAGCAGGAACGCCCGGCGAGCTGATCGGCCAGGGCCGAGGCGCGGGCTGCCGAGACGGCCAGCGGCTTTTCCACGAACAGGTGCCGAGCGCGCGGGAGCAGGGCGGTCACCGCCGCCTCGTGATCCTCGATGGAGGTGGTGACGAAGGCCAGGTCCACCTCGGGCACCCGGGCGAAGTCATCCACTACCGGCAGACCCTGAGGGGTAGCGAGGCGCCGGGCGCGGGCGGGATCGCGTTCGCTGGCCACCGCCACTACCCGCACGCGCGGATCGACCAGGCTGGTGTCCAGATAGTCCTGGGCGTGGATCTGTTCGCAACCGACGATGGCGACGCTGAGCATGACGAGGGGTCCTCCAACGGTAACTGTTCCGTTATGGACCCCTGGTCTACCGCTAAGCTTCCCCGATCAGACCGGCTGGTAGGCCTTGCCGAAACGGTTGGCCAGGAAGGCCTCCATGTCCACCTGCTCCTGGGCGATGAAGCCGCGCTGCGGCAGCTTGCCTTCGCGGAACAGATCCAGGGCGGTGCAGATGCCGGCGGCGGTAGTGATCTGGATGGCGCTGGTCAGGCGACCGTCGCGCTCGGCGGCAAAGATCTTGCGGCTGAACACCTCCTGCACCAGCTTGCCGCCACGCATCCCGCTGACGGTGACGAACACCAGCACCACGTCCTGCATGGTGGTGGGCACGGCGCCGCGCAGGATGTTCTTGAGCTGCTCCTGGTCACCGGCCAAGCGCAGGTCTTCCAGCAGGAACTTCATCAGGTCACGGTGACCGGGATAGCGCACGGTCTTGTAGTCCAGGGTTTCCACCTGGCCCTGCAGCGTCTCGCAGAGGGTGCCCAGGCCGCCCGAGGTGTTGAAGGCCTCGTATTCCACGCCGTCCAGGGAAAAGTGTTCCAGGCCTTCCAGCGGCTGCACCAGTTGCAGCTCGCCGTTGCGCACGGCTTCGCAGGGGTGGCAGTACTCGTTGACCAGGCCGTCGACGCTCCAGGTCAGGTTGTACTTCAGGGCATTGGTGGGGAATTCCGGCAGGGCGCCGACACGCATCTTCACCTCGCGCACGCTGTCGAAGCGCTTGGCCAGGGAGTGCGCGGCGATACCGATGAAGCCGGGTGCCAGACCGCACTGGGGCATGAAGGCATTGCTCGCGCCCTCGGCCAGTTGGCGGATGGTCTTGGTCGCCTTCACGTCTTCGGTCAGGTCGAAATAGTGGGTGTTGGTGGCCTTGGCCGCCTGGGCCACCGGAATCGCCAGATGATAGGGCAGGGCATTGAGCACTACGTCCTGATCGTCCAGGGCCGCCGCCAGAGCGCTGGCGTCGGCGGTATCCAGGGTCCGGGTCTGCACGCCCAGGGCGGCGATGGCTGCCAGGGCGCGCTCGTCGCGATCCGCCACCGTCACCTGGTAGTCGCCACTGGCGTGCAGCAATTGCGAAATGGTGTAGCCGATATGGCCGGCGCCGAGCAGGGTGACTTTCATGGCGGGATCCTCCGTGGTTGAGGCTCCAGCTTAGAAAGCGGCGCTGTCAGATGTGAGCGTCAGAGCGTCGAATCGTTGTGCTTTATTTGACGAAACGGCGGAGTATTCGTCGTTTCGACGAGACGGCTCGCGGCTTACCCGAGTTGCCGCCCCAACAGGCTATCGATGTCTCCGTAGGTTGGGTTGAGACGGCTCTATCGTCGAAGCCCAACATGGCGAGCCCCGAGGCGATGTTGGGCTTCGCTGCGCTCAACCCAACCTACCGCGCACCGGCATGGCCGCGACTGGCGCTGTATAGGATCGGCACCACGGCTGTACTCACTACCTACCCCGGCACTACCCGCAACAGCTGGCCCTCCTGACCATCGGTGAGCAGCCAGAGATTGCCGTCCGGGCCGCTGCGCACCTCGCGCAGACGCTGGTCCAGTTCCTGGAACAGCAGCTCCTGCGGACCAGGCATACCCTCAACCAGCGGTATCCGCCGCACCGACTTCTCCCGCAGCGCCGCCACGAACAGACTGCCGCGCCAGGCGGGGAAGCCCTGGCCGTCGTACCAGGTCATGCCCGCGGGCGCGATCGACGGCGTCCATTCCAGCAGCGGTGGGGTGATGCCCGGCAACTCGCGAAAGGGCGAGATGCGCGCGCCGGTGTAGTCCACGCCGCCGGTGGTCAGCGGCCAGCCATAGTTGGCACCGGCGCGGATCAGATTGAGTTCGTCGCCGCCCTTGGAGCCGTGCTCGTGCTCGTACAGCGCCTGGCGCTCGGGCACCCAGACCAGGCCCTGGGGATTGCGATGGCCGAGGCTGTAGATCTCCGGCAGGGCGCCGGGTCGCTTGATGAAGGGGTTGTCCGCCGGCACCTGGCCGTCGCGGGTGATGCGCACGATCTTGCCCAGATGGGTATCCAGTCGCTGGGCATCGGTGCGCTCGACGTTGCCGTCGCCCAGGGCGATGGCCAGGGTGCCGTCGCCGAGCAGGGCCATCCGCGCCCCGAAGTGCTGCCCGAAGGCCTTGGCCGGCTGGCTGGTGAACAGCGGTTGGACGTCCTGCAGGCGTCCGCCGTCCAGCCGGGCGCGCACCACCTTCAAATGATTGGCCTGGCGCGTGCCGGTCGCATGGGAGAGATAGATGAATTGGTTGTGAGCGAAATCCGGGTCTGGCAGCACCTCGAACAGACCGGCCTGGCCTTCGGTATAGAGCTCGGGCAGTCCGCTCACGGCTTCCGCCTGCAGCCTGAGGCGGCCGGCACCGTCCGGTACCAGCAGCCGCAAGCGCCCGGTGCCCTCGGTCAGGAGCGCCCGGCCATCGGGCAGGAAGGCCAGCGACCAGGGTCTATCCAGCCCGGTCGCCACCGTCTCGATCCGGTAGGTCGGCGCCGCCAGCGCCAGCGGAACCGCCAGCAGGGCCAGCCATGCCAGCCAGGCCCAGCGGCCGGAAGCTTTAGGTAACGCTTGAGGTCTGTTCCGGGTACCCGCTTTCGCTAGCATCTGCCTCTCTCCAAGGGATTTTCCGACCATGCCCCAACCGCTCTGGCGCGCCCTGTTGCAACCGCGCACCCTGCTGGCGTTCGCCGCGGCCCTGCTGCTGACCACCGCCTGGGGCAGCCTGGTGCAGACCCAATACAACCTGGCCGCCCTCCAGGGACTCGGCCAGCCGATCGACCTGGCCACGCGCGGGCGCACCTCGCTGGATGATCTGCTGGGCTTCGGACCCGTCTATGCCGCCATCGTGCTCGCCGCTTGGTTACCAGCCTTTGCCGCGGCCCTCTGGCTGGGTCGTCATGGCGGTACCTATCGCGCCTGCCTGCTGCCGCTGGCCAGCAGCCTCAGCCTGATCGCCGCCATCCGCCTGATCGACGCCTTCGCGCCCATGCCGGTGCTTATCTACGCCACGCGCACCCTGGAAGGGCTGCTGGCGATGGCCGTGGGTGGGTTGCTTGGCGGGCTGCTGTTCATCTGGCTGGCGCGCTCGGTGCTCCCGCGCTAGGGGAGGGCGCTCAGGACGAGGTCAGCTTCATCAGCACCAGCCCGCTGACGATCAGCGCGGCGGCCAGGATGCGCAGCGGACTCGCCGCCTCGCCCAGCACCAGGATGCCGACCATGAAGGCACCCACCGCGCCGATACCGGTCCAGATCGTATAGGCGGTGCCCAGCGGCAAGCTGCGCATGGAGATCGACAGCAGCGCCACGCTGGCCACCATGGCGCCCCCGGTGATGATCGTCGGCGTGAGGCGGGTGAAGCCCGCGGATTGCTTCATGTAGAACGCCCAGACCACCTCGAGCAGTCCCGCGCACACCAGATAGAACCAAGCCAACGACGGCCTCCTGTAAAACCGGGCCGTCCCGGAACGCTGCCCACCGATCGCCGGGGTCGTCCCCGGGGGCCAAGAGAAGAGGGCGGCAAGCTGCCTTACCACCTGATCGATACCGTTATCCTAGCCGTTCATGGCCGCGCCTTTCGACCCAGCCTGGTCAGGCGCACCCGTCCGCTAGCGCGGCTGGCAGATTTGCGTGGCGATCCCGTCGAATTCCCGATCGAAACTGGCGCGTTCGGCCGCGCTGAGAAAGCCCTGCTGCCTGACCAGGTCATCGGTCTGGCTACGCACCGCGGCGATGCGTTCGCTGAAGGCCGTCGCCTGCTCCTGACTGATCCGCCGCGCCTTGCGCGCCGTGCTCACATCCGCCAACAGCACATTGGCCCGCATCGAGACATGCGCCTGCCGCGGATCCGTGATCGATCCGCCCCGTTCGCCCGGCACGGCGCGCTGTTCTGCCAGATTGCAGCTCGGCAGGCCGAGGTCGTCCTGCCGAACCGGCTCCCGGGTACAGGCGCCCAAGGCGAGGGGCAGCAGCAACAGGGGAATCAGGGATTTCATCCAGGTCTCCTCGGGGTGGCCGTAGTGGAGACCTTGAGAGCCCGGTTCGGGCGCTTCGTTCAAGCCGGGCTCTGCGCCAGGCCTTGGCAAAGTCCTGAGGCTAGTCGTCTCGCCGCGCCTGCCGTTCCAGCGCCGCCAGCTGCAGCCGCGCCCCTTCGGCCACCGGGCCCCTGCCGACCGCACTGCTCTGCAGCAGCGACAGATTCAGGGCGTGAGCAGCTGCCTCTATCCCTGGACGGATGGCATGGCCGGCCTGGGCCAGGGCGGTGTCTTCGGTCAGGAGCGGAGCGGCGAGAAAAAGGGTGACCGAGCTGGTCAGGAGGTATCTCATGAGGCGTCCTTGCGAGGTGATCCCAGGGTATCGGCATCCGGCCGGCTGGTTGGAGCGGGTCTAGGGGCAGAGCTTAGATCAGAATCGCGAGTGGGGTAGTGATAATGGTCAGAGAAATCACGCCGGCAATCTGGCGAAGGTCCTTTCACGAACGGTCTGTGCATCTTGGAAAGGCTTGAGCGACAGCCAGAAACAGCAAAGCCCGCGCGATGGCGGGCTTTGCTGAGGTTCACGCGACGGTGAACGGGAGATGGCGCACTCGGCGGGATTCGAACCCACGACCCCTGCCTTCGGAGGGCAGTACTCTATCCAGCTGAGCTACGAGTGCAGCGATTCGGTGACGCTGAATCGGTCGCCATCATACTCACCTTGCCCCCGACCGTCCATGCCCGGATGCACGATGTTGTTGATTTTGAACGACTGTTTCGCGGGGCGTAGCAAGGGCTGCATAAACAAGGAGGAGGGCGACGCGAAAACCTGGCTAGCGCTCTTGCGCAGGGGTTCAGGATTCTCCTAGGATGCGTTCAATATTTCGAACGCCTAGGGCGGTTCGGACGTTGCTCGAGCGGGCGCTGAACGGTGGCGATGCCAGCGTTTCCAGGCCTGACCCTATCGCAGGCGCAGGGGTGTCATGCCCTTGCTTCCGGCCCTTTCAGCCAAGGAGACCGTAATGCAGCTCAAAGACGCTTCCCTGTTTCGCCAGCAAGCCTATGTCGACGGCGCCTGGATCGACGCCGACAGCGGTGCCACCGTCAAGGTGGACAACCCGGCCACCGGCGAGACCCTGGGCACCATTCCCAAGCTCGGTCGCGCCGAGACCAAACGTGCCATCGACGCCGCCAACCGCGCCCTGCCGGGCTGGCGCGCGCTGACCGCCAAGGAGCGTTCGGCCAAGCTGCGGCGCTGGTACGAGCTGATGATCGAGAACCAGGACGACCTGGGCCGGCTGATGACCCTGGAGCAGGGCAAGCCGCTGGCCGAGGCCAAGGGCGAGATCGCCTATGCCGCCTCCTTCATCGAGTGGTTCGCCGAAGAAGCCAAGCGCATCTATGGCGATACCATCCCCGGCCACCAGGCCGACAAGCGCATCCTGGTGATCAAGCAGCCCATCGGCGTCACCGCCGCCATCACGCCGTGGAATTTCCCCACCGCGATGATCACCCGCAAGGCCGGTCCGGCCCTGGCCGCCGGCTGCACCATGGTCATCAAGCCCGCCAGCCAGACCCCGTACTCGGCACTGGCCCTGGTCGAGCTGGCCGAGCGCGCCGGCATTCCCAAGGGCGTGCTGAGCGTGGTCACCGGCTCCGCCGCCGAAATCGGCGCCGAGCTGACCGAAAGCCCCATCGTGCGCAAGATCTCCTTTACCGGCTCCACCGAGATCGGTGCCAAGCTGATGGAGCAGAGCGCGCCCACCATCAAGAAGCTGTCGCTGGAACTGGGCGGCAACGCGCCCTTCATCGTCTTCGACGACGCCGATCTGGACAAGGCCGTGGAAGGCGCCATCGCCTCCAAGTACCGCAACGCTGGCCAGACCTGCGTCTGCGTCAACCGCCTCTATATCCAGGACGGTGTCTACGACGCCTTCGCCGAGAAATTCAAGGCCGCGGTGGCCAAGCTCAAGGTCGGCAACGGCCTGGAAGAGGGCGTGACCATCGGCCCGCTGATCGACGCCAAGGCGGCGGCCAAGGTCAAGGAACACATCGACGACGCCGTGAGCCAGGGCGCCAGGGTCATCGCCGGGGGCAAGGCCCACGCCAACGGCGGCAGCTACTTCGAGCCGACCATCCTCGCCGACGTGCCCAGGAGCGCCAAGGTGTCCAAGGAAGAGACCTTCGGCCCGCTGGCGCCGCTGTTCCGCTTCAAGGACGAGGCCGAGGTCATCGAGCTGGCCAACGACACCGAATTCGGCCTGGCCTCCTACTTCTATGCCCGCGACCTGTCCCGCGTGTTCCGCGTGGCCGAGGCGCTGGAGTACGGCATGGTCGGCATCAACACCGGCCTGATCTCCAACGAAGTCGCACCCTTTGGTGGCGTCAAGGCTTCGGGCCTGGGCCGCGAGGGCTCCAAGTACGGCATCGAGGACTACCTCGAGATCAAGTACCTCTGTCTGGGCGTCTGATCCCGTTCGGTGGGCTTCGCTACGCTTAGCCCAACCTACCTATATCGTAGGTTGGGCTGAGACGGCTCCATCGTCGAAGCCCAACGGGGCCCGCCGATCCAAAGATTTCTCCCGGCGCGGACGCCGGGCCGTTGGCAGTCGATCATCGTATGCTGCCCGGAATCCGGTCCGCGCCTTTCCCGTAGCCGGCCGCCACGATGAGCGGCCATCGAGGACTGCAATGAGCCACACCAATGATTCCCTGATGCACCGTCGCAGCGCAGCCGTCGCCCGTGGCGTCGGCCAGACCCACCCGATCTTCGTCGACCGTGCGGAGAACGCCAAGGTCTGGGACGTAGAGGGCAATGAATTCCTGGACTTCGCCGGCGGCATCGCCGTGCTCAACACCGGCCACCTGCATCCGCGCGTGGTGGCGGCCGTGCAGGAGCAGCTGACCAAGGTCTCCCACACCTGCTTCCAGGTGCTGGCCTACGAGCCCTATGTCGAGGTCTGCGAAAAGCTCAACGAACTGGTGCCGGGCAACTTCCCGAAAAAGACCGCACTGTTCAACTCCGGCTCCGAAGCCGTGGAGAATGCCGTCAAGATCGCCCGCGCCGCCACCCAGCGCGCCGGCGTCATCGCCTTCTCCAGCGCCTATCACGGCCGCACCATGATGACCCTGTCGCTGACCGGCAAGGTCGCGCCCTATTCGGCCGGCATGGGCCTCATGCCCGGCGGCGTCTATCGCGCGCTCTATCCCTGCGAACTGCATGGCATCAGCGTCGATGACGCCATCGCCAGCGTCGAGCGCATCTTCAAGAACGATGCGGCCCCTGGCGACATCGCGGCCATCATCCTCGAGCCGGTGCAGGGCGAGGGCGGTTTCTATGCCGCGCCCAAGGCATTCATGCAGCGCCTGCGCAAGCTGTGCGATACCCACGGCATCCTGCTGATCGCCGATGAAGTCCAGTCCGGCGCCGGTCGTACCGGGACCTTCTTCGCCATGGAGCAGATGGGCGTCGACGCCGACCTGGTGACCTTCGCCAAATCCATCGCCGGCGGTTTCCCGCTGTCGGGCGTGACCGGTCGCGCCACGGTGATGGATGCCGTCACCCCCGGTGGCCTGGGTGGCACCTATGCCGGCAGCCCCATCGCCTGCGCCGCGGCCCTGGCGGTGATCGAGACCTTCGAGGAAGAAAAGCTGCTGGACCGCTCCAAGGCCGTGGGTGAGCGCCTCACCGCGGGTCTGCGCGAACTGGCCGCCAAGCACGCGCAGATCTGCGACGTCCGTGGCCTGGGCGCCATGATCGCCATGGAGCTGGGCAAGGAAGGCGACATCGAGCAACCCGATGCCGAGCTGACCAGCCAGATCGTGGTCCGGGCGCGCCAGAAGGGGCTGATCCTGCTCAGCTGCGGCAGCTACGGCAACGTGCTGCGCATCCTCGTGCCCCTGACCGCCAGCGACGAAGAGCTGGATCGCGGCTTGGCCATTATCGGCGAGTGCTTCGCCGAATTGGCCTGAGTCCTACCCGAACCGCCCTCCTGGAGGGCGGTTTTTCTGTGACACGCTTGGCATAAAGTCCGCTTTGACGCATCATCCGCCGCTTCGCTTTCCTCAAGCAGGAGTGGGTTGGGATGCCGCCCCTGATACTTATCGTCGACGCCAATCCCTGGACCCGTGACCTGCTCAAGTCACTGGTGCTGGCCGTGCGTGCCGATGCCCTGGTGCATGAATACGGCCATGGCTATCAGGCCCTTGCCGAACTGGATCAACGCAAGAGATGTGCGCTGATCATCGTCGAGCGACCGGCCGATTGCGATGGACTCGACCTGCTGCGCCGCATCCGCCAGCGCGGCGCCCAGCCGCTGCAGCCGGTGATCCTGCTGTCCGAACAGGCTGACGCCGCCTATGTACGCGCGGCCCTGCGCCTGGCGCCTACCGCCTATCTGGTCAAACCCTATGCGGCGGAAGAGGTGTTGCGTCGTCTGCGCAGTCTGTTGCCACCCGCGGGAGACGCGTCTCAGGCGGCCAGTGCTGCCGTCCTGGGCTCCCTGGACGATCATCTGCAGCGCATGGCCGCCGAAATCGACGCCGTGCCGCTGTTCGCCGATCTGCCGGCCATCATCGAGCGCTGTCGCGAGAGCGAGAGCTGCAGCCTGGGCGAGCTGGAAACCGAATTCGGCCAGGATCCCCTGGTCACGGCGACCCTGATCGCGGCGGCCAACAGCGCTTCCCAGCGCGTCGGCCAATCCTGCCAGACCCTCAGCCAGGCCCTGCCGCGGCTGGGCGTCGGCTTCACCCTCAATCTGGTCCTGGGCCTGAGCCTGCGGCGGGCGACCCGTCTGGCCGAGCCGTTGCTGGCCGGACGCGCCGAGGGCTACCTGCGCCTTGCCCAGCGCGCTGCCGACTGCGCCCGGCTGCTGGCGCTGCGCTATGTGCGCGAAGACGCCGAGCGTTGCTACACCGCCGGCCTGCTGCATCGCCTGGGTGAACTGGCGGTGCTGCAAGGCGTGCAGCGCTGGTGCGACGGGGGTGGCGTTATCGATGAGGCCGCGCTGGAGCGCGCGCTGCTGAGCTACAGCCTGGAGTTTTCCGCGGAATTGCAGCGGCACTGGCGGCTACCACTGGAGTTGCGCGAGCTGGTGGCCGCGGTGCACAGCCTGCACGGCGTGCTGCCCAAGCCGTCGCTGATCCTGCACCTGGCGGCGCAGGCGGCGAATCCCGCACCGGGCGAGTCTCTCGACACCCTGCTCGAGCACAAGGCCGGACGCATGCTCGGTCTGGAGGCCGCGGTCTGGCAACTGGCGGTCACCCAGCTCAAGCTGGGCTAGCGCGCGCTGTCGGGGCGATAGCCCAGGCGCAGTCCGCCCCAGTGCCGGCCGTTCACCAGGATCGGTACCGAGAGGTCGTGCATCACCTCGCCGGTGTCTCTCATGTAGGTCTGCAACAGCAGGCGGCGCTGATGGCTGCCGCAGCGCTTGCCGGTGCGATCGCTGAAGAGGCGCTTGCTGCGACTGCGCGCCGTATCCACCGCCACGTCGCCGGTAGGTGCCTGGGCGAAGGCACGGTTGTGGGTGGGCACATAGCCTTCCGGCGTACAGGCGATGGCGAAGACCAGACCGGGATGCTGGTCCAGCAGCGGTTCCTGGATCGCCGGTAGCACGCCATCGGTATAGCTGTCGAAACGAGTGCGGTACTTGGCCGGCTGACTGCCGGGCACGGGCTGGTACTGGCGGTCGAAGAGGGCGTCCTGGGTGATGCGCCCGGCGGCCAGGTCTTCCTCGAAGCGCCGGCCGATGGCATCCGCGCCCTGGCGCGCCAGTTCGAAGATGCGCTGGTGATAGCTGTCCAGGCCGACCTCGGCCAGGCGTTCGCTGCTGGCTTCGGCCATGTCCACCAGTTCGTCGGCGGCGCCGCTGAGCCGGCTGGTCTGGCGCTCGCTGTCGGCCAGATCGCGGTGCACCTGCTCCACCGCCTGGGCCAGGCTTTCCAGCTGGGCGAGATTGGCCGAGGTGCCCTGGGCGATATCCGCGGCCTGGCGCTCGGCGGTCTGCGCCAGCTGGGCAATCTCCTGCAGGCCTTCGCCGGTGCGCTCGACCTGGCGCACGCCGTCGTCCAGCGCCTGGGCCAACTGCTGGATCTGCGCCACCACGGCATCGGTCTGCTGGCTGATGTCGGCAACGATCAGCCCCACCTCGCCGGTCGCGCTGGAGGTCCGCGCCGCCAGGCCCCGGACCTCGTCGGCGACCACCGCGAAGCCGCGCCCGTGTTCCCCGGCGCGTGCGGCCTCGATGGCGGCATTGAGCGCCAGCAGGTTGGTCTGGCTGGCGATACCCTGGATGACCTCGGTGACCTGCTGGATCTTGTCGGTGCGGGCACTCAGGCCGGCGATCAGTTCGCGGCTCTGGCGGGCGTGCTCGCTGAGGGCGCGGATGGCGGCGATCGCCGTATTCAGGGCGTCCTGGCCGGCCTCGCTGCGCTGGTGCACCTGCTGCGCCACCGCCAGGGCCTGGCGGGCGCTGCCGGCGCTGTCGTGCTCGGTCTGGGTGAGGGCAGCGGCGCTGCTAGAAATCTGCGCGGCCGTGCTGGCCTGGGATTGCACCCGGGCCGCCAGTTGCTGAGCGGCAAAGGCCACACCGGCGATGGCCACGGCGTTGCGCGCCGTGCTGCGCGAGAGATCGCTGGTTAGCTCGTTGAAGGCCTGGCTCGGCGCGGGCGGCGCTGCGGCCTTGCGCAGCAGCAACCAGGGCCAGAGGGCAGCGGCGAGTACCAGTCCCACGCCTGCGGCCATGGGTAGCGCCAGCCACTGCCAGAGCAGCAGCGTGGCCACGAGGAGGGCCAGGTGAAGCGACAACACGACGGGCCAGCGCCTGGGCATGCGACCTCCTTGTTATTCTGCTCGATCGAGGACGAAGTGTGACGGGTGTCAGCTTCGTCGATCATGGAGCCCGCTTTCCGGAGGTTGCAACCGCTGTCTGGTCCCGGCGGCTACGACTTTGGTCTTAGCCGCCGGCGGCGGACTCAGGGCGTACGCGGCAGGAAATGCAGCGGCGCACCCCGTTGCAGCCCGGCCAGCACCGGGTGGTCCCTGACCAGCTCCACCTCGATTACCTCGCTCTGCTCCGGCACCTTCAGCGTGACCCGGGTGGTGGCGCCCAGCGGCCGGATGTCGCGTACTTCGGCGGCGTGATAACCCGCTCGCGGCTCACGCTCCAGCTCCACCTCGTGCGGACGGAACAGCACCTCCTGCTCGCCCAGGGCCAGGCGGTTGGAGTCACCGAGGAAGTGATAGACGAAGTCGCTCGCCGGCTGTTCGTAGACTTCGGCGGGCGAGCCGACCTGCTCGATCTGGCCCTTGTTCATCACCACGATGCGGTCGGCCACCTCCATGGCTTCTTCCTGATCGTGGGTGACGAACACCGAAGTCAGGTGGATCTCTTCGTGCAGCCGTGCCAGCCAGCGGCGCAGCTCCTTGCGCACCTTGGCATCCAGGGCGCCGAAGGGTTCGTCGAGCAGCAGGATCTTGGGCTCCACCGCCAGGGCGCGGGCCAGGGCGATGCGCTGGCGCTGACCACCGGAGAGTTGCTCGGGATAGCGATCGGCCAGCCAGTCGAGCTGCACCATGTTCAGCAGCTCGTGCACCTTGCTGGCAATCTGCGCCTCGCTCGGCCGCTCGCGGCGCGGCTTCATGCGCAGGCCGAAGGCCACGTTGTCGAACACCGTCATGTGGCGGAACAGTGCGTAATGCTGGAAGACGAAGCCGACGTTGCGGTCGCGCACGTCACGCCCGGAGACGTCCTCGCCGTGGAAGCCGATGTTGCCGGTGTCCGGCGCTTCCAGGCCGGCGATGATGCGCAGCAGGGTGGTCTTGCCGCAGCCCGACGGGCCGAGCAGGGCGACCAGCTCGCCACTCTCGATGTGCAGGTTGATGTCCTTGAGCGCCTGGAAGGCGCCAAACCTCTTGTTGATACCCTGGATCTCGATACTCATGGCGCCTTATTCCTCGTCACGGTGCTGCAGTTGGTGGCTCAGGCGACTCTCGCTCCACTGCCGCAGCAGCAGGATCACCAGGGCCATCATCAGCAGCAGGATCGCCACGCTGAAGGCGGCGACGATGTTGTACTCGTTGTAGAGAATCTCGATGTGCAGCGGCAGGGTGTTGGTCAGGCCGCGGATATGGCCGGAGACCACCGACACCGCACCGAACTCGCCCATGGCCCGCGCGGTGCAGAGCACCACGCCATAGATCAGTGCCCACTTCACGTTGGGCAGGGTCACGTGCCAGAACAGTTGCCAGCCACTGGCGCCCAGCAGGCGCGCCGCTTCTTCTTCCTGGGTACCCTGTTCCTGCATCAGCGGGATCAGTTCGCGGGCCACATAGGGAAAGGTGACGAAGATCGTCGCCAGCACGATGCCGGGCACGGCGAAGACGATCTGCACATCGACGCTCTGCAGGTAAGGACCCATCAATCCCTGGGCGCCGAACAGCAGCACATAGATGAGACCGGCGATCACCGGCGAGACCGAGAAGGGCAGGTCGATCAGGGTGATCAGCAGACTCTTGCCGGTGAACTCGAACTTGGTGACGCACCAGGCCGCGGCCAGGCCGAAGGCCAGATTCAGGGGCACCGAGATGGCGGTGGCGAACAGCGTCAGCTTGAGCGCCGAGATCGCATCCGGTTCGCTGATGGCGTCCCAGAAGGCGCCGATGCCGTTGGCCAGGCCCTGGCTCAGCACCATGTACAGCGGCAGCACCAGAACCAGCAGGAAGATCAGCCAGGCGCTGGCGATCAGCGCGATGGCCACCGGGGTGCGCTGCTTGCTGGCGCGCGCATCGGCCTTGGTCGAAGTCATGAGGCTCATGCGGTCGTCCTTAGATGTTGGGCTGGATGCGGCGCTGCAGGATGTTGATCAGCAGCAGCATGACAAAGGACACCAGCAGCATGAACACGCCGATGCCGGTGGCACCGGTGTAGTCGTACTGGTCCAGCTTGGAGACGATGAGCAGCGGCAGGATCTCGGTCTTGAACGGGATGTTGCCGGCGATGAACACCACCGAGCCGTACTCGCCCACACCGCGGGCGAAGGCCAGGGCGAAACCGGTCAGCCAGGCCGGCAGCAGGGTCGGCACCAGCACGTAGCGGAACACCTGCCAGGGGCGCGCGCCCAGGCAGGTGGCGGCTTCCTCGATTTCCTTGGGGATGTCCGCCAGCACCGGCTGTAGGGTGCGCACCACGAAGGGGAGGGTGACGAAGATCAGCGCCAGGGTGATGCCGATCGGGGTATAGGCGATCTTGAAGGGAAACAGCGAACCTATCATGCCGTTGGGCGCATAGAGCGCGGTCAGGGCGATGCCGGCCACCGCGGTGGGCAGGGCGAAGGGCAGGTCGACCATGGCATCGATCAGCTTGCGCCCGGGAAACTCGTAGCGCACCAGCACCCAGGCCAGCAGGGTGCCGAGGATGCCGTTGACCAGGGCGGCGAGCAGGGCCGTGCCAAAGGACAGCTGCAGTGCGGCCAGCACCTGGCGCCCGGTGATCAGCGACCAGAATTGGCCGAGGGTCAGCTGGCTGGCATGCAGGAACATGGCGCCCAGCGGGATCAGCACGATCAGCGCGAGGTAGGTCAGGGAGAATCCCAGGGTCAACCCGAAGCCGGGTATGACCGGGGAGAGACGGCGAGACATGAGACGTCCTTCTGCAAGGCGCCCCGGCGATGCATTCGCCAGGGCGCAGAGGGGTGGAACGATACCTGTTCCGGGCCGGTCAGCGTGAGCCGTCCCGGCTGGGGCGCTATTTGTTGATGTCGGCAAAGATCTTGTCGAACACGCCGCCGTCGGCGAAGTACTTCGGCTGCGCTTCTTTCCAGCCGCCGAATTCCTGGTCGATGGTCACCAGCTTGACCGGCTTGAACTGATCCTTGAATTCCGCCGCCACCTTGGCATCGCGGGGGCGATAGAAATTCTGCGCGGCGATGCGCTGGCCCTCGGGGCTGTACAGATACTGCAGGTAGGCCTCGGCCTGCTTGCGCGTACCCTTCTTGTCGACCACCTTGTCCACCACGGCTACCGGCGGCTCGGCCAGGATCGACAGCGACGGGGTGACGATCTCCAGCTGGTCGCCGCCTTCTTCCTTCAGCGACAGATAGGCTTCGTTTTCCCAGGCGATCAGCACGTCACCCAGCTGGCGCTGCACGAAGCTGATGGTGGCGCCGCGTGCGCCGGTGTCCAGCACCGGAGCGTGGCGATAGAGCTCGGTAACGAACTTGAGCGCCTCGGCATCGCTGCCGTACTTGGCCTTGGCATAGGCCCAGGCGGCAAGGAAGTTCCAGCGGGCACCGCCGGAGGTCTTGGGATTGGGGGTGATGACCTGGACATCCTTCTTCACCAGGTCGTCCCAGTCCTTGATGCCCTTGGGATTGCCCTTGCGCACCAGGAAGACGATGGTCGAGGTGTAGGGGGTGCTGTTGTCCGCCAGACGCTTCTGCCAGTTCGGGTCGACCAGCTGCTGGTGCAGATTGAGGGCATCGATGTCGCCGGACAGCGCCAGGGTCACCACATCCGCCTGCAGGCCATCGATCACCGAGCGCGCCTGCTTGCCGGAGCCACCATGGGAATTCTTGATGGTCACGTTTTCGCCGGTCTCGGTCTTCCAGTGCTTGGCGAAGGCGGCGTTGTACTGCTGGTAGAGCTCACGGGTCGGATCGTAGGACACGTTGAGCAATTCGACGGCGTGGACCTGGGTGGCGAACAGGGCTCCGGCCAGCGCGGCCAGGGCGAAACGGCGAATCGACATGAAAAGGCTCCTTGACGTGGGAAAGCCGGACACCGTCTGGCGGGCACCTTGCCCGCTCGTCCGCTGACCGCGAAAACTCAGGGCTTGTTGGCTTGGCCGGTCTGAGGCCGGAATTTTTCCTTGCGCTCGATCTGCACCACCTGTCCGTTGTGCACGGTGATCTCGATGGCGCCGAATCTCAGTCCGCGCAAAGCCTGCTGGATATCGCGGAGTAGTGCGGCTTCGTCCTGGTTTTCCAGGCTGCGGAACGGAACGGAGCTCATGGGTGGCGTCCTCGTGTACAGCGGTGGGCGGGGAGGTGGCGCCATCTTAGGGGGCCGATCTTTATTTCTTAAAAGTGCTAATAATGCTTTGTTTATTCACTTTTAGAATTAGCAGTCTGTGAAGGACACGTTGTGTAGCAAAAGGGAGGGCTGGATTTATCGCCCACCCCGGCAATAATGCGCGAACGCCTGTTCACTGAACTTTCAGTGACAGTTGCACCACACAACCCGCGCGAGGTCCTTTGCGTCCATGAGCTACAACGGCCTGCTTGACCTGTCGGTCTGGCAACTGGTGGTGGTCACCCTGCTGCTGACCCACCTGACCATTGTCAGTGTCACCGTCTACCTGCATCGCTACTCCGCCCACCGTTCGCTGGAGCTGCATCCCGCGCTCAGGCACGCCTTCCGCTTCTGGTTGTGGCTGACCACGGCGATGAATACCCGTGAGTGGACCGCCATTCACCGCAAGCACCACGCCAAGTGCGAAACCGAAGAGGACCCGCACAGCCCGGTGCACAAGGGCCTTGCCACCGTGGTGCGGCGCGGCGCCGAGCTGTACAAGGCCGAGGCGAACAACGCCGATACCCTGCGCATCTATGGCAAGAACTGCCCGGACGACTGGATCGAGCGCAAGCTCTACTCCAATCCGCGCACCCGCAATATGGGGGTGGTGCTGTTGCTGCTGATCGACATCGCCCTGTTCGGTGCCCTGGGTCTCACCGTCTGGGCCGTGCAGATGGTCTGGATTCCCTTCTGGGCCGCGGGTGTGGTCAATGGCCTGGGCCATGCCGTGGGCTATCGCAACTTCGAATGCCGCGATGCCGCCACCAACCTCATCCCCTGGGGCATCGTCATCGGTGGCGAAGAGCTGCACAACAACCACCACACCTATCCCAACTCGGCCAAGCTGTCGGTCAAGCGCTGGGAATTCGACATGGGCTGGGCCTGGATCAAGCTGTTCACCTGGCTGCGTCTGGCCAAGGTCAACCGTGTCGCCCCCATCGCCCATCGCATCGAAGGCAAGGGGCAGCTGGACATGGACACCGCCATGGCCATCCTCAACAACCGCTTCCAGATCATGGCCCAGTACCGCCAGCAGGTGATCGGCCCGCTGCTGCGGCAGGAGCGGGGCAGTGCGGCGCCCTCCCAGCGTCCGCTGTTCCGTCGCGCCCGGGGGCTGCTGGCCCGCGAGACCAGTCTGCTCAAGGCTCGCCATCAGGTGCGCATCGACGAACTGCTCGAGCACAGTCAGGCGCTGAAGCTGATCTACGAAAAGCGCCTGGCGCTGCAGCAGATCTGGGCGCGGACCAGCGCCAACGGCCACGACATGCTGGCCGCGACCCGGCAGTGGATCGGCGAAGCCGAAGCGAGCGGCATTCAGTCCCTGCGCGAATTCGCCGAACAGCTGAAAACCTATTCCCTGCGGCCGGCCGGAACTGCTTGAGAAAGGCTTCACAAAAGCCCACCGAAGCGGTGGGCTGCTCTATGCGGGGATTGAACCAGGCTGGTTTCAGCTGTCTCTAACTCCCTCAGGACCCCGCGTAGGCGCATGTGTATATGGATGAACAACCCTCTCTGTCTGCTCTTCCCACACCGGAAGAGAATCTGCTGGCTCTCCTGCATTCGCGGGCCGAGACAGATCGCCTGCGTGACCGGGAGCAGCTGTTCAGCGCGCTGCTGGAAAGCGTCAATGCGGTGCTCTGGGCCCTGGACTGGCGCACTCGCCAGATCATCTATGTCAGCCCTGCCTACGAACAGATCTTCGGTCGCTCCCAATCCCTGGTATTGAGCGACTACAGCACCTGGCTCAACAACATCTATCCCGACGACCTGGAGTACGCCCAGCGCACCCTGGAGCAGGTGATCGAGCAGGGCGCCGTGGAGTCCCGCGAGTACCGCATCATCCGCGCCGACGGCGAGATACGCTGGCTCAGCGACAAGTGCTTTGTCAGTCAGCGCAGCGAGGCCGGAATGCCGCTGCTGGTGGTGGGTATCGCCGAAGACATCACCGACAAGAAGCGCATGGAGGAGGAGCTGCAACGGCTTGCCACCACAGACGTCCTGACCCGCAGCAGCAACCGTCGACACTTCTTCGAGAGTGCCCAGCGCGCCTTCGAATTCGCCCAGAGCGAAGGCGAGCCCCTGGCCTTCCTGCTGCTCGACATCGACGACTTCAAGAAAATCAACGACCGTTTCGGTCACCAGATGGGTGATCAAGTGTTGCAGCGTGTTGCCGAATGCGGCGCCCAGACCACCCGCCGCGGGGATCTGTTCGGCCGTATCGGTGGCGAAGAATTCGCCCTGCTGCTGCCGGGTTGTGACAGTGACCTGGCATTGCAGATCGGCGGGCGCCTGCAGCGTGCCGTGCGGCAGTTGGCGGTACCCAGCGCCGAGGGGCCGCTGAAGGTCACCATCAGTCAGGGCGTCACCGTGTTGCGGGAGGGCGACGAGTCTCTCGACGCCCTTTATGTGCGAGCGGACGAGGCCATGTACCGGGCCAAGCGCCAGGGCAAGGATCAAGTCGTCCAGGGTTGAATATCCCTTGCCAGACCGCGCCGAGGGCAGCTCGGGCGGCCTGGTTCGCGGTTTCGCCCACCGCTGTCACGCCCTCTCACTCGGTCCTCCGCCACCCTTGCTTCCTTGTCCATCTGGCCTGCAGCCGATCTCTGGTCCGTGTCCTGTTGGCTGTCCTTGCTGAGGCAGCGGCACCCCGTCGATTAGAAGGAATGTTCCTGCGCGACCGACTGGGCAAGGTCGCTCTTGCAGCAGGGCAGGCGCTGCGTCATACCGGGCGATAGGCGTCGTCTTCAGGGCAAATCGACTGAAAGAGCAGTCGCAAAAAATTACAAGTCCTTGAGGCAGATAGGGAATTCCTTCAGGTCCGGCCTTTTTGATGCTGAAATTGGCCGTTTTCAAATACTTAGCCAGAGCCCTGGGAAGCCCGTTCCAGAGCCTCAGGGTGTATCGCTTTGGATGGCGTCTTCTCGGGGAAAGGCGAGCCTTGCCATAGGCGTAGGCGGCGCAGGTTCCCTTGGGCCATGACCGAACAGTCAGAGCGGAAGACCACAGGGCGGGTTTTCAACCAGGTATCGCTAGACGAAATGCTTTTTTGCAATTAGCTTTCGCAACGTGGAAGACGGTGGCAGGGGACCTGTGCTTGAAGTCGCAAATTAAAAGTCGACCAAGCCCGGGATAATTCTCCAAATTGAAATAAAAGCCCTCTAGCTTTCCCTTCCGCACGGCCCGTCGGGCATACCACCAGCAGGCGCTGACACCTCTGGTGGCCGCATAACAACGATTCACCCCTGGAGCACTCATGGTCAAGAAGCCACTGGTGGTCGCGGTCTCCGCGGCCTGTCTGAACCTGTCCCTCATTGCCGCCGCCCACGCTGCCGGCTTCGTCGAAGACAGCAAAGCTACCCTCAGTCTGCGTAACTTCTACATCAACACAGACAACCGCAACGGTACGGCCAATCCTTCCCGCGTGATGGATTGGGGTCAGGGCTTCATGCTGAACTACCAGTCGGGCTTCACCCAGGGCACCGTTGGCTTCGGCGTCGATGCGGTCGGCATGCTGGGCCTGCGTCTGGACAGCGGTGGCAAGGCCAACGGCGGTACCGGTGGCAGCGTGCAGAACGGCACCATGTTCCCGCGCGATACCGATAACAGCGCTGTAGACGAGTTCAGCAGCCTGGGCGCTACTGCCAAGATGAAGATCTCCGAAACCGAGTTCCGCTACGGCACCCTGATGCCGAAGCTGCCGGTTGTGGTCTCGAACGACGGTCGTCTGCTGCCGCAGACCTACCAGGGTGCTCAGATCACGTCCAAAGACATCAAGGATGTGACCCTGACCGCCGGCCAGCTCGAGCGTGCCAAGAACCGTAACTCCACCGACGAAGACGATCTGTCCATCGCCGGTTCCAACGGTGCTGCGAATGCCGCCCTGCGTCGCAACAGCGACCATTTCCGCTTCGTCGGTGCCGATTACAAGGTCACCAAAGACCTGACCCTGCAGTACTACTTCGGTCAGCTGGAAGACTTCTACAACCAGCACTTCCTGGGTCTGGTGCACAGCGTCAAGCTGGGCGACGGTACCTTCAAGACCGACCTGCGCTATTTCGATAGCAACAGCCAGGGCGAGAACCGCAAGGCCGACAGCACCGGTCTCTACGTGTCCAGTGGCTACTACGGTGGTACCCGTACTACTGGCGAGATCGACAACCGCCTCTACAGCGGCCTGTTCACCTACTCGATCTACGGCCACACCTTTGGTCTGGGCTATCAGGGCAGCAACGGCAACAGCGCCTTCCCCTACCTGAACGAGAACGGTGGCGCTTCGACCTATGCCATCACCGATATTCAGATCAACAACTTCACCCGTTCCGGCGAAGACACCTGGCAGGCTCGCTACTCCTATGACTTCGCTCAGCTGGGCGTCAAGGGTCTGACCGCTGGCGTCATCTATCAGCGCGGTGACAACATCCGTACCCGTACTGGCGACGCCATGGAATGGGAACGCGACCTGACCGTCAGCTACGTGATCCCGGAAGGCCAGCTGAAAGGTCTGGGCTTCACCTGGCGTAACGCCATGCTGCGTTCCGACCTGCCGGCCGTTTCCCAAGCCGGTGTGCCGGGCCAGCGTGACGTCGACGAAAACCGTCTGATCGTCAGCTACACCCTGCCGCTGCTCTAAGCCGCGCTCAGGTCAAAAAAAAGCCCGTCGCAAGACGGGCTTTTTCGTTTCCGCCGGAAATCAGCGACCAGTCGGCTGCTGCTGGGTGATGCAGTGGATGTTGCCACCGCCGAGCAGGATCTCGCGGCCGGGAACCTGTACCACCTCGTGCTCCGGGAAGCAGGCCTGCAGCGTACGCAGGGCCTCGGCGTCCTCGGGAACGCCAAAGGTCGGGGCGATGATGCCGCCGTTGACGATGAGGAAGTTGACGTAGGAGGCGGCCAGCCGCTCACCGGCCCGGCGTGGCTGGGTGCCGAGGCAGGCATCCACGTCGCGGCATTCGTCTTCGCTGGCGAACAGCGGACCCGGGGTGACGATGCGATGCACCTTGAAGGTGCGACCACGGGCATCGGTTTCGCGCTCCAGCACGGCCAGGGCCTCGCGGCAGCGGCCGTAGTTGGGGTCGGCCTGATCGTCGCACCAGCTCAGCAGCACCTCGCCCGGACGCACGTAGCAGCAGAAATTGTCCACGTGGCCGTTGGTTTCATCGTTGTACAGGCCGTGGGGCAGCCAGATGACCCTGTCCACCGCCAGGTAGTCGCTCAGGTAGCGCTCGATCGCTTCGCGATCCAGGTGCGGATTGCGATTGGCGTTGAGCAGGCATTCCTCGGTGGTGATCAGGGTGCCTTCGCCATCGACGTGGATGGAGCCGCCTTCAAGGACGAAGTCCGGGGTGCGATAGCCCGGCAGATTCTCGATCGCGAGGATCTTGCCGGCGACCTGGTCATCCCGCTGCCAGGGGAAGTAGAGGCCGCCATCCAAGCCGCCCCAGGCATTGAAGCTCCAGTCCACGCCGCGCACGCCACCCTGGCCGTCGCTGACGAAGGTCGGGCCGGTATCGCGGCACCAGGCGTCGTCATTGCTGATTTCCACCACCCGGATGTTCGGGTGCTGCAGGCGGGCACGGGCATTCTCGTACTGATTCGCCGAGGCGCCGATGGTCACCGGCTCGAAACGGGCAATGGCCTGGGCGACTGCGGTGAAGGCGGCCTGGGCGGGCTTGCCGCCCAGGCGCCAATTGTCCGGGCGCTCGGGCCAGACCATCCAGATCTGGCGCTGGTCGGCCCATTCGGCCGGCATGTGGAAGCCGTCGGCACGCGGCGTGGTGAGGGTGGTCATGGCGAAGCTCTCCGTCCAGAGTCGTCGTTGGCTGAGAAGGGGGAAAGGCCGGCAGGGCGCCGCGGGCGTGAACACGCGCAGGACTCCGGCGGTACCGCAGAACAGCTGCCGACCGGTGCGGGACCGGTCGGCAGGCAGGTCCCTACACGGTGTGCAGGTACCAGTTGTACTCGAGGTCGGAGATGGAGTGCTCGAACTCCTCCAGCTCGTGCTCCTTGCAGGCGACGAAGATGTCGATGTACTTCGGGTCGATGTACTCCGCCATCACCGAGCTGTCGTCCAGGTAGCGCAAGGCATCGCGCAGGTTGTTCGGCAGGCTCTGCTCGTGCTGTTCGTAGGAGTTGCCCTCGGTGACCGGGCCGGGTTCGATCTGCCGGGTCAGGCCATGGTGCACGCCGGCCAGGACGCCGGCCAGCAGCAGGTAGGGGTTGGCGTCGGCGCCGGCTACCCGATGCTCGATGCGGTGCGCCTCCGGTGTGCCGGTGGGAACGCGCAGGGCGGTGGTGCGGTTGTCCAGGCCCCAGCTCGGCGCATTGGGCACGAAGAACTGCGAGCCGAAGCGGCGATAGCTGTTCACGTTGGGGCAGAGGAAGGCCATGCAGGCGGGTAGGGTCTCGAGCACACCGCCGATGGCATGACGCAATGCGGCGTTCTGCTCGGGATCCTCGCCAGCGAAGATGTTGCGGCCGTCCTTGTCCAGCAGGGAAATATGGACGTGCAGGCCGTTGCCTGCCTGGCCCGGGTAGGGCTTGGCCATGAAGGTGGTGTCCATCTCATGGTCATAGGCGACGTTCTTGATCAGGCGCTTGAGCAGCACGGCGTAGTCGCAGGCCTTGATCGGGTCGGCAACGTGATTGAGATTGACCTCGAATTGCGCCGGAGCCGATTCGGCGACGATGGCATCGGCCGGAATGCCCTGGGCGCGAGCGCCGTCGATGATGTCCTGCAGGCAGTCCGCATACTCGTCCAGATCGTCCATGGAATAGACCTGGACCGACTGGGGACGCTTGCCGGAAATGGGCGAACGCGGCGGTTGCGGGCGGCCGTTGATGTTCTCCTGATCGATCAGATAGAACTCCAGCTCGAAGGCGGCGCAGACGGTGAGTCCGAGCTCGTCGAAACGCTGGACGACCTGGCGCAGGACCTCGCGGGGATCGGCGAAGAAGGGCTCGCCTTCCATCTCGTGCATGGTCATCAGCAGCTGCGCGGTGGGGCGCTTCTGCCAGGGTTCCATGGAGAGGGTGTCGGTGATGGGGAAGCAGACGCGGTCGGCGTCGCCAATGTCGAGCCCGAGACCGGTGCTTTCGACGGTGGAGCCGGTGATGTCGAGGGCGAACAGCGAAGCGGGGAGGTTGATTCCTTTCTCGAAGACTTTGGGCAGATTGGTGCGCTCGATGCGTTTGCCACGCACCACGCCATTCATATCCGCAATCAGAAGATCGACGAACTGGACCTCAGGATGTTCCCTGAGGAAGTCGGTCGCTTCATCCAAACGAACGGCACGCGGGGGTACCGACATGATGAAACACCTTTGCTTTTGGCTGCGCTCGACAAAACGGTTAGCGCCTGATGCGCCTGTTTGCCCAGTGGGCCAACCGCAGTGAGGGCACGAGTGCCCGCTGTCGATCCGACAGCGACCTGAGAGTACGGTCTCGCCTGCGCTCCGACGCTTTGTCAGCGCCCCTGTTAAAAATATCAATCAGCGGAGTTACCACCCTGGAGTCAATCCGAAAGGCGGACCAAAGTCAACTGGAGGCAACCCTGCTCAGGGGTGGTGCGCAGGTGCCTGTTTTTGGCGCATTCGGCGGGGCTGGAACGCCTCTGTTTCGCCGCTTCTGTGCAGAATCTCGAAACTTTTTGCCGGTGGTTGTGAAAAATAACGAACAAGACTAGGCTCGGATGATTCCTGTTCAACCCGGTGTCCCATGTCCGCGCTGCCCCTCATAGGTGTCACAGCCTGTACCAGGCAACTTGGCCTGCATCCCTTTCACATCGCCGGTGACAAGTATCTGCGCGCGGTGGTGGAGGGCGCCGAGGGCATGCCACTGGTGATTCCGGCGCTGGCCGATCTCATCGCCACCGAGGCCCTGCTCGAGCGCCTGGACGGTCTGCTGTTCACCGGTTCGCCATCCAACGTCGAGCCCCATCACTACCAGGGTACGCCCAGCGAGCCTGGCACCCTGCACGACGCGGCCCGCGATGCCGTGACCCTGCCGCTGCTGCGCGCCGCCGTGGCGGCCGGGGTGCCGGTGCTGGGCATCTGCCGCGGCTTCCAGGAAATGAACGTGGCCTTTGGCGGCAGCCTACACCAGAAGGTGCACGAGGTCGGCACGCTCATGGACCACCGCGAACGCGGCGAGACCCTGGAAGAGCACTATGGCCTGCACCATCCGGTCGAGGTCCAGGCCGGTGGCCTGTTCGAGTCCCTGGAGCTGCCGGCACGCTTCGACGTGAATTCCATCCATGGCCAGGGTATCGATCGCCTGGCACCGGGATTGCGCGCCGAGGCCCTGGCGCCCGACGGCCTGATCGAGGCCGTCTCGGTCCGCGAAGCCCGCACCTTTGCCTGTGGCGTGCAGTGGCACCCGGAATGGAAGGTGCGCAGTCACCCGGTCTATCTCGCCTTGTTCAAGGCGTTTGGCAAGGCCTGCAAGGCGCGCGCTGCCGAACGCTGATGCTGTTCATCCCGCTCGAACCTTCGAGGTCTTTATGAGCACCCCGCTTGACCGGCTCACCGCCTGGTTGAAAGAACGCAAGATCACTGAAGTGGAATGCCTGGTCGCCGATCTGACCGGTATCGCCCGCGGCAAGATTTCCCCCACCGCCAAGTTCCTCAACGAAAAGGGCATGCGCCTGCCGGAGAGCGTGCTGCTGCAGAGCGTGACGGGGGACTATGTCGACGACGACATCTACTACGAGTTGCTCGATCCGGCCGACATCGACATGCACTGCCGGCCGGACGATCGCGCGGTGTTCCTGGTGCCCTGGGCACTGGAACCCACAGCCCTGGTGATCCACGACACCTACGACAAGCGCGGCATCCCCATCGAGCTGTCGCCGCGCAACCTGCTCAAGAAGGTGCTCAAGCTCTATGCCGAGCACGGCTGGCAGCCCATCGTCGCGCCGGAAATGGAGTTCTACCTGACCAAGCGCAGCGACGATCCCGACTATCCGCTGCAGCCGCCGGTAGGCCGCTCCGGGCGCCAGGAAACCGGGCGCCAGTCCTTTTCCATCGATGCGGCCAACGAGTTCGATCCGCTGTTCGAAGACATGTACGACTGGTGCGAGGCCCAGGCACTGGATCTGGATACCCTGATCCACGAGGAAGGCACCGCGCAGATGGAGATCAACTTCCGTCACGGCGATCCGCTGCACCTGGCCGACCAGATCTTCGTCTTCAAGCGCACCCTGCGCGAGGCGGCGCTCAAGCACAACGTCACCGCCACCTTCATGGCCAAGCCCATGACCGGTGAGCCCGGCAGCGCCATGCACCTGCACCAGAGCGTGGTGGACCTGAAGACCGGCAAGACGGTGTTTTCCAACCCCGATGGCAGCATGAGCGAACTCTTCCTGCACCACATCGGTGGCCTGCAGAAATACATTCCAGAGGCGCTGCCGCTGTTCGCGCCCAACGTGAATTCCTTCCGCCGCTTCCTGCCCGACACCTCGGCGCCGGTCAACGTCGAGTGGGGCGAGGAGAACCGCACCGTGGGTCTGCGCGTGCCGGATTCCGATCCGCAGAATCGCCGGGTGGAGAACCGCCTGGCCGGCGCCGATGCCAATCCCTATCTGGCCCTGGCGGCCAGCCTGCTGTGTGGCTATCTGGGCATGATCGAGAATGTCTCGCCCAGTGCCCCGGTGCAGGGGCGCGGCTACGAGCGTCGCAACCTGCGCCTGCCGCTGACCCTGGAAGCCGCCCTGGAGCGCATGGAGCAGTCGGCCACCCTGGAGCGTTATCTGGGGAGTCGCTTCACCCGCGGCTACGTCGCGGTGAAGCGCGCCGAACATGAGAATTACAAGCGCGTGATCAGTTCCTGGGAGCGGGAATTCCTGCTGCTCAGCGTCTGACCGCGATTCAAGGAGAGGCTTCGTGACTACCTTTACCACCGCCCATTGGCAGGACCTGAGTCGCCGGCACCTGTTGGCGCCCTTCACCGACTATCGCCAGCTCAACGAGAAGGGCGCGCGCATCATCACCCGTGCCGAGGGGGTGCACCTCTGGGACAGCGAGGGTCAGCGCATCCTCGACGGCATGGCCGGACTCTGGTGCGTCAACGTCGGCTACGGTCGTGAAGAACTGGTCGAGGCGGCCAGCCGCCAAATGCGCGAACTGCCCTATTACAACCTGTTCTTCCAGACCGCCCATCCGCCCGTACTGGAGCTGGCCAAGGCCATCGCCGAGCTGGCACCGGAGGGCATGAACCACGTGTTCTTCACCGGCTCCGGCTCGGAGGCCAACGACACCGTGCTGCGCCTGGTGCGCCATTACTGGGCAACCAAGGGCCAGCCGGAGAAGCGCGTGGTCATCGGCCGCTGGAATGGCTACCACGGCTCGACCCTGGCCGGTGCCAGCCTGGGTGGCATGGCGGCGATGCACGAGCAGGGCGGCCTGCTGCCCGACATCGTGCATATCCCGCAGCCCTACTGGTTCGGCGAGGGCGGCGAGATGAGTCCGGAGGAATTCGGCGTCTGGGCGGCCGATCAGCTGGAGCGGAAAATCCTGGAGGTCGGCGAGGAGCGCGTCGCCGCCTTTATCGCCGAGCCCATCCAGGGCGCCGGCGGGGTGATCATTCCACCGGAAAGCTACTGGCCTCAGGTCCGCCAGATCCTCGACAAGTACGACATCCTCTTCATCGCCGACGAGGTCATCTGCGGCTTCGGCCGCACCGGCGAATGGTTCGGCAGCCAGTACTACGGCAATGCTCCGGACCTCATGCCCATCGCCAAGGGTCTCACCTCCGGCTATGTGCCCATGGGCGGCGTGGTGGTGCGTGACGAAGTGGTCAGGGTGCTCGACGAGGGCGGCGAGTTCTATCACGGCTTCACCTATTCCGGGCATCCGGTGGCCGCGGCCGTGGCCCTGGAAAACATCCGCATCCTGCGCGACGAAGGCATCGTCGACCGGGTTCGCAGCACCACGGCACCCTATTTGCAGAAACGCTGGGCGGAGCTGGCCGACCATCCGCTGGTGGGCGAGACCCGGGGTGTCGGCATGGTGGCGGCGCTGGAGCTGGTGCGCGACAAGAAGACGCGGGCGCGGTACGAGGGTGGGGCGGGCATGCTCTGTCGCGAGCACTGCTTCCGCAATGGCCTGGTGATGCGCGCGGTGGGCGATACCATGATCATCGCGCCGCCGCTGGTGATCACGCCGGAGTCCATCGACGAACTGGTCACCCTGGCGCGGCTGAGCCTCGATCAGACCCATGAGCTGCTGCGCCAGCGTGGCTAATGGCCGCCAAGGCTTGAGCCTGGCGGCGGACCTTGCCAGACTGCGCGCGGGCGCTGGCCGCGCGCCGAATCAAAAGACCAACGATGACTTGAGGAGCACCACCGCATGAATGTTTTTGGCAAGACTCTTCTAGCGCTGAGCCTGGCCGGCCTCTTTGCCGGTAACGCCTCGGCGGACCCCAAGGTCCTGCACGTCTACAACTGGAACGACTACATTGCCGAAGACACCATCGCCAACTTCGAGAAGGAGTCGGGGATCAAGGTGGTCTATGACGTCTACGACAGCAACGAGACCCTCGAAGCCAAGCTGCTCGCCGGCCGTTCCGGCTACGACGTGGTGGTGCCGTCCAACTCCTTCCTGGCCAAGCAGATCAAGGCCGGCGTCTACCAGCCGCTGGACAAGTCCAAGTTGCCCAATTACAGCAACCTGGATCCGCAGCTGATGAAGACCCTGGAGGTCAGCGATCCGGGCAACCAGTACGCCATCCCCTACCTCTGGGGCACCATCGGCATCGGCTACAACCCGGCCAAGGTCAAGGCCGCCCTGGGCGACAACGCCCCGGTGGATTCCTGGGACCTGATCTTCAAGCCCGAGAACCTTTCCAAGCTCAAGGGCTGCGGCGTGGCCGTGCTGGATTCGCCCACCGAGATCATTCCCGCCGGTCTGCACTACCTCGGCTACAAGCCGGATAGCCAGGATCCCAAGGAGATCAAGGCGGCCGAGGAGCTGTTCCTCAAGGTGCGTCCGTACATCACCTACTTCCACAGCTCCAAGTACATCTCGGACCTGGCCAACGGCAACGTCTGTGTGGCGGTCGGCTATTCCGGCGACATCGCCCAGGCCAAGGCCCGCGCGGCCGACGCCAAGAACGGCGTGACCGTGGCCTACAACATTCCCAAGGAAGGCGCCGGCACCTTCTTCGACACCATGGCCATTCCCAAGGATGCCGAGAATCCCGAGGGCGCGCTGAAGTTCATCAACTACATCATGGAGCCCAAGGTGATCGCGGCGGTCAGCGACTACGTGCAGTATCCCAACGGCAACAAGGAGGCGACGCCGCTCGTAGCTGAAGCGATCCGCACCAACCCGGGGATCTATCCGACCCAGGAAACCATGACCAAGCTGTACGCCTTCCCGGATCTTCCGGCCAAGACCCAGCGTCTGATGACCCGTACCTGGACCACCATCAAGTCCGGCAAGTGAGTTCGGTCGCCGCGTGCGACTGAAAGGACGGCACGCCGGAGTCACTCCGGCGTGCCGTACGTCTGTATGGACCGCTGAAAGGGTGTCGCCGCCGATGCCCACCATGAAAGGAGCCGCCCGTGCTTTCGTTGCGTAAAACCCTGCTGGCCATGACTACCCTGACCGTCATGGGAACTGCCGTCGCCGAGCCGACGGTACGCGTCTACAACTGGAGCGATTACGTCGGCGAGACCACGCTCGAGGATTTCCAGAAGGCCACCGGCATCACGCCGGTCTATGACGTCTTCGATTCCAACGAAACCCTCGAAGGCAAGCTCCTGGCCGGCCACACCGGCTATGACGTGGTGGTGCCCTCGAGCAACTTCCTGGCCAAGCAGATCAAGGCGGGCGCCTTCCAGAAACTGGACAAGAGCCAGCTGCCGAACTGGCAGAATCTCGATCCGGCGCTGCTCAAGCAGCTGGAAAAGAGCGATCCGGGTAACCAATACGGCGTTCCCTACCTGTGGGGCACCAACGGCATCGGGTACAATGTCGACAAGGTCAAGGCCGCGCTGGGCACCGACAAGCTCGATTCCTGGGCCATCCTGTTCGAACCCGAGAACCTCAAGAAACTGAGCAAGTGCGGCGTCTCCTTCATGGATTCGCCCGATGAGGTCTATCCGGCAGTCCTGCAATACCTGGGACTCGACCCCAACAGCACCAATCCCGACGACTACAAGAAGGCCGAGGCCCAGCTGCTCAAGGTGCGGCCATACATCACCTATTTCCATTCCTCCAAGTACATCTCGGATCTGGCCAACGGCAACATCTGCGTGGCCTTCGGCTATTCCGGCGATGTCTTTCAGGCGCGTTCGCGTGCCGAGGAAGCGAAGAAGGGCGTCAACATCGGCTACGCGATTCCCAAGGAGGGCGCGAACCTCTGGTTCGACCTCCTGGCCATCCCCAAGGATGCCAAGAACGTGAAGGAGGCCCATGCCTTCATCAACTATCTGCTGCAGCCCGAGGTCATCGCCAAGGTCAGTGACTATGTCGGCTACGCCAACCCCAATCCGAAGGCGGGCGAGCTGATGAATGCCGAGCTGCGGCAGGACGAGACGGTCTATCCGCCACAGGCGGTGATGGACAAGCTGTACGTCATGAAGGAGCTGCCCCCGCAACTCCTGCGCCTGGAAACCCGCAGCTGGACGCGGGTCAAGTCCGGCAAATAACCAACGCTAAAGCGGACCGGTCCGACCGGTCCCCGATTTTCCTGGGGAGATGTACATGGCGACTGCCACCAGTGCCTTCAAGAAAGCCGCCACCGGCGACAAGAAAGCCAAGGAAGTCTTGGTCAAGATCGACCGGGTCACCAAGAAGTTCGACGAAACCGTCGCTGTCGACGACGTCTCCCTGACCATCAACAAGGGCGAGATCTTCGCCCTGCTCGGCGGCTCGGGTTCGGGCAAGTCGACCCTGCTGCGCATGCTGGCCGGTTTCGAGCGACCCAGCGAGGGGCGCATCTTCCTCGATGGCGTGGACATCACCGACATGCCGCCCTACGAGCGGCCGATCAACATGATGTTCCAGTCCTATGCGCTGTTCCCGCACATGAGCGTGGAGCAGAACATCGCCTTCGGTCTCAAGCAGGACAAGCTGCCCAAGGCCGAGATCGACGCCCGCGTGGCCGAGATGCTCAAGCTGGTGCACATGACCCAGTACGCCAAGCGCAAGCCGCACCAGCTCTCCGGTGGCCAGCGCCAGCGGGTGGCCCTGGCGCGCTCCCTGGCCAAGCGGCCCAAGCTGCTGCTGCTCGACGAACCCATGGGCGCCCTGGACAAGAAGCTGCGCTCGCAGATGCAGCTGGAACTGGTGGAGATCATCGAGCGCGTGGGCGTGACCTGCGTGATGGTGACCCACGACCAGGAAGAGGCCATGACCATGGCCGAGCGCATCGCCATCATGCACCTGGGCTGGATCGCCCAGGTGGGCAGCCCCATGGACATCTACGAGACCCCGGCGAGCCGGCTGGTCTGCGAGTTCATCGGCAGCGTCAACGTCTTCGACGGCGAGCTGACCGACGACGGTGCCGACCACGCCATCATCCACAGTCCGCAACTGGAGCGACCGATCTACATCGGTCACGGCATCAGCACCCGCGCCCAGGAAAAGCAGGTCACCTTCGCCCTGCGCCCCGAGAAACTGCTGATGGGCACCAGCCTGCCGGCGGATCACGAGCATCCCGACTACAACTGGTGCAGCGGCACCGTGCACGATATCGCCTACCTGGGCGGGCACTCGGTCTATCACGTCAAGCTGGGCACCGGCCCCATCGTCCAGTGCTTCATCGCCAATGCCGAGCGCCTCGGCAAGCGACCCACCTGGGATGACGCCGTGGTGGTGTACTGGGAAGACGACAGCGGCGTGGTACTGCAAGCATGACCAGACCTCCCTTGCTCAAGCGCCTGCTCGATGGCCGCCGCCTGACCATCGGCGTGCCCTTCGTGTGGCTGTTCCTGTTCTTCCTGCTGCCGTTCCTGATCGTGCTCAAGATCAGCTTCTCGGTCGCGGACGTGGCCATTCCGCCCTATACCGAGCTGTTCACCTACGCCGACCAGCAACTGGATATCGCGCTCAACTTCGGCAACTACCTGATGTTCGCCGACGATCCGCTGTATCTGGACGCCTACCTCGGCTCGCTGAAGATGGCCGGCATCAGCACCCTGATCTGTCTGCTGATCGGCTATCCCATGGCCTACGCCATCGCCCGGGCCAGTCGCGAGAAGCAGACGGTGCTGCTGCTGCTGATCATGATGCCGACCTGGACCGCCATCCTCATCCGCGTCTATGCCTGGATGGGGCTGCTGTCCACCAACGGCCTGATCAACAGCTTCCTGATGAATCTGGGGATCATCAGCAGTCCGCTGCAGATGCTCAACACCAATTTCGCGGTGTACCTGGGGATCGTCTATTCCTATCTGCCGTTCATGATCCTGCCGCTGTTCGCCAATCTGGTGAAGCATGACCTGACCCTGCTGGAAGCCGCTGGCGACCTGGGTGCCAGTCGCTTCACCAGCTTCTGGAGGATCACCGTGCCGCTGTCCAAGAACGGCATCATCGCCGGCTGCATGCTGGTGTTCATTCCGGCGGTGGGCGAGTTCGTCATTCCCGAGCTGCTGGGTGGCCCGGAGACCCTGATGATCGGCCGCGTGCTCTGGCAGGAATTCTTCAACAACCGTGACTGGCCGGTGGCCTCGGCCCTGGCGGTGGTGATGCTGGTGATCCTCATCGTGCCCATCGTGCTGTTCAACAGAAACCAAGCCAAGGAACTGGAGGGCAAGCTATGAAAGGCCTCAAGTTCACCAACCTGATGCTGGTGCTCGGGCTGCTGTTCATCTACCTGCCGATGGTCATCCTGGTCATCTACTCCTTCAACGAGTCGCGGCTGGTGACCGTCTGGGGCGGCTGGTCGGTGAAGTGGTACGTCGGCCTGCTGGACAATACCCAGCTGATGAGCGCGGTGTTCCGCTCGCTGGAGATCGCCTTCTACACGGCCATCTCTTCGGTGATCCTCGGCACCCTGGCGGCCTTCGTGCTGACCCGCATCCCGCGCTTCCGCGGCCGCACCGTCTTCGGCGGCATGGTCACGGCGCCGCTGGTGATGCCCGAGGTGATCACCGGTCTGTCGCTGCTGCTGCTGTTCGTCTCCATGGCGCAACTGATCGGCTGGCCGCAGGACCGCGGCGTGACCACCATCTGGATCGCCCACACCAGCTTCTGCTCCTCCTATGTGGCGGTGGTGGTCTCCTCGCGCCTGCGCGAACTGGACCTGTCCATCGAGGAGGCGGCCATGGACCTGGGCGCCCGGCCGTGGAAGGTGTTCCTGCTGATCACCATTCCCATGATCGCGCCCTCGCTGGCGGCGGGCGGCATGATGTCCTTCGCCCTGTCGCTGGACGACCTGGTGCTGGCGAGCTTCGTCTCGGGCCCCGGCTCGACCACCCTGCCCATGGAGGTATTCTCCGCGGTGCGCCTGGGCGTGAAGCCGGAGATCAATGCCATCGCCAGTCTGATCCTCCTGGCAGTCTCGCTGTTCACCTTCTTCGCCTGGTACTTCACCCGCCGCGCCGAGAAGAAGCGCCTGCAGGGCCTGCAGGAAGCCATGGACGCCACGGCCTCGGAGATCACCCGGCGCGAACGCGAAACGGCGACCCTCATGGCGCCGCCGGCCAACAGCTGAGGATTGATGGAAAAGGCGGCCTCAGGGCCGCTTTTTTTGTGTCCGATGGTCAGGGCTGCGACAAGCGCGACCGCTCTCGCGAGGCGCGATTTGATACCATTTGCCTTTTGCCAGGTAGCGCTCCCGCCATGAAACAGTACCTCGACCTGATGCGCCACGTGCGCGAACACGGCACCTTCAAGAGCGACCGCACCGGCACCGGGACCTACAGCGTCTTCGGCTACCAGATGAGATTCGATCTGGCCGAGGGCTTTCCCCTGGTCACCACCAAGAAGTGCCATCTGCGATCCATCATCCACGAGCTGCTGTGGTTCCTGCAGGGCGAGACCAACATCCGTTACCTCAAGGACAACGGCGTGTCCATCTGGGACGAGTGGGCCGACGAGAACGGCGAACTGGGCCCGGTCTATGGCTACCAGTGGCGTAGCTGGCCGGCACCGGACGGTCGCCATATCGACCAGATCGCCGGGGTGGTGGACATGATCCGCGCCAAGCCCGACTCGCGGCGGCTGATCGTCTCGGCCTGGAATCCGGCGCTGGTGGACGAGATGGCGTTGCCGCCGTGCCATGCGCTGTTCCAGTTCTATGTCGCCGATGGCCGGCTGAGCTGCCAGCTGTATCAGCGTTCCGCGGACATCTTCCTCGGCGTGCCCTTCAACATCGCCAGCTACGCGCTACTGACCCTGATGGTGGCCCAGGTCACCGGACTGCAACCGGGTGAATTCATCTGGACCGGCGGTGATTGCCATCTCTATGCCAATCACCTGGAGCAGACCGATCTGCAGCTGACCCGCGAACCGCTGCCGCTGCCGACCATGAAGCTCAATCAGGCGGTCACGGACCTGTTCGCCTTCCGCTTCGAGGATTTCGAACTGGCAGGCTACCAGGCCCATCCGCACATCAAGGCGCCGGTCGCGGTCTGAGCCGGCGGCCGCCGCGCTCAGGTGCCGTGGCCGTGCTCAAGCACCTCGTCCACCAACTGCTCGGGCGCCTTGCGTACGTCCAGCACCTGGGCTTCCAGGTGATCCGGCGCCTCCAGGGTGTCGAGCTGGCTCTGCAAGAGCTTGGGATCGAAGAAATGCCCGCGGCGACTGCCAATGCGCTCGGCCAGCAGCTCGGGTGAGCCCTTGAGGAACAGCAGCCGGACGCCTTCCAGGCCGTTCAGCAGGCGATCGCGATAGACCTTCTTCAGCGCCGAGCAGGCGAACACCCGCGTGGTGCCTTCGGCCTTCGCCTGCTGCATGGCGTCGTGGATGGCATCCAGCCAGGGCCAGCGATCCTCGTCGGTGAGGGCGATGCCCTTGGCCATCTTGTCCTTGTTGGCCTGGCTGTGAAAGGTGTCGGCATCGTCGAAACGGCAGTCCAGCCGGCTGGCCAGGAGTTCGCCCAGGGTGGTCTTGCCACTGCCCGAAACGCCCATTATCAGATAGATCATCGTCGTCGCTCCGCGTGAGGATTCGCCTCGCTATAGAGTGTCTAGAGTGGCGTTTGCTCCGGGGTCAGGCGGCTGCTCCAGGTGGCGCCGATGGACGCGGCGATGATGCAGGCGAGGGCGAACCACTGGGCAACGCCCAGGATCTCGCCGAGGAATACCCAGCCGGAAAGGGCGCCCAGCGCCGGTTCCAGACTCATCAGGGTGCCGAAGGTGGCGGCCGGCAGGCGGGTCAGGACGACCATTTCCAGGGCATAGGGAATGGCCGTGGACATCAGCGCCAGGGCCAGCGCCAGCGGCCAGATTTCCGGTTGCAAGAGATTGCTGCCGCTGTGGACGATGCCGATGGGCAGCACGACCAGGGCGGCGATGGTCGCGCCGAAAGCCACCGTGCCGGTACCGTGAACCGCGCCGGCGCGCTTGCCCAGGACGATGTAGATCGCCCAGCAGGCGCCAGCCCCCAGGGCCAGGGTGGTGCCCAGCGGATCCAGTGCCGAGGCGTTGTGGCCGAAGGGCAGGAGCACGGCCAGGCCGGCCACCACCAGCACGATCCACAGCAGGTCCAGCCAGCGGCGCAGGGCGCACAGCGCCACCACCAGCGGACCGACGAATTCCAGGCCGACGGCGATGCCGATCGGCAGCCGCTGCATGGCCAGGTAGATGGTCAGGTTCATCACGCCCATGGCGACGCCATAGCCCAGCAGGCTGCCCAGCGCCGCGCGGCGGAAGTTGCGCCAGGGGCGCAGCACGATCAGCAGGACGAGAGCCGCGAAGATCAGCCGCAGGGTGGTGACGCCCACCGGATCGAGACGCAGGAACAGGGTCTTGGCCAGGCTGGCGCTGGTCTGGATCGAGGTCATGGCGACCAGCAGCAGGGCGACGGCAAACAGCGGAGAGCGGGCAGACATCGGCAGGGCTCGACTAGCGGGCCCGCCAGCATAGGTCATCCGGTCAGGGTCGCAAGGTTGGCTGCGACCTCAACGTGTTCTCGAGCGCTGCAGCAGCGATTCGGCGCTTTCGCGATTTTCCCGGACCTGCTCGATGAAGCGCTGCTGCTCTTCGCGCTGGGCCACCTGCACGCATTGCGCGTAGCCCGCGTCCCACCCCTGCTGGTAGGGCTTTTCCGCGGCGAAGCGACGGGCGTCCTTGTGCTCGTAACCGATGCCATTGACCGCCTGTTTGCCGGTCTGGCAACCGTCGCTGAAGCCATCGGCATAGGCCGGGGGATAGCCCTTGGCGATCAACTGGTCGTGGTAACTGGTGCAGGCCGCGAGACTGGCCAGCAGGATGAACAGCGAGGCGAGACGACGAGAGACAGCCATGGGAGCCTCCTCACGGGATACTACGTCTGATCCCTATGGATAAAGCTTAGTTGGCGCCTGGTGAGAATTTCGTCAAAAAACGCCTGGGTTGAAAAATACCGACGGACGTCATGGCAAGCCCCTCGAACCGCTGCGCTTAAATACGCGGCGGAGCGCCGCTTGCCTTGCTTCGGCTGTCATCCCGGTCGCAGAATGCGGGCACTGCTTGCATGCCTGACAAGGACTTACGATGCACGATCCCGTCGCAGCCGGTCTCCGGCTCGCCCCTGATGAGCTGACCCGCCCCTTCGCCCCCGAACAGTTTTCCTTCGCCGATACCGATCAGCTCGAGCCCTTTCGCGGCATCCTGGGTCAGGAGCGCGCGGTGGAAGCCCTGCAGTTCGGCGTGGCCATGCCGCGGCCCGGCTACAACGTCTTCGTCATGGGCGAGCCGGGCACCGGTCGTTTCTCCTTCGTCCAGCGCTATCTCAAGGCCGAAGCCAAGCGCCAGCCGACGCCCAACGACTGGGTGTACCTGAATCACTTCGAAGAGCCCCGGGCGCCAAGCGTGCTGGAGCTGCCCCCCGGCGAGGGCGAGGCCTTCGTGGCCGACATGGCCCATTTCATCGACAACCTGCTGGCCACCTTCCCGGCGGTATTCGAGCATCCGGCCTTCCAGCAGAAGAAGAGCGCCATCGAGCGCGCCTTCAACCAGCGCTATGACCAGGCGCTGGACGTGGTGGAAAAGCTCGCCCTGGAAAAGGAAATCGCCCTCTACCGCGACGCCAACAATGTCGCCTTCACCCCGATGAAGGAAGGCAAGGCGCTGGATGAAGCCGACTTCGCCCAGTTGCCCGAGGCCGAGCGGGAGCGGTTCCACGCCGACATCTCCAGCCTGGAAGAGCGTCTCAACGAAGAGCTGGCCAGCCTGCCGCAGTGGCGCCGGGAATCGAGCAACCAGCTGCGTGCCCTGAACGAAGACACCATCATCCAGGCCCTGCAGCCGCTGCTGGCGCCGCTGTCGGAAAAGTACAACGACAACCCCGGGGTCTGCGCCTACCTGCAGGCGATGCAGGTGGACCTGCTCAAGACGGTGGTCGAGCAACTGGCCGACGACGCCAAGCCCGACATGCAGCGGCGCAAGGAGCTGCGCGAGCAGTACGAGCCCAATCTGATCATCGGCCACCACGTCACCGGCGGTGCCCCGGTAGTGTTCGAGTCCCACCCGACCTACGACAACCTCTTCGGTCGCATCGAGTACCAGTCCGATCAGGGCGCGCTCTACACCAACTACCGCCAGCTGCGCCCCGGCGCGCTGCACCGCGCCAATGGCGGCTTCCTCATCGTCGAGGCGGACAAGCTGCTGACCGAGCCCTTCGTCTGGGATGCCCTCAAGCGCGCCCTGCATTCGCGTCAGCTGAAGATGGAATCGCCGCTGGCCGAGCTGGGTCGGCTCACCGCCATGAGCCTGGCGCCGCAGCAGATCCCGTTGCAGCTCAAGGTCATCATCATCGGCTCGCGCAACATCTACTACACCCTGCAGGAGCTGGATTCGGACTTCCAGGAGATGTTCCGGGTGCTGGTGGACTTCGACGAAGAGCTGCCACTGCGCGACGAAAGCCTCGAGCAGTTCGCCCAGTTGCTCAAGACGCGTACCTCGGAAGAGGGCATGGCGCCCCTGACCTCGGCGGCCGTGGCGCGGTTGGCCACCTACAGCGCGCGGCTGGCCGAGCACCAGGGCCGGTTGTCGGCGCGTATCGGCGATCTGTTCCAGCTGGTCAGCGAAGCCGACTTCATCCGCCACCTTGCCGGCGACGAGCGTACCGACAAGGGCCATGTCGAGCGTGCGCTCAAGGCCAAGGAAACCCGCACCGGTCGCGTCTGCGCCCGGGTGCTGGACGACATGCTCACCGGACTCATCCTCATCGATACCCAGGGTGCCGCGGTGGGCAAGTGCAACGGCCTCACCGTGCTGGAGGTGGCCGATTCCGCCTTCGGCATGCCGGCGCGCATCTCCGCCACGGTCTACCCGGGCGCCAGTGGCATCCTCGACATCGAGCGCGAGGTCAGCCTCGGACAACCCATCCACTCCAAGGGCGTGATGATCCTGACCGGCTACCTGGGCAGTCGCTATGCCCAGGAATTTCCGCTGTCGATCTCGGCCAGCATCGCCCTGGAGCAGTCCTATGGCTATGTCGACGGCGACAGCGCCTCCCTCGGCGAGGCCTGCACCCTGATCTCCGCGCTGTCGCGCACGCCGCTCAAGCAGTGCTTCGCCATCACCGGCTCGATCAACCAGTTCGGCGAGGTGCAGCCGGTCGGCGGCGTGAACGAGAAGATCGAAGGCTTCTTCCGCCTCTGTCAGGCCCGCGGTCTGACCGGCGAGCAGGGCGTGATCATCCCGCGCGCCAACGTCACCAACCTGATGCTCGACGAGACCGTGCTGGCAGCGGTGCGCGAGGGGCTGTTCCATGTCTATGCCGTGCGCCAGGCGGACGAGGCTCTGTCGCTGCTGGTGGGCGAGCCCGCCGGGGCACCGGATGCCAAGGGTCGCTTCCCGGACGGCAGCGTCAATGCGCGCGTGGTACAGCGTCTCAAGGAAATCGCCGAGCTCGAGCTGGAAGATGAACTGGCCGACAAACTCAGTGATAACTCCAAGGCAAAAGGGAAAAACAACGAAGCGCAGGAGAACTGAGCTCCAGGGGGCAGGTCGGATTTTGTACAAGGCGTCGCAGCCCAAGTAGCACGGCGCCCAGACCCGCTTGCCCCCTGTTGACCAACAGGGTTGTCCACAGCCTTTGTGGATACCTCTGGCCTAGGAACGGCGAGCATTGAGCGCTTCGAGAGGATGACGCCATGTCCCGCACCATTACCCTGATCCGTCCCTGCCTGGGCCTCGTCACCCGTATCGAATGCGAAATCAAGCCGCTCGGTCAGGAACAGGGCCTCTGGACCCTGTTGTGCGCCGCCGGCCTGAATGGCCAGCAGCCCACCGCAATCAAGGCCCAGGGGCCTTTCCACGGTCCCAAGGCGGCCGAAGGCGTCATGACCGCCATCGCCGAAAACCTGGTGGAACAGGGCTATATCCAGGTCGAAGAGACCCAGATCTGGCGCCTGCACATGCAGAGCGAGCTGCGCAAGATGAACGGCGAACGTGCCCACCAGCAGGTGCGTTTCCAGGTCGGCCCCGACGCCTGAGTCAGGTACAACCTGCCGCATTGGTCCGCCCGCACCGCCCCGGTATACTCGCCCGGCCCTGGTAATCCGAGCGAGTCTGCATGGAGCGAGTCTGCATGGAACGTCTGATCGAAAAAGCCCTTTACGCCTCCCGCTGGCTGCTGGCCCCCATCTATCTGGGGTTGTCCCTGGCGCTGGTCCTGCTGGCGCTCAAGTTCTTTCAGGAAGTCTTCCACGTCCTGCCGCACATCTTCCAATCCACCGAAGCCGAACTGATCCTGCTGGTCCTGTCGCTTATCGACATGGCGCTGGTGGGTGGCCTGCTGGTCATGGTGATGATCTCCGGCTACGAGAATTTCGTCTCCCAGCTGGACATCGACGAAGGCTCGGAAAAGCTCAGCTGGCTGGGCAAGATGGATTCGGGCTCGCTGAAGAACAAAGTGGCTGCCTCCATCGTCGCCATCTCCTCGATCCACCTGCTGCGCATCTTCATGGATGCCCAGAACACCAATCCCGAATACCTCAAGTGGTACGTGATCATCCATCTGGTGTTCGTGGTCTCGGCCTTCGCCATGGGCTATCTGGATCGGCTGACCAAGCACTGACGGGCCGGGCGGCCACTTGTCCGCCGCCGGCAGCTTTCGTTTACGCTTTGTGGATTGCGCCGCTGCGCTTGCTTGTCCTAGGTTGTCGAATGCTTACAGCTGCCGATCGACGCCCTTCCTAGCGTCGATCTCGACCCGGAGGTTTCCATGCAATTGCCGGAATTGACCCAGCGCGCCCAGGCCGGCGAGGTCCGTGAACTCAATCTGCTGTCCATCGAGGGCGGCTTCTATGTACTCGAGGTGCTCACCCAGGACGGTCGCACGCGGCTGACCGGGCGGGATGGCCACTTCTACCGCCTGGGCTCCGCTGCCCAGGCCCGCCGTCTGCTGGCCGACCTGCCGCCGCTGCCGTGCTTTCTCATCCAGCACAGCGCCTATGACGAGATGGTCGGCATGGCGCCACGCTCCTCGGAACCCCTGAAGATCCCGCTGAACTACCGGAACGCCTCTTGAGCAACGGCGCCGTCCGGCGCCTGCTGCCGATCCTTGGCGATCAGTTGTCGCCCCGGCTGGCCTCCCTGCGTAATGCCGATCCCGTGCAAGACGTGCTGCTGCTCGCCGAGGTCCAGGAAGAAACCAGCTACGTCCCGCACCATCCGCGCAAGATCGCCCTGATCTTCAGCGCCATGCGCCATTTCGCCAGCGAGATGCGCACGCATGGCTTCCAGGTCCATTACCGCACCCTGAACGACCCGGACAACCAGGGCTCGCTGCCGGCCGAGATCGCTTTCTGGGCGAAGAGGACGGGTGCGCGCGAGGTTCACCTGACCGAAACCGGCGAATGGCGTCTGGAACAGGCCTTGCGGAGTCTCGCTCTGGCGGTGCCTGTGCAGTGGCACGGCGACGACCGATTCCTCTGCAGCCGCGGCGCCTTCGCCCGCTGGGCCGGGGCGCGCACCGAGTTGCGCATGGAGGCCTTCTACCGCGGCATGCGCAGACGACACGGTTGGTTGATGGAAGGGGAGGGCGAACCCTGTGGCGGGGTCTGGAATCTGGACAGGGACAATCGCAAGGCCCTGCCCAGGGACCATCCTGTCCCCGAGCCCTTCAGCTGTCCGCCCGATGCCTGTACCCGGGAGGTGCTCGACCTGGTCGGGCAGCGCTTCGCCCACCACTATGGCCGGCTGGAGGGCTTCGACTATCCGGTGACCCGTCCCGATGCCGAGCGCCTCTGGCAGCACTTCCTGGCGTCGGGTCTGCACGACTTCGGCCGCTACCAGGACGCCATGGCCCATGGCGAGCCCTATCTGCATCACGCGCGGATCAGCGCGGCACTCAATATCGGGCTGCTGGACCTGCGTCAGCTCTGCGCCGACGTGGACGCCGCCTATCGCGAGGGCAGGGTGCCGCTCAACAGCGCCGAGGGTTTTCTGCGTCAACTGATCGGTTGGCGGGAGTACGTCCATGGCGTCTACTGGCTGCGCATGCCCGACTACCGGGAGCTCAATGTGCTGGGCAATAGCCGGCCGCTACCGGAGTTCTATTGGACCGGGACGACCCGCATGGCCTGCATGCGCGAAGCCATCGGCCAGACCCTGGCGCTGGGTTACGCCCACCATATCCAGCGGCTGATGGTCACCGGCAACTTCGCCCTGCTGGCCGGCATCGCGCCCCAGGCCATCGGCGAGTGGTACCTGGCGGTCTATCTGGATGCCTTCGAGTGGGTCGAGCTGCCCAACACCCAGGCCATGGTAATGCACGCGGACGGTGGCTATCTGGCGAGCAAGCCCTATTGCGCCAGCGGCCAGTACATCCGTCGCCAGTCCGACTATTGCAAGGGCTGCCACTATCAGGTCGGCGAAGCCCTGGGCGAGCGGGCCTGCCCCTTCAATGCCCTCTACTGGCATTTCCTGATCCGCCATCGCGGGCGCTTCGCCCACTATCCGCGCATGCTCAATCTCTATCGCAATCTCGATCGTCAGACGCCCGAGCGGCAGCAGGCGCTCTGGCAGCGGGGCGAGGCACTGCTGGCACGTCTCGACGCAGGAGAATCCCTATGAAGAAGGCCGATCTGCCCACCAAGCTCTGTCCGGTCTGCCAGCGGCCCTTCACCTGGCGCAAGAAGTGGGAGCGCAACTGGGACGAGGTGCGCTACTGCTCCGAGCGATGTCGCCGGCAGCGTGGCAGCCTGGGCGGCGGCGAGTCGAGTCGCTGATGTGCTAGGCTCGGCTCCTTTTTGACGATGGAAAGGCTGCAATGAACGACATCCTGCTCGACACCAACGAAGCCCGCGTCAGCTATGGCATCGGCCGCCAATTGGGCGATCAGCTGCGCCAGAATCCGGTCCCCGGCATGCAGCTGGCAGCCGTGCTCGCCGGTCTCAACGAGGCCTTCGACGGCCAGGAGTCCCGGGTGGACGTCGAGTCGCTGAACGCCAGCTTCCGGGTCATCCGCGAGCGCATGCAGGCGGAAGCCCAGATCAAGGCCGCCGCGGCCGCCCAGGAAGGCGTCGACTACCTGAAGGCCAATGCCGAGCGCCCTGGCGTCGTGGTGCTGCCGTCCGGTTTGCAATACGAGGTGCTCACCCAGGGTGACGGCGCTACGCCGACTCGCGAAGACCAGGTGCGTACCCACTACCACGGCACCCTCATCGACGGCAGCGTGTTCGACAGCTCCTACCAGCGCGGCCAGCCGGCCGAGTTTCCGGTGGGCGGCGTGATCGCCGGCTGGACCGAAGCCCTGCAACTGATGCCTGCCGGCAGCAAGTGGCGTCTGCATGTGCCCAGTGAACTGGCCTATGGCGCCCAGGGCGTCGGCGGCATCCCGCCGCACAGCGTGCTGGTGTTCGACGTGGAGCTGCTCGACGTCCTTTAAGAGCGACCAACAAAACTACTGCGCGTCCGCCAGGCGGGTGCGTGCCGTGCTCGAAATCCTCATGTACCACTTGTACATTGCGGTTTCTGCGCTCCGCGCGCACCCGCCTAACAACCGCTCGCTACGTTCTGTTGGCCACTCTCCGGCCTTCAGCAGTCCAGCCGCAGCGCCTCGTTGTCCGGGCGCAGCGCCAAGGCGTAGCTGAACAGGAAGACCTGGCGGATCTGCTCCTTCACCACCCGCGGTTCGCTGGAGGTGAGGCTGTGCAGGTCCAGCTCGCCCAGGTCCTTGAGTTCTTCCAGGGCCGTCTCGTCCAGTTCCGCGCAGACCTTGCCGGTTTCCCGGTTGAGGATGCGCAGATAGGGGTGCGGCCGGTCCAGCCAGGCGTCGATCAGATAAGTCATGGCAAGAGCTCCTGCTGTGCTATTTATGAGAATAATTCTTATTCGCTAAATAGCAAGCCGATTACCTGACTTTTTTAGTAGGACATGAAAAAGCCCGCAGTCTGGCGACGGCGGGCCTGGTCAGTCGACGGCAGGCCTCAGTGGGTACGGGCCACCGAGAAGCGACCCAGGTCGGCGAGCGCGTCGCGATATTCGCTGGCGGGCAGGGCATCCAGGCAGGCGATGGCCCGCTCGGCGAATTCCTGCGCCTTGCGCGCGGTATAGTCGAGGGCGCCGGCGGCTTCGACGGCGGCGCGCACGCCTTCCAGATCCTGGCTGCCGCCCTGGCGGATCGCCTGGCGTACCAGTGCGGCCTGTTCGGCAGTGCCTTCGCGCATGGTCACGATCAGCGGCAGGGTCGGTTTGCCTTCGGCCAGGTCGTCACCGACGTTCTTGCCCAGGGCCACGGCGTCGCCCTGGTAGTCGAGCAGGTCGTCGACCAGCTGGAAGGCGACGCCCAGATGATCGCCATAGCGGCGCAGGGCGTCCGCCTGTTCGGCGCTGGCGTCGGCCAGGATCGCCGCGCTGTGGGTGGAGGCCTCGAAGAGCATGGCGGTCTTGCCGCGAATGACCTCCATGTAGATCTCTTCGGTGGTACTGGCGTCGCGGATCTTCGACAGCTGCAGCACCTCGCCCTCGGCGATGACACGAGTGGCCTGGGAGATGATGCGCATCACCTCCATGGAACCCAGCGCCACCATCATCTCGAAGGAGCGGGCATAGAGGAAGTCGCCGACCAGCACGCTGGGGGCATTGCCCCAGAGGGCGTTGGCGGTGGAGCGGCCGCGGCGCATCCCCGAGGCATCGACGACATCGTCGTGCAGCAGGGTGGAGGTGTGCAGGAATTCGATGGTCGCCGCCAGCAGCTGCAGATCGTGGTCGGCGCGCCCGAGCGCCTTGCCGGCCAGCAGGACCAGCAGCGGACGCAGGCGTTTGCCGCCCGCGGAGACGATGTAGTCGCCAATCTTCTCGACCAGCGGCACGCGCGAGGTCAGCTGCTGGCGGATGATGCCGTCTACGGCGGCGAAATCGTCCGTCACCACGCGATAGAAGGACTGGGATTGCTGCGTCATTGAGAGGTGTCCACTGGAGGTCCGGGCAATATTCAGGCGGCCGGATGGCGCATGACCGCCAGACTATGCCCTAGGGACCGGCACGAGTGCCATGCCCAGGGATTGCCATCGCGCTCCCGCGGCTCGCCGCTCCTGCCGATTCGGCTGGGCACCGGCCCGGCATGGCCGCTGAACGAGGTTGCGCGGCATGCTAGGGGTGGGGTGGGGGGCTGTCAAGGCGCGGGCGGACGGCTCTTGCCTCCTGGCCCGGGCTTGCGTAGAATCGCTGGCCCTGAACATTCCTAGGGTTAACCCCCTGTCTTACGCAATTGCGCGGCGGTCCTTCCGGTCCCGTGCAGCCATGCCGGTCGACGATACCTCCTATAAAGCACCGGGTGAGCAGGTTTAACGGAGATTTACCATGTCCTACGCAGTTATCGTTACCGGTGGCAAGCAATACAAGGTCGCCGAAGGCGAATACCTGAAGGTCGAGAAGCTCGACATCGCCACCGGTGAAACCGTCACCTTCGACCAGGTTCTGCTGGTTGGCAACGGTGACGACGTCAAGATCGGTCTGCCGGTCGTTGATGGTGCCAAAGTGACCGCCGAAGTGACCGCCCAGGGCCGTCACGACAAGGTCACCATCATCAAATTCCGTCGTCGTAAGCATCACATGAAGCGTCAGGGCCACCGTCAGTGGTTCACCGAAATCAAGATCACTGGCATCCAGGCCTGATCTCGCCTCTAACGGAGAATTGACTCATGGCACACAAAAAAGCGGGTGGTTCTACTCGTAACGGTCGCGATTCCGAAAGCAAACGCCTTGGCGTGAAGCTGTACGGCGGCCAGGTCGTCAAGGCCGGCAACATCATCGTGCGTCAGCGCGGCACCCAGTACCATGCCGGTTACGGCGTGGGCCTCGGAAAGGATCACACCCTGTTCGCGAAAGTGGACGGCGTGATCAAGTTCGACGTGAAGGGCGCCTTTGGCCGTCGTTACGTGAGCATCGTCGCCGCCGCCTAAGGCCCGTGACGAAAGAAAAGCCCTGTCTACCCGACGGGGCTTTTTCGTTTGTAGTTAAGCTATTTCCCTTGTAGTTAAGCTATTTCCTTGTTTGCAGCGGCCCGCGAGCGCGGGAGGTCCAGATGAAATTCGTCGATGAAGTATCCATACACGTAAAAGCGGGTGACGGCGGCAACGGCATGATGAGTTTCCGCCGGGAGAAATTCATCGAGAAGGGTGGCCCCAATGGCGGTGACGGCGGCGATGGCGGGTCGATCTGGCTTGAAGCCGACATCAACCTGAACACCCTGGTCGATTACCGTTACACCCGACGTTTCACCGCGCAGAACGGTGAAAAGGGCGGGAGCACCGAGTGCACCGGCGCCAAGGGTGAAGACCTGGTGCTGCCGGTCCCCGTGGGCACCACGGTGATCGATGCGGCGACCCAGGAGATCATCGGCGACCTGACCCAGCCCGGTCAGCGCATCCGGGTGGTCCAGGGCGGCTGGCACGGCCTCGGCAATACCCGTTTCAAATCCAGCACCAACCGTGCGCCGCGGCAGACCACGCCCGGCAAGCCCGGCGAAGAGCGTGATCTCAAGCTGGAGCTCAAGGTGCTGGCGGACATCGGCCTGCTCGGCCTGCCCAATGCCGGCAAGAGCACCTTCATCCGTGCGGTGTCGGCCGCCAAGCCCAAGGTGGCGGACTATCCCTTCACCACCCTGGTGCCGAACCTGGGTGTGGTCAGCGTGGGGCGCTTCAAGAGCTTCGTGGTCGCCGACATTCCGGGGCTGATCGAGGGTGCCTCCGAAGGCGCCGGTCTGGGGATCCGTTTCCTCAAGCACCTGGCGCGAACCCGCCTGCTGCTGCACCTTGTCGACATGGCACCGCTGGATGAGAGCGATCCGGCCGAGGCTGCCGAGACCATCATCAACGAGCTCACCAAGTTCAGCCCGGCGCTCGGCGAACGTGACCGCTGGCTGGTGCTGAACAAGGCCGACCAATTGCTCGATGACGAGCGCGAAGAGCGCCTCAAGGCGGTGGTCGAGCACCTGGACTGGCAGGGTCCGGTCTTTGTCATCTCCGCGCTGGAGCGCGAAGGGACCGAGCAGCTCTGTCAGGCGATCATGCAGTATCTCGACGAGCGCACCCTGCGCCTCGCCGAGGATCCGGCCTATGCCGAAGCGCTGGAAGAACTCGATCAGCGCATCGAGGACGAGGCGCGGGCACGGCTGCAGGCGCTGGATGACCAGCGTGCCCTGCGTCGTTCCGGGGTCAAGGCGGTGGACGATGCCGATGACGACTTCGATGACGAAGACGACGGCGACGGTCCGGAAATCTTCTACGTACGGTAAGAAAGGAGCTTGCCCATGCGTGATCAGGTGTCTGGCGCCCAGCGCTGGGTGGTAAAGATCGGCAGTGCCCTGCTGACCGACGACGGTCGTTGTCTGGACGGTGGGGCCATGGCCGGTTGGGTCGAGCAGATGGTGGCCCTGCACCAGGCGGGCATCGAGCTGGTACTGGTGTCCTCGGGTGCGGTGGCGGCTGGCATGAGCCGGCTCGGCTGGGCGCAGCGCCCGACCGCCATCAACGAGTTGCAGGCGGCCGCGGCGGTAGGGCAGATGGGGTTGGTGCAGGCCTGGGAATCCAGCTTTGCCGAGCACCAGGTACAGACCGCGCAGATCCTGCTGACCCATGACGACCTGTCCGATCGCAAGCGCTATCTCAACGCCCGCAGTACCTTGCGGACGCTGGTGAGCCTGGGCGTGGTGCCGGTGATCAACGAAAACGATACCGTCGTGACCGACGAGATTCGTTTTGGCGACAACGACACCCTGGCGGCCCTGGTGGCCAACCTGGTCGAGGCTGATCTGCTGGTCATCCTTACCGATCGCGATGGCATGTTCGACGCCGATCCGCGCAACAACCCCGACGCCAGTCTTATCAGCGAGGCGCGTGCCGACGATCCGGCCCTGGATCTGGTCGCTGGCGGTACCGGTGGTGCCCTGGGGCGTGGCGGCATGCAGACCAAGCTGCGTGCTGCCCGTCTGGCGGCGCGTTCCGGTGCCTATACCGTCATCGTCGGCGGGCGTATCCAGCAGGTGCTCAGTCGCCTGCAGCAGGGCGAGCAGCTGGGGACCCTGTTGTCACCCGAGCGCGGCCTGGTGGCGGCGCGCAAGCAGTGGCTGGCCGGGCATCTGCAGGTGCGCGGCACCCTGCGCCTGGATGCGGGCGCGGTGCAGGCCCTGGTGGGCGGTCATCGCAGTCTGTTGCCGGTGGGGGTGCGGGAGCTGGAAGGCAGCTTCCGGCGTGGCGAGATGGTCGCCTGCGTCGGTCCGGATGGGCGCGAAGTGGCGCGTGGCCTGGTCAACTACAGTGCGACCGAAGCGCGGCGCATCCTGGGGCGGCCCTCGGATGCCATCGTCGTCGAGCTGGGCTACGTCTACGAGCCCGAACTGATCCACAGGGACAATCTGGTCCTGGTCTGACGATCGTCGAGCCTGGCGCTTCTCCGGAGGCGTTAGGCTCTTGAATCGCAGGCAATAAAAAACCGGCCTAGGCCGGTTTTTTGTTCGAACGCTTATCAGGCAGCGGCGGGGGTAGCCAGGGCCTTGATGTGAGCGTTCAGGCGGCTCTTGTGACGAGCGGCCTTGTTCTTGTCGATGATGCCCTTGTCGGCCATGCGGTCGATGACCGGAACGGCAGCAACGTAAGCGGACTTGGCTTTTTCCAGGTCCTTGGCTTCGATCGCCTTGACGACGTTCTTGATGTAGGTACGCACCATGGAGCGCAGGCTCGCATTGTGGCTGCGACGCTTCTCAGCCTGTTTGGCGCGTTTTTTGGCGGAGGGGGAGTTAGCCACCGTGGAGCTCCTTCGAAAAAGACTGTATTGGGTACAGAGCGAACTCTGTAGCAAGTACAGAGCTAAATTAAGGTCGCGAATCTTGACGTCCCTGGCGTCGGCTGTCAAGGCCGTCTGGATGGATATCCGGCTGGTCGCCGATGAAGGGCCTCGTTACACTCGATCGCTTATGCCCATCGCACGACTGCGCTCGCGCGCTTCCTTCGTCACGTCCCGCTGCGTTCACCGAGTCCTCTCCCAGCCATGAATCTGCTCAAGTCCCTGGCCGCCGTCAGCTCCATGACCATGCTGTCCCGCGTGCTGGGTTTCGTGCGCGACACCATCGTCGCCCGCACCTTTGGCGCCGGCATGGCCACCGATGCCTTCTTCGTCGCCTTCAAGCTGCCCAATCTCCTGCGCCGCATCTTCGCCGAGGGCGCCTTTTCCCAGGCCTTCGTACCCATCCTGGCCGAATACAAGGCCCAGCAGGGCGAGGAGGCCACCCGGACCTTCCTGGCCTATGTCAGCGGCCTGCTGACCCTGGTGCTGGCGGTGGTCACGGTGCTGGGCATGCTGGCCGCGCCCCTGGTGATCTGGATCACCGCGCCGGGCTTTGCCGATACCCCGGAGAAATTCGCCCTCACGTCCAGCCTGCTGCGGGTGACCTTTCCCTACATCCTGCTGATCTCCCTGGCCTCCCTGGCCGGCGCCGTGCTCAATACCTGGAACAGATTCAACGTGCCGGCCTTCGTGCCGACCCTGCTCAACATCAGCATGATCATCTTCGCGCTGTTCCTGACGCCCTATTTCGATCCGCCGATCATGGCGCTGGCCTGGGCGACACTGGTGGGTGGCCTGGCCCAGTTCCTCTATCAGCTGCCACACCTCAAGCGCATCGGCATGCTGGTGCTGCCGCGGCTGAATCTGCGCGACACCGGTGTCTGGCGGGTCATGAAGCAGATGGGGCCGGCGATCCTCGGGGTCTCGGTCAGTCAGATCTCGCTGATCATCAACACCATCTTCGCTTCTTTCCTGGCGGCCGGCTCGGTGTCCTGGATGTACTACGCCGATCGCCTGATGGAGTTGCCTTCGGGGGTGCTCGGCGTGGCGCTCGGGACCATCCTGCTGCCGGCGCTGTCACGTACCTACGCCAAGGCCGATCGCCAGGAGTATTCGCGACTGCTCGACTGGGGGCTGCGACTCTGCTTCCTGCTGGTGCTGCCCTGTTCCGCGGCCCTGGCGTTGCTGTCCGAGCCGCTGACCGTCTCGCTGTTCCAGTACGGTCGCTTCGATGCCCATGACGCCCTGATGACCCAGCGGGCGCTGGTCGCCTATGCCGTGGGACTGCTCGGCATCATCCTGGTCAAGGTGCTGGCGCCGGGCTTCTATGCCCAGCAGAACATCAAGACGCCGGTAAAGATCGCCATCTTCACCCTGGCGGTGACCCAGGTGCTCAACCTGATCCTGATCGGGCCGCTGCAGCACGTCGGCCTGGCCCTGGCCATAGGTCTGGCGGCCTGTCTCAACGCCGGCCTTTTATTCTGGCAGTTGCGCCGCCATAACCTGTTCATCCCCCAACCGGGCTGGACGGGCTTCCTGCTCCGGCTGCTGATCGCGGTGGCGGTGATGACCGCCGTCCTGTTCGGTCTGATGCAGCTGCTGCCCAGCTGGAGCGAGGGGCTGATGTGGCAGCGCCTGCTGCGTCTGGGCGGCCTGGTCGCCGCGGGGGTGCTGGCCTATTTCGCCAGTCTCTTCCTGCTCGGCTTCCGCGTGCGCGACTTCAATCGGCGCGCGGTGCTGTGATTGCACAAGGCCGGGTGTGCGCCTGTCCTCGCGGCGGGCATCCGGATATAATCGATTAATTTCTGAGCAATCCCTATCCATGCAGCTGTTTCGCGGTCTCCATCATCTCGACGCCTTTCCCAAGGGCTGCGTTGCCACCATTGGCAACTTCGACGGGGTTCACCTGGGGCACCAGGCCATCCTCGCGCGGCTGCGTGAGCGAGCGGCGGAGCTTGGGGTGCCCAGTTGCGTGGTGATCTTCGAACCGCAGCCCCGCGAATTCTTCCTGCCCGACATCGCGCCAGTGCGCCTGACCCGCCTGCGCGAGAAGCTGGAATGCTTCGCGCGCCTGGGCGTCGACAATGTGCTCTGCCTGAATTTCAATCGGCGGCTGCGCGAGTTGTCCGCCGAGGCCTTCGTCCAGCAGGTGCTGGTGGACGGCCTGGGGGTGAAGCACCTGGAGATCGGCGACGACTTCCGTTTCGGCTGCGATCGCGCCGGCGACTTCACCTACCTGAATCTGGCCGCCCGCGACCACGGCTTCACCCTGGAAGCCGCCACCACCGTCGAGCTGGATGGCCTGCGGGTGAGCAGTACCCTGATCCGCCAGGCCCTGGCCGACGGCGATCTGGCCCTGGCCGCGCGCATGTTGGGACGCCCCTACAGCCTCTCGGGCCGGGTATTGCATGGCCAGAAGCTGGCGCGTCAGCTGGGTTGGCCGACCGCCAATGTCCAGCTCAAGCGGCGCCGACCGCCGCTGCGCGGCGTCTATCTGGTCAGCAGCCTGATCGATGGGCAGGTGGTACCCGGTGTGGCCAACATTGGCCAGCGACCGACGGTGCAGGGCGATGGCCGTCCGCATCTGGAAATCCATCTGCTGGACTTTTCCGGCGACCTCTATGGTCGCCACCTCAGCGTGACCTTCGTGCAGAAGGTCCGCGACGAACAGAAATTCGCCTCTCTGGAGGCCCTCAAGGCGGCGATCGAAGCGGACGTCGCCACGGCCCGCGCCTACTGGCAGGGGCAACCGTCAACGAGCCTGGACTGACATGACCGATTACAAAGCGACGCTCAACCTGCCGGAAACGGCATTCCCGATGAAAGCCGGCCTGCCGCAGCGCGAGCCGGAAGCGCTCAAGCGCTGGCAGGACATCGACCTGTACGGGAAGCTGCGCGCCATCGGCAAGGGCCGTCCGACCTTCATCCTGCATGACGGTCCGCCCTATGCCAACGGCAGCATCCACATCGGTCATGCGCTGAACAAGATCCTCAAGGACATCATCACCCGCTCCAAGACCCTGGCCGGCTTCGATGCCCCCTATGTGCCGGGCTGGGACTGCCATGGCCTGCCCATCGAGCACAAGGTGGAAACCACCTTCGGCAAGAATCAGCCGGCGGACCTGACCCGCGAGCGCTGCCGCGCCTATGCCAGCGAGCAGATCGAAGAGCAGAAGGCCGGCTTCGTCCGCCTGGGCGTGCTGGGTGACTGGAGCAATCCCTACCTGACCATGAACTTCGCCAACGAGGCCGGCGAGATCCGCGCGCTGGGCGAACTGGTCCAGAAGGGCTTCGTCTTCAAGGGCCTCAAGCCGGTCAATTTCTGCTTCGACTGCGGCTCGGCGCTGGCCGAGGCCGAGGTGGAGTACCAGGACAAGAGGTCCGACGCCATCGACGTGGCCTTCCCGGTCGCCGATGCCGACAAGCTGGCGGCCGCCTTCGGCCTCGGCGCGCTGGCCAAGCCCACCGCCATCGTCATCTGGACCACCACCCCCTGGACCATCCCGGCCAACCAGGCGCTCAACGTGCATCCCGAATTCACCTATGCGCTGGTGGACGTCGGCGATCGCCTGCTGCTGCTGGCCGAGGAACTGGTGGAAAGCTGCCTGGCGCGCTACGGCCTGCAGGGCGAGGTGATCGCCACTGCCCCGGGTACCGCCTTGGAACTGATCAACTTCCGCCACCCGCTGTACGAGCGACTGTCGCCCATCTACCTGGCCGAGTACGTCGAGCTGGGCGCCGGGACCGGTGTGGTGCACTGTTCGCCCGCCTATGGCGAGGACGACTTCCGCATCTGCAAGCAATACGGCCTGAGCAACGACGACATCCTCAATCCGGTGCAGAGCAATGGCGTCTACGCCGAGTCGCTGCCGCTGTTTGGTGGCCAGTTCATCTGGAAGGCCAATCCGGCCATCGTCGCCACGCTGCAAGAGGCGGGCGCGCTGCTCAAGCACGAGGCGATCAATCACAGCTACATGCACTGCTGGCGCCACAAGACCCCGCTGATCTATCGCGCCACTGCCCAGTGGTTCGTCGGCATGGACAAGCAGCCCAACGAAGGCGCCACCCTGCGCGAGCGCTCCCTGGCGGCCATCGAGCAGACCCAGTTCGTCCCGGCCTGGGGCCAGGCGCGGCTGCACGGCATGATCGCCGGCCGTCCCGACTGGTGCATCTCGCGCCAGCGCAACTGGGGTGTGCCGATTCCCTTCTTCACTCACAAGGAAAGCGGCGAGCTGCATCCGCGCACTGTCGAATTGATGGAAGCCGTCGCCCAGCGCGTCGAGCGCGAGGGCATCGAAGCCTGGTTCAAGCTCGATCCCGCCGAACTGCTCGGCGAAGAAGCCGGCCAGTATGACAAGAGCCGCGACACCCTCGACGTCTGGTTCGATTCCGGCACCACCCACTGGCACGTGCTGCGTGGCTCCCATGCCGAGCTGGCCCATGACCAGGGTCCGGTGGCCGATCTCTACCTTGAGGGTTCCGACCAGCATCGCGGCTGGTTCCACTCCTCGCTGCTGACCGGTTGCGCCATCGACGGCCATGCCCCCTACAAGGAACTGCTGACCCACGGTTTCACCGTGGACGAACAGGGCCGCAAGCAGTCCAAGTCGCTGGGCAACGTGGTCGCTCCGCAAAAGGTCATCGACAGCCTGGGTGCCGACATCCTGCGCCTCTGGGTCGCCTCGACCGACTACACCGGCGAGATGGCGGTCTCCGACCAGATCCTGCAGCGCAGCGCCGACTCCTATCGTCGCATCCGCAACACCGCGCGCTTCCTGCTCTCCAACCTGTCCGGCTTCGATCCGGCGGTCAACCGGGTCGCCCCCGAGGACATGATCGACCTGGATCGCTGGGCCGTGGATCGCGCCCTGCTGCTGCAGCAGGAAATCGAGCAGGCCTACGCCGAGTACCGCTTCCTCAACGTCTACCAGAAGGTGCACAACTTCTGCGTGCAGGAGCTGGGCGGCTTCTACCTTGACATCATCAAGGACCGCCAGTACACCACCGGCGCCGACAGCCTGCCGCGGCGTTCCTGCCAGACCGCGCTGTATCTCATCGCCGAAGCCCTGGTGCGCTGGATCGCGCCCATCCTGTCCTTTACCGCCGACGAGATCTGGCAGTACCTGCCGGGCGAGCGTGAAGAGTCGGTGATGCTGACCACCTGGTACGACGGCCTCTTCGCCCTGCCCGAGGGTGCGACCCTGGATCGCGCCTACTGGGATCAGGTGATGGCGGTCAAGGCCGCGGTCAACAAGGAGCTGGAGAACCAGCGCGCCGCCAAGACCCTGGGTGGCAGCCTGCAGGCGGAGATCACCCTCTACGCCGACAGCGCCCTGCAGACCGTACTGGAGGCCCTGGGCAACGAACTCAGATTCGTGCTGATCTCGTCCCAGGCCGCTGTCCAGCCGCTGGAAAAGGCCCCGGAAGGCGCCGTGACCAGCGAACTGAGTGGACTCAAGCTGGTGGTGCGCAAGTCCGAGGCCCCCAAGTGCGCCCGTTGCTGGCATCACAGCCACAGCGTCGGCCAGGATGCCGCACACCCGGAGATCTGCGAGCGTTGCGTGACCAACGTCTACGGCGCAGGCGAGGTGCGTGAGCATGCGTGACGCCCAGCGTTTCGGTGCCTTGCCATGGTTGGCCCTGAGTGTGCTGGTGATCCTGCTGGATCAGCTGACCAAGCTTTACTTCCAGGCCAACCTGTCGCTTTACCAGCAGGTGACGGTGATTCCGGACATCCTCAGCTGGACCCTGGCCTACAACCCGGGCGCTGCCTTCAGCTTCCTGGCCGATCACTCCGGCTGGCAGCGCTGGTTCTTCGCCGGCATCGCGGCGGTGGTGAGCGTGGTCCTGGTGGTCTGGCTCAAGCGCCTGCGCAACGACACCTGGACCGCCATCGCCCTGGCCCTGATCCTTGGTGGCGCCCTGGGCAATCTCTATGACCGCCTGGTGCTGGGCCACGTCATCGACTTCATCCTGGTGCACTGGCGCCAGGAGTGGTACTACCCGGCTTTCAACCTGGCCGACAGCGCCATCACCGTCGGTGCCGTGATGCTGGCCCTGGACATGTTCCGCAAGAAGAAGCCCGAGGAAGCCCATGGCTGAAATCACCATCGGCCCGGATACCCGGGTCACCCTGCATTTCGCCATCAAGCTGCAGAACGGCGACGTGGTGGACAGCACCTTCGACAAGGCGCCGGCCACCTTCACCGTTGGCGACGGCAATCTGCTGCCCGGTTTCGAGCAGGCGTTGTTCGGCCTGGAAGCTGGTACCAAGACCAGCCTGACCATTCCACCGGAGCGCGGCTTCGGCCAGCCCAACGACGGCAACCTGCAGACCATGGCCCGGGACGGCTTCAGTGACATGGAGCTGTCGCCCGGACTGCTGATCATCTTCGGCGACGCCGCCGGTGGCGAGATGCCTGGCGTGGTCAAGAGCTACGACGACGAGCAGGTGATCATCGACTTCAACCACCCGCTGGCCGGCCGTGTGCTGACCTTCGACGTGGACATCCTGGCCATCGAGCCTGCCGTCTCCCACTGATCTACCGCCGCCCGTGAAGCGGGCAGAGGAGCCTATGCAGATCAAGCTCGCCAATCCCCGCGGCTTCTGCGCCGGCGTGGACCGCGCCATCGACATCGTCGATCGGGCGCTGGACGTTTTCGGTCCGCCCATCTATGTGCGTCACGAAGTGGTGCACAACAAGTTCGTGGTCGACAACCTGCGCGCCCGGGGCGCCGTCTTCGTCGAAGACGTGGCCGACGTACCGGACGATGTCATTCTCATCTTCAGCGCCCATGGCGTCTCCCAGGCTGTGCGCCGCGAGGCCGCCGAGCGTGGCCTCAAGGTGTTCGACGCCACCTGCCCGCTGGTGACCAAGGTGCACATGGAAGTCGCGCGCTACAGCCGCGACGGCCAGGAATGCATCCTCATTGGCCACGCCGGGCATCCGGAAGTGGAGGGCACCATGGGCCAGTACGACGACCGTGCCGGCGGTGCCATCTACCTGGTGGAAGACGAGGAGGACGTGGCAAGGCTCGAGGTGCGCAATCCCGAAGCCCTGTTCTATGTCTCCCAGACCACCCTGTCGATGGACGACACCCGCATTGTGATCGACGCCCTGCGCGCCAAGTTTCCCCACATCAACGGCCCGCGCAAGAACGACATCTGCTACGCCACCACCAACCGCCAGGACGCGGTAAAGACACTGGCGCTGGAAAGCGACGTAGTGCTGGTAGTGGGCAGCCCCAGCAGCTCCAACTCCAACCGTCTGCGCGAACTAGCCGAACGTCTGGGCACTCCGGCCTACCTCATCGACGGCGCCGAAGACCTGCAGCAGAGCTGGTTCGAAGGCGTGCAGCGCATCGGCGTCACCGCCGGCGCCTCAGCCCCCGAGGTCCTGGTACGCGGCGTCATCGACCAGCTGCAGAGCTGGGGCGCCACCGGCGAGATCGAGCTGGAAGGCGAGCCGGAACACATCACCTTCACCCTGCCGCGAGAGCTCAGGGTAAAGGCGGTATAGGACGTCGCTGGCGCCTTAGCGGCGCCAGCAGTCGGCGGTAGTGGCGCCGGTGCCGCTTTGGCCCTTCAAGCCGGCATTGTCGAGCGTCAAGTTGCCGCAGCGATCGCCGGCCATAGGGCCGCTTGCACGAGGTGCCGCCTGAAGGGTGTAGCCAGTAGCCGTCACCGCACTCAGGCTCAAATCATAAACGGGCCGCCCTCCATCCTTGGGAGCGGTAGTGAACGGCAGGCTGGGTGCCGTACCGGCCGCATCTGTGGTGTAGCGTCCCAGGCGGGTATAGTTTCGCTCCATAAACTGTGCCAACTCCATGAGTGAGGCCTGGGCATCAGCCCTGTTGGCCCTGCGTATGTGCTCCTGATACGACGGATAGGCGATGGCGGCCAGGATGCCGACGATGGCCACTACGATCATAAGTTCAATGAGCGTGAAGCCAGTCTGTCTGGGTAGATGTGGCCACTTATTGGATGCAGGCATAATCAGTTCCTGATTTCTCGCCAAGAGACTCGCCCTGATGTCCTCGTTCCTTTAGGAATAACAAGACGGTTGCCCTGGCTGTCATAAAGCACGTCTGTAGATGAAGGAGTACCATCCGCCAAGGTATCCCTATTCAATATGGTAGGTGTTTTGAGAATACCGCCATTGATATCTATCATGCCGGAGTCAGGTATGTTTCCTCCGAGCAAGGTGTCGTTGTCGCTATCGTTCAGTTGATTGTCTTGGTTCAGGTCGAAATAGGTGTATTTCAGCGAACCGCCATTTAACGGATTGATTGCCATGGTCCAGCTGGTGCCGCCGCCGGTGCACGGGTCGCTTGAAGGCGTCAGTGTCGTGAATACCAATGCACCACCGTGCAGTCTACTCGACGAAACCACTCTTTCTCCGGTCAAAGTACCCGGCCCGCCATTTGCGCTCTTCCACACCAGGTCCAAGAACCAGCCGGCTTGGTTTGAGGTAAGGTCGAAGGTGCTGACACGACGTCCTTTTCTTGTGCCAACCGTTCGCTCGTTGAGGATCTTCTGCTCAAGCAGCTGACTTCTGGTAACCGTCTGGCCGCGATCAACGATCCCGTAGAAGGTTTCCATGCGCGGCGTACCAGTCAGGTTGTTGTCGCCTATCTGAAAGTAGCTACCGGTCCCGAACAGGATGATGGCTTTGCCATCGGTATTCAGGGCCGCGCTGAGAGGAGCGGTGATGGGTTGTCTGGCAGCGTTACTAGCGTTGCCGGCAGTCGCAATGAACATAGGGGCACTAGGCGTTTGCCAGGCCGTGCTATCCGTGCTGGAAACGTCGAAACGCCACAGATTCCCGGCCGTATCTCCTACATAGAAATAGTCAGTGATGCGATCATTATTCAGATCTATCGCCAGCGGCTCGCCCAGGCCGCCCGTGGTGGTAAGGGTAAAGGTCTTGAGTACATCGCCATTGCTGGCATCAAGAATCCATACCTTGCCTGAAGTCACGGCGTTATCGCTAAAGCCGCTGGTGACGATGACGCCGAATTTGCCATTGGGTAGGGCGACGATGGCCGGCTTTTGAATGGGATAGCGCATGTCTGGAGAGGAAAACTCCCAGAGCGCTGCTTGATTCGTCATAGCTCCAGGATTCGTGACATCCAAGGCAAAGACTCCATTGCCACCGGCCCCTGTGGTGCCTACGATCAGAGTATGCCAACTGTTGCCGAAGTAGACGTCAGAAGTCGCTGGAGAGCCATCCACGAAGTATCTATGACTGTAGTTGCTTTGGGTCAGCCGGTAGAGGTTGCCCATCACTGCCTGAGGCACATAGGCAAAAAGTTCGGTTCCGCCCGAGCTGGTAAGGCTGGCATCAAAGCCATGCAACATGCCATCGTTGGCGCCGACGACGATCAAAGGTGCGCGGTTCTTATAGGCTGTGCCTTGGCGGAAAGCGATGTATTGATCGCCGCCAAGGGCGCTAGGCAGCAGGTTATAGCCGTAGTCTGGCTGACCTACATACAGCGGGTCGGAATTGACGATATCGCCTAGGCGGCTAGCACGCTTACGCAAGGGATTGGAGGCGGCGGTTTCCTCGCTGCGGTTGCCCTGCAGATAGGCCAATCGACGTTTGCCCTCATCCTCACTGGCTTGACTGCCGTCGGTATTGCGACGCAGCGCGGTCTGCCCCTCCGCTTTGATGCCATCCCAGTCGAAGTTCTGGCGATCCGTCGATACCAGGTTGGTACCCGTGAAAGGCCCCATGGTGAATATCTTGCGCGTAGACCAGGACTGGGCATCCAGCTTGGCCGCAGCGCTCCAGAGGCTGGTGGCAGACAGGGTGCCGTCGGTATTGAAGGTCTTTGCAATCAGATCCCCGCTCCAGTAACGGGCACTGAAGTTCGCTTGGTAGAAAGCTGTGCCGGTTTCCAGAGAGCCACTGTTTGCGCCCAGAGAGGTGCTGGTGTTACTGGTTTCGCTGGCGATTTTAGCAAAGGCGTTCTTCAGACTGGTAGTCATGGCTTGAGCGTCGCTGGCCACGAAGAAGTTGTCCGGACGTTTGTCTCCTGTCGGCAGGGTTTCGCCGTTGGTTGTCCAAAGGTTTTCGGTGATGCTGGCCTGAGTGGTCGTGGTTGCATAGGGTTGAAAATTACTGGGTACTACGAAGCCACCATATTTGGCTGCAAGCCAATATTGGTTCTGACTTTTTCCAGCGAGCGTCTGGTTTTCTCGAACGTCCATCCAGTAGGTGGATATCGTTTGATTGCCGGCCAAGTCCGAGCGCTGATCTTGGGTATGGGCATCGTAGGCAAGGCCGGCAATATAGGCCGAGTTCCCACGGCCGGTAAAGGGCGTGTTGATGGTGATATTTTCCAGCGAGGCAACTTTCTGGGTGGCGGTTTGTACATTCACCGTGGTGTCTGCTGTCACCTCGGGGGGCTTGGCGGGTTCGCCACCTGAGGAAGTGTCGCCTCCTGGGAGATTCTTGTCTTGCCAGGTATTGGTATCACCGATACCGAGAATCACGTTTTTCTGGCAAGAGTAGGTGATGGGGTCTTGCCAGCTGGTAACAACTGGGAAGCCATCGGCTTGAGCATAACGATTGGTCGCGTTCCCGGTGAGATTGCTATAAGAGGCCACGTTGCCTTGATTCTTGAAATAGCGGATGGCTGTGTAATAGAGCTCGCTGACCGGGTCTAAACTTTTCAAATTTCGATAGTTTTTCTGGGCGTCATAGGGCATTGAGCCGAATTTATTCAGGTAATTGATGACGCCACTGTTGGTGATGCCTGTAGTGCCCGGTGTGTCGCTGGCTTCGGTAGGTGAAGGATTGATACTTTGAACACCAGTGGTCGCGTCCCACTCCGTCCTGGAGTTGCTGCTCTGGTCAGGATTTACCGGGCCGATGAATGCCTGGTTGGCTCTGAGTACGCCGCCATCGCGAAGCTGATCGGAATCGTTGAGATAACTGAATACTGAGTAGCGTAGTCGATCTGAATACTGTTGTAGCAAGCCTTCGGGCTTGTAGTTGGTGTCCGAGTAACGCTTACAGTTAGTTTCAATGCCTACCGCCGGATTACAGACCCGTACCTGAACGCGCACGCGATAGACGCTGTTGGTATAAAGGGCAATGCCTCCGGGGTAGTAGTCTCTGCGAAGATTGTTGCCATCCCATTGACGCGTATTGCTTGGGTCCAGATCAACCCAGACCTCAGGCCAGTTGTTGCCATAACCATAGTTCGCGGAACCGCCGCCGCCAATACGGTCGTTCCAGTTGGAAAACAGCATGTCGAAACCCTGACCTTCCAACCGAACGTAGAGGTTGTCCCAAGTAGCTGCGAAAGGCGTTGCGCCGGCGATTTCGGACGGAGGTATAACCCCTTGATCAGTGTTAAGGCGATTGCCAGCGCTGTTCTGCCCGTCATGTCGGGCTTTTTGAAGCACCGTAAGGGTTGCGGTATCCCTGACGCGAGCACCACCTGTCAGGGCGCTGCGAAACGGATCGATGGTAGGTGTCGCGGCCCAGTTGAGAAAGTTACCGCTCCACTGCTTGGCGCCCGTGCATTTACGGCCGGTAGCGGCGCTTTGAGGCTGAAACCAACTGTTATCCAAGTTGGTACCGCCTTGACCGGTTGCATTCGCGTAACTGTATACGTAGCACTTATTGGAGTCGAAATAGCCGCTGTAGGTGTTGGCTGAGCTATAGCTGCCAAGGTTGGCTACGGAAAGTACCGTCGGCCACTCTACTGACGGTACCAGCGCGAGACTACCGGGTATGTCACCACCGGTTACCAGAGGCGATTGCGAAACGGTCGCCTGGGCTAATGGCGCTATGGCAAGACAAGCCAGCAGGCCAGAAGTGCTAAGGCGGCTGAAAGGTGCAGTAGATCGGCGCATGGAAATCTCCGTGCCTAACGCCTGATGTAAAGGGTACTGATTTCTACGCTGGAACTGGCTGCAGAGCTGGCGGACTGACCGTTGCTAGAGAGGGACAAGTCTTGAGCTGCACCCTGACCCTTGCTAAGGATACGGACGACGCTGGTCGTGATGGGTTTGCTGCTACCTATATCCCCTCCAGCAGTTCGCAGGGTGACCCCGGGCAGCGGCACGATGCTGTAGATGGTCGACTGCAGTTCTGGCGGAGTGATCGTTACGGACCGTGGCACCATCATGTTCTGCAGCGTAGCGAGACTGGCGTTCATTACCCACGTCTCGGCGACTCGTTGGCCCATCTCGGCAGCCTGGAAGGCTCGGCTTTCGTCACGCAGATTTCCGGCCATGCGCTCCTCAAGGGTCGTGCCACGCATGCTGCCAAGGGCTAGCAAGGTCAAGAGCAGTAGCATCACCAGGGTGACGATCAGTATCGCGCCGCGCTGTGCCGAGGGAAGCTGATTCATGGCAGGTGATTTCGGATGCTGACGGTAAGAGTGAAGACCTGGCCAATGCGGCCATCGGCGATGGTTAGTGGATCGACACCCTGGACCGGAGGATCATTGAAGACCACCTGTTGATTGGGCGTGACGGCATTGCGCTCGCGACTCACGGCTAGCAGGCGGATGCGTGCCGAGACTACGCTTTGCCAATCTGTAATATCGCTAGCGTCTTTATAGATACCGGTACCCGAGGTGCTGAGGCTGCCATTAGTGGTTGCTGTGGCATAACGGATCTGGAGCCGCTGGATACCACTGACCAGTTCTTCCGCTGGTTGATTGAGGCCGTCGTAGACCCTGCGCCAGAGTGAAGGGACACCGGTATCAGGATTGTTCTGCAGGTAATACACCACGCTTTGATAAAGCAACAGCTGAGCCATGTCACTACTAGTGCTGGGACTGGTGCTGCTACTGGTGTTCTTGGCGATGGTGGTGCCGTAGTCGTGTGGGGCGAAGGTCCTGCCATTGGGTAGGGATACACGATTGTCGTTGACCGCGCTCTGATTGGCGAACAGATGGCAGCTCAATGGGTCGCTGATGACCAGCAGACGATTCTGAGGTAGGCCGGCGGAGGTCGAGATCTGGGTTGCCGTGGCGCCAGTCAGCAAGACACCGGCAGGTGTCACCGCATGTGCAAGAAAGACTACATCGGTGTCAGGCGTGCGTGCATCGAAGGTTGGCTTGAACCAAGGGGGCGTTCTGTTCGGGGCTTGGTTATTGACATCACTCGTGTTACTCCAGCCCTGTATACCCGTAGTCAAGACATAGCGGATATCGTCCGTGCCATCCTCCTGTTGGGTGAGGGTGGTCGGCAGCAAACTGGTGAGAGCTGTCAGGCATCCCCCTCGATAACCCGCGTTCCGCAGGTCGAAGGACAGAAATTCCAAGGCGAAGCGTCCTGACTCCTGCACTTGCGACAGCGCCGAATTGGTCTGGTAGGTACGTTTGGAGGATAGGAACAGCTGCAGTACGCCGCCCATCAATAGCAGCCCAAGTAGCAGGGCTATCATCAACTCTATGATGGAAAGGCCGCCTTGCCGCTTGGCTGAGATGGGCCTCATAGCTGCGTCCTGTAGGTGAAGAGCTCGAAGCTGCTGTTGCTAGTGGCAGGGCTGCTGCAACTGTCGCTTGTCGGCGCCACCGCCTGAGCCGATTTGATGGCAGCGCGGCGATCATTCCAGCAGATGGTGACGATGACTGCGTTGCTGTTATCCAGGCTAAGGCTGCCTGTGCCTTGGGGAAGGCTAAGAGCCAAGGCATTTAGCCAGCCATTTACGTCTTGCTGGGCCGCTGAACCCGAAAGCGCGTTGTCGCTTTTTGAGGTCGGAAAACTCACTGAATAGCTGCTCCGGTTGGCCAGCGCTGCAACTCGATTCGCGCGCATGCGATCCACGATGTCATTGGCCAGAATGGTGGCCTGGGAACGATAGTAGGCGCCCTGGTTGCTCTGCACGCTCACTGTCTGCAAACCGGCCAGACCCAGCAAGCCGATAGCCAGGATGAGCATGGCGACCAATACCTCGATCAGGGTGGCGCCCTTTTGCCATCCGTACCCGCTCATGGGCAGCCACCTGCGTTGACCGTGGCATTACCGGTTGCGCTGATCTGGATGGTACGGCTGCACGTGGGCGCCGTAGTAATCGTAAATGTTGCCTGAGCGCCACTGAGGCCATTGCTTTGATAGGTAATGCCTGTGCTAGGACCCGTGAGAGTGCCACCACTGATAGGTTCCCAGGTTCGTAACACGATGGTGCCTTGCATCAGGCGCCAGCCGGATGACCAGTCCGCGCCGTCTACGCAAACGTTGCTACCTGCGGTGCTGCGACAGAGCACGACATTGGTCCGCCGCTTTAGAGCTTCGGACCGCGCGAGTTGCAGGGTGCCCAGCAACTCGTTGCTTAACACAGCCGCACGATTGCTTTGCAGTATTCGGGTAAAGGATGGCGCAGCAATGCTGATCACGATCGCCAGAATGGCGATCGCTACCATGGTTTCGATCAGGGTAAAGCCGTACTGGGTACGCATCGTCTTTTTCGCCAGGCTGTAAGGCCAAGCATGGGGGATCATGCGTGGCTGGGCCAGCGTACGGCGGATATCCGGTCAAAACGGCAAGGTATTTGGTCAGTGCTTTCAGGCACAGCGATCAGTGGTACGAAGATTCGTCACTTCGATCCGTCCGGCCTTGTTCAGGACCAGTCGTGCGCGCGGCTCGGTGCCCTGGCAGAGGATGAAGCTGCCGTTCAGGGCGTTGGTCACACCGCTGTTCAAAAACGTCAGATGAGGTAGCGTACGGAAATTGTTCCAGCGCCAGTGCAGGCCGTCGGGGAGCTGACTGGTCAGCAGGGTGGGCTCCTCGGCTGACTGAAGGCCGTCGCGATCCCAGTCGCGGAAGACCCGCGTGGTGACCGACCAGAGATTCGAGCTGTCGCAGTCGCCTGCCGGTGCATGACAGATGGACACGCTGCCAGAACCGTTGATGGCAGCCGCCCGGGCGAAGTTGACCGTCTCCCTGAGTTGTTGAATGGCGAGCTGCTGACGATTGCGCTGCAGCATTCCACCGAAGGCGGGAATGGCGAGGGAAGCGACGATGCTCAGCACGCTGAGGCAGATCAGGGATTCGAAGAGGCTGAAGCCTCGCGCGATGCGATAGGTCATGTTGACGTCCTTGTGGGTAGGCGGCCTTCCTGGCCGCGCTAGCCGTTTTGCGCCAAGACGGCGGAATAGTCAATTGCAGGATGTAGAGGTGTGACGTGAGCTTTGATGTAGCGGTGGTCGGGGCGGGTGCGCTAGGGCTGATGTCGGCCTATTGCCTGTCCTTGAGCGGTCGGCGGGTGGTGGTGGTCGAGCGTGGCGAGCCGGGGCGGGAGGCGTCCTGGGCTGGCGGCGGGATCGTTTCGCCGCTGTATCCCTGGCGTTATCAGCCGGCGGTGACGGCGCTGGCGCACTGGTCGCAGGATTTCTATCCGGTGCTGGGGGAACGGCTGCGGCAGGAAACGGGGGTGGACCCCGAGGTCGAGGTGACCGGGCTGTACTGGCTCGACCTTGAGGACGAAGCCGAGGCGCTGGACTGGGCGCGCCGCAATGTGCGACCGCTGGCGGCGGTGTCGGTCGCGGAGGTACGGCAGCGGGTCCCGGTGCTGGGGCCGGGCTATGAGCGAGCGGTCTTCATGGCGGGGGTGGCCAATGTGCGCAATCCCCGGCTGGTGCGCGCCCTGCGCGAAGCCCTGCTGCGCATGCCGAATGTGACGCTGGTGAGCGAGTCGCCGGTGACCGGCTTCCTGCGCCAGGGCGAGCGCGTGGTGGGCGTGCAGACCGCGCGCGAGGCCATCCATGCCGAGTCCGTGGTGGTGTGCGCGGGTGCCTGGAGCGGGGAATTGCTGCAGACCCTGGGGATGGCGGTGCCGGTGCGGCCGGTGAAGGGGCAGATGCTGCTGTATCGCCAGCCGGTGGGCTTTCTGACCAGCATGGTGCTGGCCAAGGGGCGCTACGCCATACCACGACGTGATGGTCATATCCTCATCGGCAGCACCCTGGAGCATGCCGAGTTCGACAAGACCCCAACTGCCGAGGCGCTGACCAGTCTGCAGGCGTCGGCTGCCGAGTTGCTGCCGGCGCTGGCCGACCAGGCGCCGGTGGCGCACTGGGCGGGACTGCGGCCGGGATCGCCGGATGGCGTGCCCTTCATCGGGCCGGTGCCGGAGCTGCCCGGGCTGTGGCTCAACTGCGGGCACTATCGCAACGGCCTGGTGCTGGCGCCGGCGTCCTGCCAGTTGTTGACCGATCTGCTCACCGAACGCACGCCGATCATCGATCCGGCGCCCTATGCGCCAGGCGCGCGGCTGGCGGCGGGCTGATCAGTCGATGCCGAGCTTCTTCAGTCGGTAGCGCATCGACCGGAAGGAGAGGCCCAGGCGCTCTGCGGCGGCGGTGCGATTCCAGCGGGTCTCTTCGAGCGCCTGCATGATCAGCTGGCGCTCGATGGACTCCAGGTGGTCTTCCAGATTGGCGATGTTGGCCAGGCTGGCTTCGCCGGTGGCGGTGGCCGCTGGCGCATCGGCCAGGCGCAGATCGGCCGGGCGGATGACGTCGCCTTCGCAGAGGGTGTAGGCCCGCTCCAGCATGTTTTCCAGTTCCCGCACGTTGCCGGGGAATCTGTAGCTCTTGAGCTTGGCCAGGGCATCGTCGCCCAGCGTGGCCGCGGCCAGACCGGAATCGCGTGCCAGACGTTCGAGCATGTGGCTGGCCAAGGCGCCGATGTCTTCGCGACGTTCGCGCAGAGCCGGCACCTGCAGTTCGATGACGTTGAGGCGGTAGTAGAGATCCTGGCGGAAGGTCCCGGCGGCGACCTCGGCGGCGAGATCCCGGTGGGTGGCGCTGAGAATGCGCACGTCCAGGCTGATCTCCTGCTGGCTGCCTACCGGGCGCACGGCCTTTTCCTGGATGGCGCGCAGGAGCTTGACCTGCATCGGCAGTGGCAGGTCGGCCACCTCGTCGAGAAACAGGGTGCCGCCCTGGGCGGCCTGGAACAGGCCCTGCTTGTCTTCGATGGCGCCGGTGAAGCTGCCCTTGCGATGGCCGAAGAATTCGCTTTCCACCAGTTCCGAAGGGATGGCGCCGCAGTTGACCGGGACGAAGGGGCGGCCCGCGCGCGGGCCCTGCTCATGGATCAGTCGTGCCACCCGCTCCTTGCCGCTGCCCGATTCCCCGCTGATATAGACCGGCGCCTGGCTGCGCGCCAGCTTGGCGATCTGGCCCCGCAGGGCGCGCATGGGCGGCGATTCGCCAAGCAGCTGGGTTTCGCTGGCGCCGGTCACTGCCGGGGCAGGCCCGGACAGCCGCAGGGCGGTGCCCACCAGCTCGCGCAGGCGCGGCAGGTCGACCGGCTTGGTGAGGTAGTCGAACGCACCGGCCTTGAGGGCCTGGACCGCGGTTTCCAGACTGCCGAAGGCGGTGATCATGGCGACCGGCAATTGCGGAAAGCGTTGCTGGATGAACTGGATCAGATCCAGTCCCGAGCCGTCGGGCAGGCGCATGTCGGTCAGGCAGAGGTCGAAGCTTTCCCGTTCGAGGACGGCCCGGGCGTCGGCGATGTTCTTGGCGCTGGCGGTGTCGAGTTTCATCCGCCCCAGGGTGATCTCCAGGAGTTCGCGGATATCGGGTTCATCGTCGACAATCAGGACTTTCTGTCGGGCCATGCTCAGCTCATTGTGCGGGGATGGGCGAAGGTGATGCGAAAACAGCTGCCATTCGCCAAGGGATGATAGCCAAGTCTGGCCTGGTTGCTCTCGCAAAGCTCGCGGGAGATGTACAGGCCCAGCCCGGTCCCCTTGTTTTCGGTGGTGAAGAAGGGCTCGAACAGGTGGTCGAGCTGCTCGGCGGCGACGCCGGCTCCGTCGTCGACCACCTCGAGGATGGGCAGGTCGCTTTCCGGATCGCGGTAGGTGCTGAGCCAGACCTGGCCGATGCCATTCTTCTGGCAGCTGTAGCGCAGGCCGTTCTGCACCAGGTTGGTCAGGATCTGGCCCAGCTGGTGAGGATCCATGTGCGTCTGCAGGGTGCCAGGCTCGGTCTTGACGTGCAGCGTCTGGCCGGCGGGCAGGGTAGGGCGCAGCTCCCCGGCGAAACGGTGCGCCCAGTAGCGCAGGTCGATCAGCTGGGGGGCGGCCTGCTGGCGGCGTGACAGCTGCAGGACGTTTTCCACCACCCGGTTCATCCGCCGCGACTGGTCCTGGATGATCTGCGCCAGGCGCCGATCCGGCGTGGCCAGTTCTTCGGATTCCTGCAGCAGTTGCGCGGCGTGACTGATGGCGCCCAGCGGATTGCGGATCTCGTGGGCGATGCCGGCGGTGAGACGGCCGAGGGAGGCGAGCTTGAGTTGCTGGGCTTGCTGGGCGATGCGTGAGACGTCTTCGAGAAAGGTCAGCACCCGCTCACCCTCGCCCTGCTGCAGGCGGGCGAAGCTGGGTTGCAACAGGGGGCCGTTGGCATAGGCGCGCCAGGGCGCGGGCCGGATACTGGGATTGCGCTCCCATTCCTCGAGGCGCTGGGCGAGCCCCAGGGCCAGGGGAGCGATGGTGTCCTCGTCGTCCACCCCCAGCAGGCGGCGGGCTGCCGGATTCACCAGCAGCACCTGGTATTCGGCATCGAATACCAGGATACCGGTCCGCATGCGTTCGAGGATCAGCGCGTTGAGGGCTTCCAATTCGGCCACGGCGGTGGCGCGGGTTTCGGCCAGGGCCTGGCTGTCCAACAGGCGCCGGACCAGGCCTTGAACCAGCAGCGCCGTGGCGAAGCAGAGGGTGCCCAGGCCCGCTGCCTGCACATAGCCACTGCCACTGTCGCCGCGGCGCAGGTCGAGATAGCCGGTCGCCAGCAGCAGGGCGATGGCGGCCAGGGCGGCGATCAGCAGGCCGCGGCGGCCACGGATCAGGACGTTGGACACCCCGACGGTCACCACCAGCAGACTGCCCATGCCGCTGGCGATGCCGCCGGCCAGGAAGAACAGGCCGCCCAAGGCGAGGATGTCGATCAGCGCCAGGGTAAAGGCGCGGCCACGCAACAACCGCTGGCCGACCGCCAGCACGGCGTTGATGGCGAGGTAGGCCCAGCTGGCCTGGCGGAACAGCTGGCCGTCGACGGTGCGCAGCCAGTGCTGATCCAGGTCGCTGGAAATCAGCACCACCAGCGCCAGGCCGATGACGATGCGATAGAGATGATAGAGCCGCAGGACCGCGTCGGCTCTCAGGGTGCCTGGATCAGTCGCGGCGCTCATGCTGCAACCGGCGGTGTTCGGCGCTGCAATACCAGCGCTGGCCTTCGCCATCGGCCAGGGCTCTTGCCTGGGGCACATGCACGCCGCAATGGGCACAGCGCACCATGGCATTGGGCGGCAGCGTGGGTGCCTTGGCGGGGGGCGTCTGCGTCTTGCCGCGCCACCAGCGTCTGATCATCCAGAACAGCGCGCCCAGGAGGACGAGCCACAACAGCAGGCGAAGCAGACCCATGGCGATCTCGCAGCGTGAAGGAGGGTGGAGTTTAGCAGGGCTGCCGCAGCCGGTGAGCCCTGCATGGCATCGATTGTCCCGCTTCGCTGCATGCGGGAAAATGCGCCGATCAATCGGGCAAGGAAGAGTGCATGAGTCAGCTGCTGAACGTCGTGATGGCGCAAGTGAACCTCAAGGTCGGCGACATCCACGGCAATGTGGATCGGATCATCGCCGCAGCCCGCGAGGCCCGGGATGACTTGCACGGCGATCTCATCGTCTTCCCGGAATTGTCGCTGTGCGGCTATCCCCCGGAGGACCTGCTGCTGCGCTCGAGCATGCAGCGCCGCATCGAGCAGGCCTTGCAGCGGATCCGCCAGGAGATTGCCGGTATCCATGTGCTGGTGGGTTTTCCCTGGCTGGAGGAAGGACGGCGCTACAACGCCTGCGCGGTCTATCGCGATGGCGCCGAGTTGGCCTTCTATCGCAAGCAGCAATTGCCCAACTACCGGGTGTTCGACGAGAAGCGCTATTTCGAGCCGGGCGACAGTGCCGCGGTGTTCGATTACCAGGGCGTGCCCATCGGCGTCACCATCTGCGAGGACATCTGGTTCGCCGAGCCCATGGCCAAGGCACGCGCGGCCGGGGCGCGGCTGATGCTCAACCTCAATGCATCACCCTTCCACGGCGGCAAGCAGTCCGAGCGCGAGGCGGTGGTGGGCGAACGTGCCCGCGAAGGCAACATGCCGGTGGTCTACGTCAACCAGGTGGGTGGTCAGGACGAACTGGTGTTCGACGGCCATTCCTTCGTGGTCGATGCCCGGGGGCAGGTCAGCCAGCGCGCGCCGGCCTTCTTCGAGGGGCTCTATCCGGTCATCTTCGATGAGGCTCTGCAACCGCAGCCGGCCGTGCTCACTCCCGTCGCCTCGCTGGAGGCCAGCGTCTATGACGCCCTGGTGCTCGGGGTGCGCGACTACGTGCGCAAGAACGGCTTCAAGGGCGTGGTACTGGGGCTGTCCGGAGGTATCGATTCGGCCCTGGTGCTGGCGGTCGCCGCGGATGCGCTGGGCGCGGAGCAGGTGGAGGCGGTGATGATGCCCTACCACTACACCGCCCAGATCAGCCTGGAAGACGCCGAAGCCGAGGCACGGAGCCTGGGGGTGCGCTACAGCGTGCTGCCCATCGCGTCCATGGTCGAGGCCTTCCAGGAGACCCTGGCCGGTGAATTCGCCGGGCTCGGACGGGATACCACCGAGGAAAATCTGCAGGCGCGTTGCCGCGGAACCCTGCTGATGGCCATTTCCAACAAGAAGGGCTATCTGGTGCTCACCACCGGCAACAAGAGCGAGATGGCCGTCGGTTACGCCACCCTCTATGGCGACATGGCCGGCGGCTTCGACGTGCTCAAGGATGTGCCCAAGACCCTGGTGTTCCGCCTCTGCGAGTACCGCAATCGAGATGGCGAGGTGATTCCGCAGCGGGTGATCGACCGCCCGCCGTCGGCCGAGCTGTCGCCCGACCAGAAGGACGAGGACTCGCTGCCGCCCTATCCGGTGCTCGACGAGATCCTGCGCCTGTATGTCGAGCAGGATCTCTCGGCGGTGGATATCGTCGCCGCCGGCTTCGACGAGGAAACGGTGCGCAGGGTGCTGCGCCTGGTGGATCTCAACGAATACAAGCGGCGCCAGGCGGCGGTGGGCGCCCGGGTCACCCAGCGCGGTTTCGGGCGTGACCGGCGCTACCCCATCACCTCGGGCTGGCGCATTGGCGACTAGGTCACCGGTTCCGGCGCAATAAAAAAGGGGAAGCCACTGGCTTCCCCTTTTCACGTCCGACGCGGAATCAGTCGAACAGACCAAAGGTCAGGCGGCTGAACCAGGAACGCTTGGCCGGCGCCGGCGTCGCGCCACCGGCCTTCTCGGCCTCGGCCGGGTCGACGATGCGCAGCTCGGGCGCCAGATTGTCACGCTCTTCCTGGTACTTGCGCTGGATGTCCTGGCTGGCGCGGGTCTCGCCGGGCGGCAGCGGATCGCTCGGGCGATCGATCAGGCCCAGGGTCGCACGGGTCAGCCAGGAGCGCTGCTGATCCTTGTCGTCCGGCTCGCGCAGCTGGAATTCGCCATCCTTGAGGCTGACGTTGTCCGGGTAGTTGAGCTTGAGGGTTTCCAGGCTGGTGGCCGCCAGGTCGTTGAGGCCCAGGTGCTTGTAGGCTTCGGTCATGATCGCCAGGCCGTCACCCACGGACGGGGTGCCCTGGAAGTTCTCGACCACGTAGCGACCGCGGTTGGCGGCGGCCACGTAGGCCTTGCGGGTCAGGTAGTAGTGGCCGACGTGCACGTCGTAGGCCGCCAGCAGGTTGCGCAGATAGACCATGCGCGCCTTGGCGTCCGGGGCGTAACGGCTGTTGGGGAAGCGGCTGGTGAACTGGGCGAAGTCGTTGAAGGAGTCGCGCGCCGCGCCCGGATCACGCTTGGTCATGTCCAGCGGCAGGAAGCGCGCCAGCAGGCCGCGATCCTGTTCGAAGGAGGACACGCCCTTCATGTAGTAGGCGTAATCGACGTTGGGGTGCTGCGGATGCAGGCGGATGAAGCGATCCGCCGCCGTGCGCGCCGCTTCCGGCTCGCCGTTCTTGTAGTTGGCGTAGATCAGCTCGAGCTGGGCCTGTTCGGCATAGCGACCGAAGGGATACCGCGACTCCAGGGCCTTCAGCTTGCTGATGGCATCCGTGTAGCTGCTGTTGGAGATATCGCGCTGAGCCTGGGTATAGAGCTCGCCCTCCGGCAGATTTTCCGGAACCTCGGGCGCTTTCGAGGAGCAGGCGGCGGTGAGGACTAGGCTGGTGACCAGCAGCAGGTGCTTCAATTGCATGGCGGCTTGGATTCCCCGAAACGGTCGGCGGTGCAGGGATGAGCGCGGAGAGCACTCACCTAGCCTGTGACGGGGCCGGAACCGTCCTGTTATGATGATCGACCCGGAATGCCGGGGCAAAAAAGTCGCCGTATTTAACCACAGGGTCGGGCCGATTCCAAAAGCCCTGCCATTGCCCGCGCAGATCCATGTCCGAATCCATCGTTCTCAATGCCGAAGTCCCCTACGAACTGGGTGGTCAGCGCCTCGATCAGGTCGCTGCCCAGCTGTTCGCCGAACACTCTCGCTCGCGTCTCGCCGCCTGGATCAAGGACGGCAGCCTGACCGTCGACGGCGCCGTGTTGCGCCCGCGCGACACCGTCCATGGTGGCGCCCAGCTGGCGCTGCGAGCCGAACGCGAGGCCCAGGGCGAATGGGTGGCCCAGGACATCGAGCTGGACATCGTCTACGAAGACGATCACCTGCTGGTGCTCGACAAGCCGGCCGGTCTGGTGGTGCATCCGGCCGCCGGCCATGCCGATGGCACCCTGCTCAATGCCCTGCTGCACCACGTGCCCGGCTTGGAGAGCGTGCCGCGTGCCGGCATCGTCCATCGCCTGGACAAGGACACCACCGGACTCATGGTGGTGGCCAAGACCCTGGAAGCCCATACCCATCTGGTCGCCCAGTTGCAGGCACGCTCGGTGAGCCGCATCTATGAAGCCGTCGTCGCCGGGGTGATCGTCGCCGGCGGCACGGTCAATGCGCCCATCGGTCGTCATTCCCAGCGTCGCCAGCAGATGGCGGTGATCGCCGGCGGCAAGCCCGCTGTCAGTCACTACCGCGTGCTGGAGCGCTTCCGCGCCTATACCCATACCCGGGTCAAGCTGGAAACCGGGCGCACCCACCAGATCCGTGTGCACATGACCCACGTCGGTTTTCCGCTGGTGGGCGATCCGGTCTATGGCGGGCGCTTCAAGATCCCGCCGGCGACCAATCCGACCCTGATCAAGACCCTGCGCGAATTTCCGCGCCAGGCGCTGCACGCGCGCTTCCTCGAACTGGATCATCCGGTGACCGGCGAGCGCCTGCGCTGGGAGTCGCCGCTGCCCGAGGATTTGGTCTGGCTGCTGGATCTGCTGCGCCAGGACCGGGAATCCTTCGAATGATCGGCGCCGACTGGCTGCGGCCGGACTGGCCGGCGCCGGTCGGCGTCCAGGCCTGCGTCACCACCCGTTTGGGTGGGGTCAGTCAGTCGCCTTTCGCCAGCTTCAACCTCGGTAATCACGTCGGTGACGATCCGGCGGCGGTTGCCGAGAATCGTCGACGCCTGGGCGAAGCCCTGGGGTGTCAGCCGGCCTGGCTCGAACAGGTCCATGGTACCGCTGTCGTCGAAGCCGATCCTACGCAGGTGCTGCGTGCCGATGCGGCCTGGACGGCCACGCCCGGTGTAGCGGTGACCATGATGACCGCCGATTGCCTGCCGGCGCTGTTCTGCCGGCGTGACGGCTCCCGCGTCGCGGCGGCCCATGCCGGCTGGCGCGGTCTGGCAGGTGGCGTACTGGAAGCTGCCGCGGCCAGTCTGGAGGTAGCCCCCGCCGAGGTACTGGTCTGGCTGGGCCCGGCCATAGGTCCGGCCAGCTTCGAGGTCGGTGCCGAGGTGCGTGAGGCCTTTGTCGCCCAGCAGGGCGACGCCGAGCGCTGCTTCGTGGCCAGGGGCGGGGACAAGTACCTGGGCGATCTCTATGCCCTGGCTCGTCTGCGTCTCGCCGCTCAGGGCATCACGGCGGTCTATGGTGGCGGCTTCGATACCTTCGCCGATGACCAGCGTTTCTTTTCCTATCGGCGCGCCGCCCGTACCGGGCGCTTCGCCAGCCTGATCTGGATCAAGCCCTAGGTCTTTTTTTGGGATGTCAAGCCTCTCTGGCTTGAATCGTTACGCATCGCCCCTATCTAAAGGTCATTCCCGCGGGTAATCGAAAGCGCCTTACTGTCGCGCTGTCCCGCGTTTCAGATAGGACCTTGCCCATGCGTATAGACCGTTTCACCAGCAAGCTGCAGCTCGCCCTGTCGGATGCCCAGTCCCTGGCCGTCGGCCACGACCATCCGGCCATCGAGCCTCTGCACCTGTTCTCTGCCCTGCTCGAACAGCAGGGCGGTTCCATTTCCCCGCTGCTGCGGCAGGTCGGCTTCGACCTCGCCAGCCTGCGCAAGACCCTTGCCGAAGAGCTGGACAAGCTGCCCAAGATCCAGAATCCCAACGGCGATGTGAATCTTTCCCAGGATCTGGCGCGCCTGCTCAATCAGGCCGATCGCCTGGCCCAGCAGAAGGGTGACCAGTTCATCTCCAGCGAGCTGGTGCTGCTCGCCGCCATGGACGAGAACACCCGCCTCGGCAAGTTGCTGCTGGGGCAGGGCGTCTCGCGCAAGGCGCTGGAGAACGCCATCAACAACCTGCGCGGCGGCGAGGCGGTCAACGACGCCAATGCCGAGGACAGCCGCAAGGCCTTGGACAAGTTCACCGTCGATCTCACCAAGCGTGCCGAGGACGGCAAGCTCGACCCGGTGATCGGCCGGGACGACGAGATCCGCCGCACCATCCAGGTCCTGCAGCGCCGCACCAAGAACAACCCGGTGCTGATCGGCGAACCCGGCGTCGGCAAGACCGCCATCGCCGAGGGCCTTGCCCAGCGCATCATCAATGGTGAAGTACCCGACGGCCTCAAGGACAAGCGCCTGCTGGCGCTGGACATGGGTGCCCTGATCGCCGGCGCCAAGTTCCGCGGTGAATTCGAGGAGCGCCTCAAGGGCGTGCTCAACGAACTGAGCAAGCAGGAAGGCCGCATCATCCTGTTCATCGACGAACTGCACACCATGGTCGGCGCCGGCAAGGCCGAGGGCGCCATGGATGCTGGCAACATGCTCAAGCCGGCCCTGGCCCGTGGTGAGCTGCATTGCGTCGGTGCCACCACCCTCGACGAGTACCGCCAGTACATCGAGAAGGACGCGGCTCTGGAGCGACGCTTCCAGAAGGTGCTGGTGGACGAGCCGAGCGAAGAGGACACCATCGCCATCCTGCGGGGCCTCAAGGAGCGCTACGAGGTGCACCACAAGGTGGCCATCACCGACGGCGCCATCATCGCCGCGGCCAAGCTGTCCCATCGCTACATCACCGACCGCCAGTTGCCGGACAAGGCCATCGACCTGATCGACGAGGCCGCCAGCCGCATCCGCATGGAGATCGACTCCAAGCCGGAGGCCCTGGATCGCCTCGATCGCCGGCTGATCCAGCTCAAGGTGGAACGTCAGGCGCTGAAGAAGGAAGAAGACGAGGCCGCGCGCAAGCGTCTGGAAAAACTCGACGAAGACATTGCCCGCCTCGAACAGGAATACGCCGACCTGGAGGAAATCTGGAAAGCCGAAAAGGCCGAGGTCCAGGATTCCGCCCAGTTGCAGCAGCGCATCGAGCAGGCGCGTACCGAGCTGGAGGCGGCCCGGCGCAAGGGTGACCTCAATCGCATGGCCGAGCTGCAGTACGGCACCATTCCTGATCTGGAGCGCAGTCTGCAGATGGTCGACCAGCACGAGAAGCCGGCCAACCAGCTCTTGCGCAACAAGGTCACCGAAGACGAGATCGCCGAGGTGGTCTCCAAGTGGACCGGCATTCCGGTCAGCAAGATGCTCGAAGGCGAGCGCGACAAGCTGCTGCGCATGGAAGAGGCCCTGCACAACCGGGTGATCGGCCAGGACGAGGCGGTCACCGCCGTGGCCAACGCCGTGCGTCGCTCGCGGGCCGGGTTGTCGGACCCCAACAAGCCCAGCGGTTCCTTCCTCTTCCTCGGCCCGACCGGGGTGGGCAAGACCGAGCTGTGCAAGTCGTTGGCGGAATTCCTCTTTGATACCGAAGACGCCATGGTGCGCATCGACATGTCCGAGTTCATGGAGAAGCACTCCGTGGCTCGCCTGATCGGTGCACCGCCCGGCTACGTCGGCTACGAGGAGGGCGGCTACCTGACCGAGGCCGTACGGCGCAAACCCTATTCGGTGGTCCTGCTGGACGAGGTGGAGAAGGCCCATCCGGACGTCTTCAACATTCTCCTGCAGGTGCTGGACGACGGGCGCCTGACCGACAGCCAGGGCCGTACCGTGGACTTCCGCAATGCGGTAATCGTCATGACCTCGAACCTGGGCTCGGCGCAGATCCAGGAGCTGGTGGGCGATCCCGATGCCCAGCGGGCGGCGGTGATGGATGCGGTGGCGGGGCATTTCCGGCCCGAGTTCGTCAACCGTATCGACGAGGTGGTGGTGTTCGAGCCCCTGGGGCGCGAGCAGATCGCCGGTATCGCCGAGATCCAGCTGCAGCAACTGGGTCAGCGCCTGGCCGAGCGCGATCTGCACCTGGAGCTGACGCCGGAGGCCTTGGACAAGCTGGTCGCGGTGGGTTACGACCCGGTCTATGGGGCGCGTCCGCTAAAGCGGGCGATCCAGCGCTGGATCGAGAACCCGCTGGCCCAGCGCATCCTGTCCGGTGCCTTCGCGCCGAACAGCCGGATCCAGGGTCGACTGGAGGGCGACGAGATCGTCTTCGCCTAGGAAATGGCCGGGCGATCCCAGGGTCGCCCGGCGTTTCCGATAAATTTGTGAAAAAACAGCAGGCTAGGTGTTGACGTCTGTTTCTACTTCCGTAAAATGGCGCACCTCACTTACGGCAAAGCTCGAAAGGCACTGACGTAAGAGGGGTTGGAAGAGAGAAATTCCGCGATAGCTCAGTCGGTAGAGCAAATGACTGTTAATCATTGGGTCCCTGGTTCGAGTCCAGGTCGCGGAGCCACTTCCATTCTCGGGGTATAGCGCAGCCCGGTAGCGCGCCTGCTTTGGGAGCAGGATGTCGGGAGTTCGAATCCCCCTACCCCGACCATATTTGGGTCGTTAGCTCAGTTGGTAGAGCAGTTGGCTTTTAACCAATTGGTCGCAGGTTCGAATCCTGCACGACCCACCATTTTTACCAGAAACCCTCCGTCAGGAGGGTTTTTGCGTTTCTGGGACATTATTTTCTCAGCGCCAGGCTGAGCGTCATCCCGAAATCTTTCTGCTTCCCGTATTCCGCCTTGCCATCCTCGGCTCATCACGCTGTGCTCTATTTCGCTCATCTCCGGTGAACACCTTTATCCGGGTAGCTTTCCTCGCAAATAGAAGCGATAGCCGGTCATAGCGGCTGCCTGAGCCCTTACTACTATCAGGTGAAGTAACGAGCTTTCAGGCGGTGGGAATGCAGTCGAAACGCCTCTCGGGTTTCACGCTCATCGAGGTCCTGATCGTCATCGCGCTGCTGGGCATCGTCACGGCGCTAGCGGCGCCTGGCTTCGCGAACCTGGTGCAAAGCAACCGCGTCCAGGCGGCAGCCGGGGAGTTGCAGCGCGCGCTCTATTACGCGCGCAGTGAAGCCATGAGCCGGGGAGTGAACGTCGTGATCACCACCGAGCCGGAAGATACCAATGGCTGGATGGGCGCGCTGAAAATCACCACAGCCAAGACCGTGGTGCTGCCCAATGCCGAAGTCCTGCGGCAATACAGTGGCGGGCTGGGAAATGGCGTCAACGGGACGGGTTTCATCGGCGGTGCTCCCCTTACCAGTCTGACTTTCCAGCCCAATGGCAGTCTGAAACTCAGCGGCGAAGCCACCATTCGCGTCTGCGCCACCAATGCGCTCACCCAGGGCAAGCAATTCACCCTAAACCAGGGTGGGGTGCTGACGGTAATCGACTACACGCCTAACCGTGCCAGCGCCGTGGGGTGCACCTAGATGAAGCGCCGCAAAGGTGGGTTCAGCATGATCGAGGTGCTGGTCAGTCTGGTGATCATCTGCATCGGCGTGCTGGGCATGGTCGCCCTGCAGACCCGCAGCGTAGCGCTTTCCCAAGACTCCGTGCAGCGCAGCAACGCCATGGTGCTGGCCAACGAGCTGCTCGAACTGATGCGCAGCAATCGTGACCAGGTGCTGGCAAGTGACAAGGTCAAGATCGACGGGGCCTACATCAAGCAGCCCGACACCAACTTTCGCACCAAGGCGCTCGATGCCGGCAAGACCTGTTTGACCCGGGATCGCTCTGCGGGCGGCGAGACGGTAGCGGGTCAGGATCTGGTTTGCTGGTTGAATCAGGCAAAGGCGCTGCTACCCGTGACGGACGCCTTGATCGCCAGCAGTTTCGCCGTGTGTCCAGCGTCCAAGGTACCTCTCTTGCCAGCAAGTCCCACGGACCCAGGGATACCGCTGACTGTCTGCGAAAACACCGCACGAGCAACGGTGATGGTAGTAATCGCCTGGCAAGACGTTAGTAATGATCAACTGAATTGCCCAGCTGGTATCTGTTACTACGCTCTACGCTCGGAGTTATGACATGAGCCTTAGACTTCTTGCGCGTAGCCGGCACCAGGGCTTTTCCCTCATCGAGATGATGATCGCCCTGACCGTTGGCACCTTTCTGGTGCTGGGCGTTTCGCAGATCTATATCAACAACAAGCGCAGCTTTCTCTTCCAGCAGGGCCAGACCGGCAATCGCAACAACGCCCAGCTGACCTTGCAGTTGCTCGACCGGCAACTCGCACGAACTGGCTTCCGCGCCGAAATCCGTTATCAGGGTAGCCTGCAGGCAGCCTTTCCGGCGCTCAGTGCTGTAGCCGATGCCGATGGCATCAGCTGTCCTGCCTTCGCTGCCGGCGCCACCTTTGGGGCGACCACGGACAGCGCCAACGCGCCCACCGGAGTTTGCATTCGCTATCAGGGCGCCCTGGACAGCAAGGATCAGGACTGCCTGGGTAATCCCATCCCACGGGTGAATCTCAATGCGGGCGGCAACGTCTTGCTGAAGCTGCGTTATACGGCAGGCAATACCCCTGGCGGTGGCACCCTCAGCTGCACGGTCTGGAGCGAGCGTGGAGGCGTGCTGACACCCAAGGGCCGTGCGGTGCTGGTGCAGGGACTGCAGGACTTCCGCTGGTCCATTCCACCCAAGGCGGATGCTCCGGCCGTGCGCTACGCGGCGTTGCTCAGCACTACTGAAGCGCTGACCAGCGATGTAACCAGTAACACGGCTACCAATTGGCAGACCTTGACCGGGCTACAGATCGCTGACGCCAGTCGACCCATGCAGATACTGCAAAGCACCGTCACCCTGAGGAATCTTGCGCTATGAGCCCGGTCCTTGGCAGGCAGCGCGGCGCGACCTTGCTGATCGCCCTGGTGATGTTGTTGCTGTTGTCGCTACTGGCCGCCTCCAGCATGCGTCAGACGCTGCTGCAGGCGCGCAGTGGCGGTGCCGCTCTGGAAAACACCCAGGCCTTCAATGCCGCGGAAGCGGCGCTACGCGAAGGTGAGCGGCGATTGATGGCGCTCAGTCAGCAACCGTCCTTCACGGCCTTCAGTGCCGGCTTCGCCAGTTGTTCGGAAAGCGTGCCAGCGGTACGCAGTGCCTTCGCCAAGGCGCCAACCGGCGACCTGTGCATCCTGACCAAGGCTAGCGATCTCAATACAGGTGCCCTGACCCAGACCTGGGCAGCAGCGGCGCTTCAGGCAAGCGGGACCGATCCTACGGCGCGTACCGTCGCCTATCGCGGCTCCGATGGCAGCGCTTCCTTCGCCCAGACACCCCGTTGGGTAGTGACGGCCATAGGTAGCAGCTCGGTCGATGTCTCGGCGCCAGCCACCAACCTGTTTCGGATCACCGCTGTTGCCCAGGATCGCGGTAAGCGCTTTCCGGTGATTCTGCAGAGCGTCGTCGCCCTGGAGGTGCCATGAGCCGAGCTACACCGGGCATCGGGTCTCTGGCCCTGCTGCTGACCCTGGCCGCACCTGCGGCCCAGGCGGCGGCCCTGAATCTGAGCCAACAGCCACTGTTTCTGACCAACAGTGTCGGTCCCAATCTGTTCGTTACCCTGGACAATTCCACCAGCATGCAGATGGCGGTGGTGCCGGATGCCTCCAATACCGATGCCATCCGCCCAACCCGCCGTGCCAAATCGGCGGCCTTCAATAGTCTCTACTACAACCCGGCGATCAGCTATCCGGCGCCTTATGCGGTGAGCTACAGCAGTACGGGCGGGCTGACCCGTACGCGACTGTCCACCAGCTTTACCAGTGCCTATGTGAATGGCTATCGACCTGGCTTGGGTAGCGTCAATCTAGCCACCGACTACCGCGTGAGCTGGAGCTATAACCCCAATCTGGTTACTACAGATCCCGATGTGGCGCGGGGTAACTCCTATGGAAATCCGGGGCTGCAGAACAATAGCCCAAGCATGCTGGCGGAAAATCCTTCGCAGGATTTTAAAAGCAACGGCACCTTCCAAGGAACCAGCTCTAGCTACGGTCGTTTGACGTTACTAGACATCCTTTTAGGCGCCGGCTTTACCGAGTCCATCAACGGCGCCCAAGTATCCATCAGCGATTCGTCTTTGCTCGCTCGCCTATTGAAAGGGCAGACCCTCACTGGTGGCTGTACTGCCACTATCGCCAATACTGCATCAGTCACCTACAGCAACGTCACCTGCACCCGTAACGTAAATTACGATCTGGGTGGAGTGTTTTCCTCAGTGACCTACACTATCACCGCCAATACCAATACCTCGACGGCCATCGCAGGTGTCCCGGCTTATTATTACCTTTACGACACCACTCTCGCTAATTGTCTGCCCGCCTCTCTGCAGACCGAGGACTGCTACCGTCGGATACCTGTCGGCGTAACCTCGGGCCCTAACGGCACAGACGAGCGGCAGAACTTTGCTAACTGGTATTCCTTCTATCGCAGCCGTGCCCTGGCCGCTCAGACAGCGACCAACCTGGCCCTGGCGGATGCCTCGGAAAATCTCCGGCTTGGCTGGCAGGCATTAGGTACCAGTGACAGCTGCATCTTGGTAACGGCCAATGCCAACTGCCGCGGCATCAGCAACTCCAGCTCCACGACCTATGACAATCGGCTGAGGCCCTTTGCTGGTGCGCACCGGGCGGCTTTCTTCACCTGGCTCGGTGATGTCTATTACAACCAGAGCACGCCGCTGCTCCAGGCGGTTGCTCGTGTTGGCGAGCTGCTCAAGACCAGTGGGAGCAATAGCCCATACGCCTACGATCCAGGTAGCAGCGAGTCACCTGTCTATGGCTGTCGCGCCAGCTATAGTCTGGTGGTGACGGACGGGATCTGGAATTCGGCCTTTACCTCCAGCAACGCCGACGGCTCTGCCGCGACCCTCCCCGACGGGCAGCAGTACTCACCCCAGGCACCCTTCCAAGACACCACCTCCAGCACTCTCGCAGACCTGGCCTTTCTCTACTGGCGCACCGATGCCCAACCCGGGCTCGACAACAAGGTACCGCCCTACAATACCGTGACCAACAGCGAGGTTCGGGGCCCCAATACGCTTTCGCCCTACTGGAATCCGCGCAATGACCCCGCCACCTGGCAGCATCTCACGGGGTTCTACGTAGGTATCGGCTTGAGCAGTGCGCTGATCAATCCCGATTGGGATGGCGATACCTTCGCCGGTGGCTACGCTGGCTTGGCCGCAGGCACTACGCCCTGGCCTGTGGCGGGGGCGGATAACTCGGTCAACCAGAACAACGTCTACGACCTCTGGCACGCGGCGATCAATTCGCGGGGCGAGTTCTTCAGTGCGGAAAACGCCAGCGATCTGATCACCTCCCTTGGCAAGGTCGTCACGCGGATCACCCAGTCCACCAGCGTCGGCGCCAGCCAGACCGTATCGCCCACCCGGGTAGGGGATACCAACGCGCTCTTCACCTATGTTCCGTCTTTCTCCAATGCCGACTGGAGCGGGGATGTCATCAAGTACCAACGCACGGGAACCACCCAGACGAGGATCTGGAGCGCCGCTCAACAACTCGATGGCAAGTACGCTGCAGGCAACACCGTCTTCGGCACTCGCAAGATCTATATGGCCAAGGGCGGCGCCTTAGCCGATTTCGCCTGGGTGAATCTGAATACCGATCAACGACTCAGTCTCAACAAGACCTCCGGAGGTACCACCGATACCTATGGCAGTCGCCGGGTGGATTATCTGCGTGGGGATCGTGGCCAGGAGGCGCCTGGCGCTACGCCGTCGTTCCGGCCGCGCAGTCATATCCTCGGAGACATCGTGAATTCCTCACCGGTGGTAGTGGACGGCCCCAATAGTCCCATCGCGCTGATGAACGCGACCGTTGGCGACAATTCCTACGCGACGTTCCGCACTACCAATGCAGCCCGTGAGCGGCGTATCTATGTGGGTGCCAATGACGGCATGCTGCATGCCTTCAACGACCAGGGGCAGGAGGTCTATGCCTTCGTTCCCAGCGTCATCGGCACTCTCAACCGGCTGACCGAGCGCAGCTACAACGGCGGCGGGCATCAGTCCTATGTCGACAATACGCCGGTGGTGGGGGACGTCTATTTCAATGGGGCTTGGCGCACGGTACTGATCGGCACGCTGCGCGGGGGAGGGCGGGGCATCTTTGCGCTGGACATCACCAATCCCAATGCTCCGGTGCTGCTCTGGGAAAAGTCTGACGCCGACGCCAGCTACAAGGACCTGGGCTTCACCTACGCCCAACCCGTCATTACCCGGCTGCATACCAGCGGCTGGGGCGTGGTGGTCAGCAATGGCTACAACAGTGCCCAGGACAACGCCGTGCTCTATGTAATGAACGTGGCCGATGGCAGCCTGATCAAGGCGCTGCCCGCCACCGATAACGTGGCGGCACCCAATGGGCTGAGTTCGCCGTTCGTGGCCGATGTCGACGGCGACCTGATCGCCGACTATGCCTATGCCGGTGACCTGCACGGCAATCTTTGGCGCTTCGATCTGATCGGTACCTCCCTGACCGCAACGGCCGCAGCGGACAACTTCCGTGTCGCCTTCGGGGCGCGGCCCCTCTATACCGCCCAGGCCAGTAGCCTGGCGCCCGGTACCACCAATCTGGTCCAGCCGATCACCGCCAGTCCTGCGGTCGTGGCTCATCCGAGTGGAACGGGGCATCTGGTGCTCTTTGGTACCGGCAAGTATCTCGAGGCCAACGATGCCCTGGCCAATACCAGCAAGGCCATGACCCTCTATGGCATCTGGGATCGCCAGACCGATGGATCGGCGGCCAGCAGCACTCCAGTTCTGACGATCGCCAGTCTGCAGCAGCAGACCCTGGGCGCCGATCAGCGCATCAGCTACACCAGCTCCACCGGTTCCAGCGTCAGCAGTACGGCGAACATCCTTTCCACGACGTCGGTCAGCTATGACGCCAATACGGCGACCAATGGCAAACAGGGCTGGTATCTGAATCTGCCCTTGAATGGCGAGCTGGTGATCAACAAACCCCAGCTATTCAGCGGCACTCTGTTGATGAGCTCCCTGATACCCAGCACCGACGCCTGTACCGCCGGCGTCACCACCTACCTCTATGCCCTGGATCCCTACACCGGCGGCAATAACAGTGGCCTGTTCAATCTGGGGACGGATACGGTCTATGGGCGTATCCAGCTCGATGGTCTGCTCGGTGGGATCGTGCCCTTCGTCTATGGTGATGGCAGTTTCAGCATGGAAGGAACCCTGGCGGACGCGGCGATCTATGGCAGCGACGGCAAGGCGCCGAATGGCTTGCGGGGTGACCTGCCCGCCAGCCGCCGTCAGACCTGGCGCGTCATCACCAACCAGGACTAGTGGAGGTGCTTTCACCCAGGCATGAAAAAGCCCGGCACCAGGCCGGGCTTTTTCATGGAACGGTGCGTCTCAGCGCGCGTAGGTCAGCAGCACGTCACCCGGGATCTGGAAGTCCACCGACATCATGACGCTCAGGGCGGTGATGGCGATGATGGAGAACCCGAACAGCTTGCGTGCCCATTGCACGTCGTTCTCGGCCTGATAGCCCATGAAGGCCAGGCGCAGCCACCAGGCGCCGATCACGGCGGCCACTGCCAGATAGACGTAGCCGGCATAGCCGAGCACGGTCAGCAGCAGGGTGGCGGCCATGAAGGCCACGGTGTACCAGACGATGTGACGCTTGGTCACCGCGATACCCTTGGCTACCGGCAGTACCGGAATCGAGGCCGCGGTGTAGTCCTTGAGACGGAAGATGGCGATGGCATAGGAGTGCGGCATCTGCCAGAGGCAGAAGATCAGCAGCAGTACCGCAGCGCCACTGTCGAACTGGCCGCTGGCGGCGCAGTAGCCGATCACCGGCGGTGCGGCACCGGACAGGCTGCCGACCAGGGTGCCGTATACCGAGGTGCGCTTCAGCCAGAGGCTGTAGAGCCCTACATACACCACGAAACCCATCACCGCGAAGGCGGTGGCGACTAGATTGGTCGCCCCGTACAGCAGCCCCACCCCGGCCAGGCCGAGGAGGGCGGCATAGGCCAGCGCCACCTTCGAGGAGATCGTGCCCTGGACCAGGGCGCGATTGCAGGTTCTTTCCATCTTCTGATCGATGTCCCTATCGATCACGTTGTTGAACACACAGCCGGAAGCAATGACCAACGACACCCCGATCGCCGTCGCCAGCAGCAACAGCGGGTCGATGCTCCCTTTGGACGCCAGGAAGAACCCGCCGGCAACCGAGATCAGGTTGCCGAAGATGATGCCCGGCTTCGTCACGAGAAGGTACTTCTTGATCATCACGTCGGCCCGGTTCAGTGGATCATCATGTTGTTGTGCATGTGGTACATGATCCACAGGGATCCCACGACCACGATACCGACGATGACCACGGTGAAACCAAAGGAGATCACGTTCCAACGCTGCTCTTCGGAGGTGTTCAGGTGCAGGAAGAAGTACAGGTGCACCAGCAGCTGTACCACCGCCATGATCACCACGATCGCCAGGGTCGCGCCCTTGGAGAAGGTGGGGAACATCACCAGGCCGAAGGGAATGACCGTCAGGATGACCGACAGGATGAAGCCGACCATGTAGCTCTTGAAAGTGCCATGGCTCTCGGCGGTGTGCCCGTGGGCGTTATGATCGTGCGCCATTACAGAACCCCCATCAGATAGACGATGGTGAAGACGAAGATCCAGATGATGTCCAGGAAGTGCCAGAACAGGCTCAGGCACGACAGGCGGGTCACGTTGGTGGTGGTCAGGCCCTTGGAAGCGACCTGCAGCATCAGCACGATCATCCAGATCAGACCCGAGCTCACGTGCAGACCGTGGGTACCGACCAGCGCGAAGAACGACGACAGGAAGGCACTGCGATCCGGACCGTAGCCCTCTTCGATCAGGTGATGGAACTCATAGACTTCCATGCCGATGAAGCCGGCACCGAACAGCCAGGTGACCGCCAGCCAGCCCAGAACGCCACCCTTGCTGCCATGGTGCTGAGCAATCATGGCGAAGCCGTAGGTGATACTGGAGAACAGCAGCAGGAAGGTTTCGACCAGGACGAACGACAGTTCGAAGATGTCCTTCTGGGAGGGGCCATCGGCATGGGCCCCGCTCAGGACTGCATAGGTCGCAAACAGCGTCCCGAACAGAATGCAGTCGGTCATCAGGTAGGACCAGAAGCCGAATGTCTTCATCGATCCGGCGTCGTGGTGCCCATGCTCCTCGGCATGGGCGACTTCATTATGCATAACTTGATTCGCCATTGGATTAGGCCTGCTTGAATTTCGCCAGGGACTGAATGCGCGCGGTTTCGATTCGCGCCACTTCTTCCGCCGGTACGTAGTAGTCGACATCGTCGTCGTAGCTGCGGACGACCGCACTGACGATGCAACCCACGAAGCTGGCGATGGCCAGCCACCAGATGTGCCAGATCAGGGCGAAGCCGAGGATCAGAGCAAAGAAGCTGATCACGATGCCGGCAGCGGTGTTGCGCGGCATGTGGATCTTCTTGTAGTCCGCATCCTTCTTCTCGGTGATGCCTTTTTCCTTCATGCCCCAGTAGGCGTCGATGTCGTGCACTTCCGGCACTTCAGCGAAGTTGTAGAAGGGCGGCGGCGACGAGGTCGACCATTCCAGGGTACGGCCATCCCACGGATCGCCCGTCACGTCCACGTTTTCCGGCAGATTGCGGTCGCGGATACTGACGTAGAACATCCACAGCTGGCTGAGGATGCCCAGAGCGATGATGCCGGCGCCAATGGCGGCGGTCACCAGGAAGGGGTGCCAGTCAGGGTTGTCGTAGTGGTTCAGACGACGGGTCATGCCCATGAAGCCCAGCATGTACAGCGGCATGAAGGCGACATAGAAACCGATCAGCCAGCACCAGAAGGCCTGCTTGTTCAGCTTCTCGTTCAGCTTGAAGCCGAATACCTTCGGGAACCAGTAGATCATGCCGGCGAAGTAGCCGAACACGGCGCCGCCGATGATCACGTTGTGGAAGTGGGCGATCAGGAACAGGCTGTTGTGCAGCACGAAGTCCGCACCCGGTACCGCCAGCAGTACGCCGGTCATGCCGCCGATGCTGAAGGTCACGATGAAGCCCAGGGTCCAGAGCATCGGCGAGGTGAACTGGATACGACCCTGGTACATGGTGAACAGCCAGGTGAAGATCTTCACCCCCGTCGGGATCGCAATGATCATGGTCGCGATGCCGAAGAAGGCGTTGACGTTACCGCCCGAACCCATGGTGAAGAAGTGGTGCAGCCAGACGATGAAGGACAGCACGGTAATGGCTACCGTCGCCCAGACCATCGATACATAGCCGAACAGACGCTTCTTGCTGAAGGTGGAGGTCACTTCCGAGAACACGCCGAAGGCCGGCAGGATCAGGATGTATACCTCGGGGTGGCCCCAGGCCCAGATCAGGTTGGTGTACATCATCTGGTTGCCACCGGCTTCCGCGGTGAAGAAGTGGAAGCCCAGGTAACGGTCCAGGGTCAGCAGTGCCAGGGTCACGGTCAGGATCGGGAAGGCCGCCATGATCAGAATGGCAGTACACCACGAGGTCCAGGTGAAGATCGGCATGCGCATCAGGGTCATGCCCTTGGTACGCATCTTCAGCACGGTCACGAAGAAGTTGACGCCGGTCAGGGTCGTCCCGATACCGGAAAGCTGAAGGGCCCAGATGTAGTAGTCCATCCCTACGCCTGGACTGTACTTGATGCCTGACAGCGGCGGATAGGCCACCCAGCCGGTCGCGGCGAATTCGCCCACGAACAGCGACATCATGATCAGCACGGCGCCGGCCACGAACAGCCAGAAGCTCAGCGAGTTCAGGAAGGGGAAGGCCACGTCGCGGGCACCGATCTGCAGCGGTGTCACCACGTTCATCAGGCCGGCCACGAACGGCATCGCCACGAAGAAGATCATGATCACGCCGTGGGCGGTGAAGATCTGGTCGTAGTGGTGCGGTGGCAGGTAGCCCTCGGCGCCGCCAGAGGCGATGGCCTGCTGGCTACGCATCAGGATGGCGTCGGAGAAGCCACGGAGCAGCATGACCAGCGCGACGATGAAGTACATCACGCCGATCTTCTTGTGGTCGACGGTGGTCAGCCACTCTTTCCAGAGATAGCCCCACTTGCCGAAATAGCTGAGCGCCCCGATGAGTCCCAGGCCGCCCAGGGCGACCACAACGAACGTCACGAGAATGATCGGCTCGTGATACGGAATATCCGCCAGAGTTAATTTACCGAACATAACTTATTCCTCGGTACCGTGTTGACCACCGTGCTGGCTCATGTCCATCACGTGATCGGTCTGCTTGCTGAAGTCGGACTTCATGAACTTCTTGATGACCGTTCTGAACAGATCCGGCTCGACCGTCGAGTAGTAGGCGATCGGCTGCTTCTCGCTGGGCTTGGCCAGCTCGGTGTAGCTTGCCTGATCCAGGGTCTTGCCACCCGATTGCTTGACCTTGTTCACCCAGGCGTCGAAATCGCCGGCGGTGGGTACCGCGTGCACGGTAAAGATCATGTCGGAGAAGCCGGCGCCGCTGTAGTTGGCCGAGCGACCCTCGAACTCGCCGGGGTGATCGGCGATCAGGTGCAACTGGCTCTGCATGCCGGACATGGCGTAGATCATGCCGCCCAGGGCCGGGATGGACAGGGTGTTCATGACCGACTCGGAGGTGATCTTGAACTGCACCGGACGATTGACCGGGATGGCGATCTCGTTCACCGAGGCAATGCCCTGCTCGGGATAGATGAACAGCCATTTCCAGTCCATCGAGACCGCTTCGATCACCAGCGGCTGCTCGGGATGATCGAGCGGCTTGAAGGGATCCAGTTCGTGGGAGGTCTTCCAGGACAGGATGCTCAGGAACACCACGATGGCCAGGGGGACCAGCCAGACCACGGCTTCGATCTTGTAGGAGTGGGCCCAGTTCGGGGTGTACTTGGCTTCCTTGTTGGTAGCGCGGTACTTCCAGGCGAACAGGAAGGTCATCACGATGACCGGGATCACCACGATCAGCATGAGGCCGAACGCTGTGTAGATGAGGTTGCGTTCTTGCACGCCGATGGAGCCTTTCGGATCCAGCAGCACGGCGTCACACCCGCTGAGCAGCAGCGCGGCGGCACCGGCCAGAAGCCAACCGGTTGGTTTTAGATACTTCGTTAGTTTCATCTCACGACCTCAGTAGAGCGGCTCATCGTGGTTATTCTCTCAACGTGCCTGTCGCCAGCCTCATGCTCCGCAACGGACAGGCATCCGTGCGGCAGACTGATGGATTGCAGAAATTGCGGGATTTCGCAGCGCGGTATGGTGCCACAGAGGGGCTGGATATTCGACCCTTTGGTCAGCCACCGTTCAGGTCTTGCCGGCCGTCAAGAAAGCCGAAATCAGGCGGTGTAAGGCACTGTCATGCGCTGGGTAAGAGTAGCCGAGGGACGGGGAGTCGCCAGTTTGATCGGGCTTCCACGGTTGTCCGGCTGGCAAGGTTCAGGTCGGGGAAGGGCGCAGAAAGGCGCGGCCCAAGGCGGCTAAGGCCTTGAAGGCTTTGAAAAGACAAGAAGAGGAGGAAGCGGAAGGATGGTGCCGGAGATAGGAGTCGAACCTACGACCTTCGCATTACGAATGCGCCGCTCTACCAACTGAGCTACACCGGCACGAAGCTTTTAATGATAAGTCTTCGGTTATCTGCTGTGCAAGCCTGGTCGCTGAGCGCGCATGAAGGCCTGTGGCGATGTGTCGCACTACCGCCTGCCCCGGATTTCACGATTCGTTAACGCTTCTCGGCTTGACGCGATTTTTTGAGAAAAGAGGTCAGCGGTCAGGGCGGAGTCCATTCTGGAAACCTTTGCCCGAGTAGTCATACCTAATCTTCGCGGATCCAGTCTTGCCGCAGCTTCGATCCCTTGATCCTGCCTATAAATAGCTGCCAGTGCGGAGAGCCCCGATGACCGATTACTCCCTTACCCGTCGTCACGTACTCGTCGGCTCCGCCGTCGGGCTCGCCGCCGCTGCTTCAGGCGCTGCCGTCGCCCAGGAAGGCACCAGCGCGACTCGTCCCGCCAAGCCACTGCAGGACCCGCGCACCAAGTACACCCACGAGCCTTTCAAGGAGCAGCGCCAGGAATGGCCGGCGTTGACCAGCAAGATGGATCCACGTCCGGATCATGGCGAGACCAGCTATCACGGCTCGGGTCGCCTGGCCGGGCGCAAGGCCCTCATCACCGGTGGCGACAGCGGCATCGGTCGCGCCGTGGCTATCGCCTTCGCTCGCGAGGGGGCAGATGTGGCCATCAACTATCACCCTTCCGAAGAGGCCGACGCCCAGGAGGTGGTCAAGCTGATCACCGAAACCGGCCGCAAGGCCATCACCCTGCCGGCTGACATCCGTACCCAGGAGGCCTGCGAAGACGTCGTAAACAAGGCCATCCAGCAACTTGGCGGTCTGGATCTCCTGGTGAATAACGCGGCCTATCAGCAGAGCAAGGCGGACATCCTCGAGATCACCGACGAGCAATTCGACCGGACCTTCAAGACCAACGTCTATCACGTCTTCCGTTTCAGCAAGGCAGCCATCCCTCACCTGCCGCCGGGCGCCAGCATCATCAATACCGTCTCGGTGAATTCCTACGATCCCGGTGAAGAGCTGATCGATTACGCCTCTACCAAGGCCGCCATCCTCAATCTCACCAAGGGCATGGCCAAGCAATTGGCCAAGAAGGGCATTCGCGTCAACGCCGTGGCACCGGGTCCGGTGTGGACACCGCTGCAGGTAGCGGGTGGGCAATTGGAAGGGCAGATGAAGGAATTCGGTCAGGACACGCCGCTAGGCAGGGCAGGGCAGCCGGCTGAGTTGGCGGGGTTGTATGTGGCGCTGGCCGAAGAGAATGCGAGTTTTAGTACGGGGACTGTGGTGGGGGCTTTTGGGGGGAAGGGGATGCCGTAAGAGATGACGAATATGGGTTAAAAGATTAATGGGCTAAGGTGTAGGGCCATATGAGTGTTTTGTGTCTGTTAAAAGCGCCTAACCTATAGGCGCTTTTAACCATATATTTGCTTCAGTTTTAGTTTACAGAGCAGTTTATTCCTCTACCTGGCGTGGTGGCTGCGCACCCAGAGCCAGAAAGGGTCCATTTCATTGCTCCTTGGGCTACAGTGGTATTGTTGGCTCCAGCGGTGGTTACCGAGGGCGTACTAACAATCTGCATTTTTGCTCCGCTACTGGTAGTGCCCGTAGTCGTCATGGTCATAATGCCGTCTGTTACAGAGAGTTCATCTACATAGTTGATTGTTGCGCCGGCGTTTCCAGATGCAATAGCAGGAGGGATGTCGTTAGTCCCAGCGCTGCAGCCGGTAAGCGTTCCTAGATTCTGGTAGCACAATGCTACGGCGGTCTTATAAGCGGTTGTGCCAGCTACAGCCCCTGCTACTTTGGTTCTTTGGGTATAGTTGGCATATTGCGGAATAGCAATCGCAGCCAAAATACCAATGATCGCGACCACGATCATCAGTTCAATCAAGGTAAAGCCTTTTTGAGCTTTCATTCCAAATCTCCGAGGTTGGATCAGGCCAACGTGCCTGTCACTGCTTAAGCATAGGTCGTGCCAAAGAAAAGTGGCGACTGCAGCACGTTTTCTCTGTGCCAGCGTCAACAAAGGGGCAGGTGATGACAAAAAATGTCAGCTGTCTGGCGCCATTTTGCGGGCGGTCTAGGGGGTGCTATAACGCCTGCTATAGCTAAGGGTAGGAATGAAGATGAACGAGACGGTGATGCTGACTGGGCTGGCGCGGCAATTGGTGGATGCGCAGTTGCTGGCGGAGGCGGCAGCGCAGCAGGCGGTGGTCAAGGCCAAGCAGGCCAAGGTGCCGCTGGTGACCTATCTCGTTCAGCAGCGGCTGGTGCAAAGCCGGCCCCTAGCTGAGCTGGCCGCTCAGGAGTTCGGCGTACCTTTTCTCGATCTGGCGGCTATTGACAAGGAGCAGTTGCCCAAGGACATCGTCAACGAGAAGCTGATGCAGCAGCATCACTTCCTACCTCTGAGCAAAAGAGGCAACAAGCTCTTCATCGCCCTTTCTGACCCGACCAATCAGCAGGCCATCAACGACGTCTCCTTTGGCAGCAAGCTGGCGGTGGAGGTGGTGCTGGTCGAGGATGACAAGCTGCACCAAGCGATCGAGCGGTACCTCGATACGGGAACCGGTGGGCTTGAGTTGTCCGATCTTGATCTCGATTTGGAAGCTGAGGGCGGAGAGCGGCCTCAAGAGGCGGTGGCTGGGACCGATGCTGACGATGCGCCCGTAGTGAAGTTCGTCAATAAGATGCTGCTGGATGCCATCAAGAAGGGCTCATCCGACCTGCATTTCGAGCCCTATGAAAAGATGTACCGGGTACGCTTCCGTACCGACGGGGTTTTGCACGAGGCGGCGCGGCCGCCGGTGCAGCTGGTGTCACGGATATCGGCGCGGCTCAAGGTGATGTCCAATATGGATATCTCTGAGCGCCGCAAGCCCCAGGACGGCCGGGTCAAGCTCAAGGTGTCCAAGACCAAGTCCATCGACTTCCGGGTCAACACTCTGCCCACCCTCTGGGGTGAGAAGATCGTGATGCGGATTCTGGATTCCTCCAGCGCCCAGATGGGGATCGATGCACTGGGCTATGAGGATGTGCAGAAGGAACTCTACCTGCAGGCACTCAAGCAGCCACAGGGGATGATCCTGGTGACTGGGCCGACCGGTTCGGGTAAGACGGTCTCTCTTTATACCGGCCTCAATATCCTCAATACCGAAGACATCAATATTTCCACTGCCGAGGATCCGGTGGAGATCAACCTGGAAGGCATCAATCAGGTCAACGTCAACCCGCGTCAGGGGCTCGACTTCTCCCAGGCGCTGCGGGCCTTTCTGCGTCAGGATCCCGACGTGATCATGGTCGGTGAGATTCGGGACCTGGAAACGGCGGAGATCGCCATCAAGGCGGCTCAGACCGGTCACATGGTGATGTCGACCCTGCACACCAACAGCGCGGCGGAAACCCTGACGCGTCTACGCAACATGGGGGTGCCCGCCTTCAACCTGGCGACCTCGGTCAATCTGATCATCGCCCAGCGACTGGCGCGCAAGCTGTGCAACAAGTGCAAGAGAGTCCATGAGGTGCCGCGTGAGGCCCTATTGGCCGAAGGCTTTCGCGAGGAAGAGATCGGCAGCTTCACCCTTTATCAGCCTATCGGCTGCGAGGACTGCAATGCGGGGTATCGCGGGCGAGTGGGGATCTATGAGGTGGTGAAGGTCACGCCAGCGCTGCAGCAGATGATCATGGAGGAAGGCAACTCCATCGAGATCGCGGCGCGGATGCGCACAGAGGGTTTCAATGATCTGCGGCGGTCAGGACTGGTGAAGGCGATGCAGGGGATTACCAGTCTGGAGGAGATCAATCGGGTGACCAAGGACTAGGGGCTTTCCCTCACCCTAGCCCTCTCCTTGAAGGAGAGGAGACTGGAACGGTGCGTCTGATAGTTGCTGTCCATGCGTCTTGTTTGCCGCAGAGCGCTAAAGCCGTCGACGTTTGGCGCGATGCTTGCCTTTAAAGCCGCAACCGGCTCTGCATAGAGCATTCTTTTGACGCGTCCGCCACGGCGGACCGAGTCTTTGTGAGTCGAGGCCATGGCCGATAAAGCTATCAAGATGGGCAGCTTCACCTGGGAAGGGACCGACCGCAAAGGGACCAAGGTGAAGGGCGAGATGACGGGCCTGAATCCTGCGCTGATCAAGGCGCAGCTGCGTAAGCAGGGCATCAATCCGACCCGGGTGCGCAAGAAGTCGATGTCGCTGTTCGGCAAGGGCAAGAAGATCAAGCCCATGGATATCGCCCTGTTTACCCGGCAGCTGGCAACCATGATGAGTGCGGGCGTACCTCTGCTCCAGGCCTTCGACATCATCGGCGAGGGCTTCGACAATCCCAACATGCGCAAGATGGTCGACGACATCAAGCAGGATGTCGCCGCGGGTAATAGCCTGGCCAATTCTCTCCGTAAACAGCCGCAGTATTTCGACGACCTCTATTGCAACCTGGTGGACGCGGGTGAGCAATCCGGTGCCCTGGAGACCCTGCTGGATCGAGTGGCCACCTACAAGGAAAAGACCGAGGCGCTGAAGAAGAAGATCAAGAAGGCCATGACCTATCCGGCGGCGGTGGTCGTGGTCGCGGTCATCGTCTCGGCCATTTTGCTGATCAAGGTAGTGCCTCAGTTCCAGTCGGTATTCGAAGGCTTTGGTGCCCAGTTGCCGGCCTTTACCCTTATGGTCATCGCGATTTCTGAGGTCTTGCAGGAGTGGTGGTTGCTGGTACTGGGCGGGATCTTTGTGCTGGCTTTTGTCCTTCGCCACTTCTACAAGAAATCGGAAAAATTCCGTGACGCTACCGATCGTGGACTGCTGAAGATCCCATTGATTGGCTCCATTCTCTACAAGTCGGCCATTGCCCGTTATGCCCGTACTCTCGCCACCACCTTTGCGGCCGGTGTGCCGTTGGTAGACGCTCTGGACTCGGTCGCCGGTGCGACCGGCAACGTGGTGTTCCGCAACGCCGTGGAGAAGATCAAGGGTGATGTTTCCACCGGTATGCAGCTGAATTTTTCCATGCGTACGACCGGAGTGTTCTCATCTATGGCCATCCAGATGACGGCCATTGGTGAGGAGTCGGGTTCGCTGGACGAGATGCTGTCCAAGGTCGCGACCTTCTATGAGGACGAGGTCGACAATATGGTCGACAACCTTACCACCCTCATGGAACCCATGATCATGGCGGTCCTGGGGGTCCTGGTGGGTGGTTTGATCATCGCCATGTATCTGCCCATCTTCCAGCTCGGCGCGGTGGTCTGATGGCGGCGCTGGAATTACTGGCTGGCGCGCCGCTGGCCGCGGCGCTGTGCGCGCTGATCCTGGGGTTGCTGGTAGGCAGCTTTCTCAATGTGGTGGTCTATCGGCTGCCGGTGATGCTGAAGCGGGATTGGCAGACGGAGGCGCGTGAGGTGCTGGAGCTGCCGGCCGAGCCCGTGGGGACCGCTTTCAATTTGGCGCGGCCTGGTTCCCGTTGCCCCCATTGCCAGCGTGCCGTGCGGCCTTGGGAAAACGTGCCGGTGGTGAGTTATCTACTCCTACGCGGTCGTTGCAAGGGCTGTCAGGCCTCTATCAGCCTGCGTTATCCATTGGTGGAGCTGGCCTGCGGGCTGCTGTCGGCCTGGGTCATCTGGCATCTGGGCGTGACCTGGCAGGGCGGGGCCTTTCTGTTACTGACCTGGGGCCTGTTGGCGGCCAGTCTGATCGACGCCGATCACCAGCTGTTGCCAGACGTCATCGTCCTGCCGCTGCTATGGCTGGGGCTGATCGCCAATCAGTTCGGGTTGTTCGCCAGCCTTGATGACGCCGTCTGGGGCGCGGTGGCGGGGTATCTAAGTCTTTGGCTGGTGTTCCAGCTGTTTCGCCTGGTGACCGGCAAGGAAGGCATGGGCTATGGCGACTTCAAGTTGCTGGCGCTACTCGGTGCCTGGGGTGGCTGGCAGATCCTACCTCTGACCATCCTATTGTCTTCGCTGGTGGGCGCCATCCTGGGTGTCATCACCCTGCGGCTGCGGCGGGCGGAAACCAGTACGCCGCTGCCCTTTGGTCCCTATCTGGCCGTGGCGGGGTGGATTGCCTTGCTCTGGGGTGATCAAATAACCGGCCTGTACCTGAACTTCGCCGGATTCCGATGACTTCTGCCTGGACCCTCGGCCTGACCGGGGGCATCGGCAGTGGCAAGAGCGCTGCTGCCGAGCATTTCGCCCAGTTGGGCATCACCTGTGTCGACGCCGATCAGGCCGCCCGCTGGGTGGTGGAGCCGGGACGGCCGGCGCTGGCAGAGATCGCCGGGCATTTTTCGTCGGCTGTCTTGCGGCCGGATGGCAGCCTGGATCGGGCGGCGCTGCGGGCGGCGATCTTTGCCGATCCGGCTGAGCGGCGTTGGCTGGAAGCCCTGCTGCATCCTCTCATTCGCCAGGAAATCCTGGCGGCCCTGGCCCGCGCAGCGTCGCCCTATGCCATCCTGGTGTCGCCGCTGCTGTTCGAATCCGGGCAGCGGGCGCTGGTCCGGCGGGGGCTGGTGATAGACGCGCCGGAAGCGCTGCAGCTTGAGCGGGCCATGCGTCGCGACGGGGTGGACGAGACTCAGGTGCGGGCCATCCTGGCGGCACAGCTGCCGCGTGCCGAGCGCCTGGCCAAGGCGGATGACGTCATTTGCAACGACGGCGATCTCGCCCAGCTCCACACCGAGGTGGAGCGCCTGCATTCCTTTTATCTGACCCTTGACGGAGGCCAAGCATGAGCACTCTTACCGTGGATTGTCCCACCTGTGGCGCACCCGTGGAATGGAGCGAGAAGAGCGCCAACCGGCCCTTCTGTTCCGACCGCTGCAAACTGATCGATCTGGGTGCCTGGGCGGCGGAAGAACACGCCATCCCGGGCAATGAGCTGGAAGACGATCTCTATTCGGAAGACCTCAATCGGCGCGGCCACTAGGACGCGCCTTCCCTATAGCCGTTGCGCCCAGGCCTGGGCGGTCGCCTGGGCCGCCTGGCGCAGCTTGGCGGCCAGCTCGGGTTTTTCGTATTCCAGCGGACTGGACGCCGTGATCGTGTGGATGCGGTCGCGCTTGATGAAGAACACCTGGGTGCCCAGCAGCGGCTTGCTGCAGGCGCTGGCGCCTTCGCCGAGGCCGTCGATGGCCTTGCACTCCAGTTGTTCGCTCAAGGATTGCACCTGCCGCCGCAGCTTGGGCAGCGCCCGACCGCCATTCTCGTAGCCCGCCGACAGGCCCAGCAGGTAGTTGGCCGGCTGGCCGGTGTCGCGGTCCGTGAAGGCGCAGCCGCCGGCAATCTGCCGGGCATAGGCCAGCGGCAGGCCCGAGGTCTGCTGGAGCACCGGTAGCGGCAATTGGGCCTGCAGGCTGGCGCAGTCGACGGGCTCGCCGTTATCGGCATGGGCGAGGGCAGCGCCCAGAAGCAGGGGGAGGGCAACGAGGAAACGCATGAAAACATCCTGTCGATGGCCGACGGCCGATAGATTGTGAGTCTACCGGCTGGAACCCCGTCGCAGGCGGGGAGACGCGGGCGGCTGTGCGCTGTGTCATGCGTCAGTAAGCACATTGCGGACTGGTATCTGGCGCGGGTGATCCTTACCCTGGCCGCAGACAGCGAACAGCGAGGCGTAGGATGTCCGAGGCGCTCACTCCCGGATTCATGGTGGTACACGGCAATCGGCTCGAAGAGCTGCGCGGCCTGGCGGTCGGCTGGATGCGGCGCTATCCCCTGGCACCGTTGGAAAACGAACAGGTGCTGGTGCAGAGCAATGGCATCGCCCAGTGGCTCAAGCTGGCGCTGGCCGAAGATCCGCGCGGGGACGACGAAGGCGGCTGCGGAGTGGCCGCAGCCCTCGAGGTGCAGTTGCCGGCGGCCTTTCTCTGGCGGACCTATCGCCAGGTACTAGGTCGTGACCAGGTACCGCCGTCCTCGCCGCTGGACCGCGCGCCCCTGACCTGGCGCCTGATGCGGCTCTTGCCGACGCTGCTCCTGCAACCGGACTTCGCCGCGCTGCGGCGCTTTCTCGACGATGACGGTGATCTGCGCAAGAGATACCAGCTGGCCGAGCGGCTGGCCGATCTCTATGACGGCTACCAGGTCTATCGCGCCGACTGGCTCAACGACTGGGCGGCGGGTCGCGATCTGCTGGCCAGCCTGCGTGACGGCCGGCGCCCGCTGCCGGAGAGTTGTCGCTGGCAGGCGCAGCTGTGGCGGGCGCTGCTGGCCGACGTGGGCGACGGTGGCCTGGCCCGTAGTCGCGCCGGGGTGCACCGGCGCTTTCTGGAGGTGATGCAGGCGGCGAGCGAGCCGCCGGCCGGTCTGCCGCGGCGGGTGGTGATCTTTGGCTTGTCGGCGATTCCGGCGCAGACCCTCGAGGCCCTGGCCGCTCTGGCGCGCTTCAGCCAGGTGCTGCTCTGCGTGCACAATCCCTGTCGCCATCACTGGTCCGACATCGTCGCCGACCAGGACCTATTGCGGCAGAACTACCGACGCCAGCAGCGCAAGCCGGGCATGCCGCAGACGCTGGATGCCGAGGCGCTGCACCAGCACGGCCAGCCGCTGCTGGCGAGCTGGGGCAAGCAGGGCCGCGACTACATCCACCTGCTGGACGAATTCGACGAACCCGATGGCTATCGGCGCCTGTTCGAGGACCTCAACGGCGGGCGCATCGACCTCTTCGCCGACACCGAACCCCAGCACCTGCTCGGCCAGTTGCAGGACGATATCCTCGAATTGCGTCCGCTGAGCGAGACCCGTGAGCTTTGGCCGGCAGTGGATCCGGCGCGCGACAGGTCCATGCGCTTCCATATGGCCCACAGTCCGCAGCGCGAAGTGGAGATTCTGCATGACCAGTTGCTGGCGCGCTTCAGCAGCGATGGCAGCCTCAGGCCGCGCGACGTCATCGTCATGGTGCCGGATATCGATGCCTATGCGCCGCACATCCGCGCGGTGTTCGGCCAGCTCGAACGCCAGGATCCGCGCTTCATTCCCTTCAGCCTGGCCGACCAGCACCAGCGCGGTTTCCAACCCTTGTTGATCGCCCTGGAGCATCTGCTGCAGCTGCCCGACAGCCGCTTCGCCCTGAGCGAGATCCTCGATCTGCTGGATGTGCCGGCGCTGCGCGCCCGCTTCGGACTGCGCGAAGGCGATCTGCCGACCCTGCACCTCTGGCTGGAAGGCGCCGGCGTGCGCTGGGGGCTGGATGCCGAGCAGCGCAGTCGTCTCGATCTGCCCGAGGGGCTGACGCAGAACACCTGGCGCTTCGGGCTGAGGCGCATGCTGTTGGGCTACGCCGTGGGCAGCGGCGCCGCCCTGGGCGATATCGAGCCCTTCGACGAGGTGGGTGGCCTGGACGCGGCCCTGGTCGGGCCGCTGGTGGATCTGCTCGATGCCCTGGACGCGGCCCAGGCGGCACTGGCCCAGCCAGCCCGGCCAACGGAGTGGGGCGCCCGCCTGCAGGCGCTGCTGGCGCTGTTCTTCAGCGCCCAGGACGAGCACGACGAATACCTGCTGGAGCAGCTGGAAAATCTCCGTGAGCGCTGGCTGGAATTGTGCGAGGACGTCGCCCTGGATGAAGAGCTGCCGCTCACCGTGGTCCGCGAGGCCTGGCTAACCGGACTGGATTCCGGGGGGCTGGCCCAGCGTTTTCTCGCCGGGGCGGTCAATTTCTGCACCCTGATGCCCATGCGCGCCATTCCCTTCCGTGTGGTCTGCCTGCTGGGCATGCACGATGGCGCCTATCCGCGCATCCAGTCGCCGCTGGATTTCGATCTCATGGCTCAGGACTATCGTCCCGGTGACCGCTCGCGACGGGAGGACGACCGCTATCTGCTGCTGGAGGCGCTGCTCTCGGCGCGCGATCAGTTCTATGTCAGCTGGGTGGGGCGCAGCATCCGCGACAACAGCGAGCGCCCGCCGTCGGTGCTGGTCGCCCAGTTGCGTGACCATCTCCAGGCCGGTTGGCGGCTGGAGGGTCATGAAGAAGAGCCGGAGCGTCTGCTCCCGGCCCTCACCCAGACGCATCCGCTGCAACCCTTCAGCGCCCGCTATTTCCGTGGCGAGCGCGGCTATTTCAGCTTCGCCGCCGAATGGCTGGGCGTGCATGACCGCACCACGCGCGACGAGGATGCCCTGTTGCCGCCGCTGGTACCCGAAGAACCCCTGGGCCTCGATGACCTGGCGCGCTTTCTGCGCGGACCGGTGGATCTGTTCTTCGCCAATCGCCTCAAGGTGCACTTCGCGGCGCCCGATGCGCCGGCGGAAGACGAAGAGCCCTTCGGTCTGGATGCCCTGACCCGCTACCAGTTGGGCGAAGACCTGCTGGCGGCGGCGCTGGCCACGCCGGCCGAGGCGGATCAGGCGCTGATGGCCGCCGCCGAGCGCCTGCGCGGCAGCGGTCGTTTGCCGCTGGCTGGCTTTGGCGAACGGGCCGGGCGGGCCTTGCGCGAGCCGCTGCCCGCCGTGGTCGCCCAGGTCGAGGCCCTGGCGCTGCGCTGGCCCGAACCCCTGGAAGAGGCCGTGACCCTGGATCTCGCACATAAAGAGCTGCAGTTGGTGGCCAACTTCGAACGGCTGCGTCGTGGCCCTGAGGGGCTGCTGGCCCTGACCGCCCAGGCCAATGGCCTGGGCAATACCCGCATTCGCAAATGGCATCGGCTGCTGCGACCCTGGGTGCAACATCTGGTCGCCGCGGCCGGTGGCCTACAGCTGACCACCGCGGTGGTGGCGACCGATCTGACGCTGCTACTGGCGCCGCTGGACGCCGAGCTGGCCCGGCGTCAGCTGAACGAGTTGCTCGATGCCTGGGCGCTGGGCCAGCGTCGTCCACTGCCCGTCGCGCCGCGCACCGCCTTCGCCTGGCTGGCCAATGACCCGGACAAGGCCCTGGCCGCCGCCGAGCAGGCCTATCAGGGCGAGGCCGCGACCCACCCGGCACTGCGTCGGCAGTATCCGGACTTCGCCGCCTTGCTGGCCGACGAGGAATTCGATGGCTGGTGCCAGACCCTCTATGCGCCGGTGCACACCGCCGGCTGGCAGGTGGTGGGCGGGGAGGGACAGGCATGAGTCAGCGTCCGCTCGCCCTGCGCTTTCCGCTACAGGGCAATCAGCTCATCGAAGCCAGTGCCGGCACCGGCAAGACCTTCACCATCTCCGCACTCTATGTGCGTCTGGTGCTGGGGCACGGTACACCCGAGACGGCTTTCGGGCGTGAATTGCTGCCGCCGCAGATCCTGGTGGTGACCTTTACCGAGGCCGCCACCCAGGAGTTGCGCGATCGCATTCGCCATCGCCTGGCCGAGGCGGCACGCTTCTTCCGTGACGAGATCGCCGCGCCCGATCCGCTGCTCGCCGAATTGCGCGAGGACTTTGCCGTCGAGGCCTGGGCCGATTGCGCCCGGCGCCTGGACATCGCCGCCCAGTGGATGGACGAGGCGGCCGTCTCCACCATCCACAGCTGGTGCCAGCGCATGCTTCGTGAGCACGCCTTCGACAGCGGCAGTCTCTTCGTGCAGAACCTGGAGCAGGACCAGAGCGAGCTGCTCGCCCAGGTGGTGCGCGACTACTGGCGGCGCTTCTGTTATCCCCTCGAAGGGGAAGCGCTGGACTGGGTGATCGAGCACTGGGGCGAACCCCGTGCCCTGGCCGCGCGCCTGCGCCCCCTGTTGAGCGAGGCCCTGGGCGCCCCCCGGGGCGAACCCGCCGCCTTGCTGGCTACCGCCCTGGCCGAACGCCGAGAGCGGTTGGCGCGGCTCAAGGCGCCCTGGAGCAAGTGGGCCGAAGAGTTGCGCGAACTCTGCCAGGCAGGCTGCGATGCCAAGGTGGTCGACGGCCGCAAGTTGCAGAAGAGATTCTTCGGACCCTGGTGCGACAAGCTGGTCGCCTGGGCGAACAACCCCGCCAGCGAGGACCTGGATATCGGCACCGGCTTCACCCGACTGACCGAGGAGGGCTTCGCCGAGGCCTGGACCAAGGCCAGTCCGCCGGATCATCCGGCCCTGGCGGCCATGGCGCGTCTGCCCGGGCAACTGGCCGAGCTGCGCAGCCCCGAGGTGCCGCTGCTGGAGCACGCGGCGGCCTGGGTGCAGCAGAAATTCGAGCGCGAGAAGTTGCGCCGCGCCGAGCTGGGTTTCGACGACATCCTTACCCGCCTGGATCGGGCGCTGCAGGCCGATGGCGCCGGCGCGCGGCTGGCGGCGCTGATCCGCGAGCAGTTCCCGGTGGCGCTGATCGACGAATTCCAGGACACCGATCCGGTGCAGTACCGCATCTTCAGCACCGTCTACGGCGCAGGGGAGGGCACCGGACTGTTCCTGATCGGCGATCCCAAGCAGGCCATCTATGCCTTTCGCGGCGCCGATATCCATACCTATCTGCAGGCACGTCGCGCCAATGCCGGCCACCTGCACTCGCTGGATACCAACTTCCGCTCCACCGCCGCCATGGTCGCGGCGGTCAACCAGGTATTCCAACACGGCGAGATGACGGCACCGCGCGCTGCCTTCCTGTTCCGCCAAGGCGAGGACAATCCGGTGCCCTTCGAGCCGGTTCGCGCCCAGGGCCGGCGCGAAGCCCTGGAAATCGACGGCGTGCCGGGTGCGGCCCTGACCTTCTGGCAACTGGCGGGCGACGAGCCCCTGGCCGGCACCGCCTATCGCGCCACCCTGGCCGAGAGCACCGCCAGCGAGATCGTGCGGTTGCTCAGCCTGGCCGCCGAGGGCAGGGCCGGCTTTCGCCGTGAAGACGGCGAACTAGTGCCGCTGCGGCCCGCCGATATCGCCATCCTGGTGCGCGCCGGCAGCGAAGCCCAGGCGGTGCGCCAGGCGCTGGTGCGGCGCGGGGTGCGCAGCGTCTACCTGTCGGACAAGGACTCGGTATTCACCGCCCAGGAGGCCCGCTGCCTGCTGGACTGGCTCAAGGCCTGCGCCGAGCCCGATGTGGATCGCCGGCTGCGCGCCGCCCTGGGCAGCCTGACCCTCGACCTGCCGCTGGCCGAACTGGATGCCCTCAACCACGACGAGCAGGCCTGGGAGTCGCGGGTCCTGCAATTCCGTGGCTATCGCCAGCTCTGGCGCGGCCAGGGGGTGCTGCCCATGCTGCGGCGCCTGCTGCAGGACTTCCGGCTACCGCAGCGGCTGATGGCCCGCGCCGATGGCGAGCGGGTGCTGACCAATCTGCTGCACCTTGCCGAACTGCTGCAGCGCGCCGCTGGCGAGCTCGACGGCGAACAGGCGCTGATTCGCCACCTGGCCGAGCAGCTGGCCGCCCAGGGGGCCGCCGACGAGCAGATCCTGCGCCTGGAGAGCGACGCCGAGCTGGTCAAGGTGGTGACGGTGCACAAGTCCAAGGGCCTGGAATACCCACTGGTGTTCCTGCCCTTCGCCTGCGCCTATCGCGCCGAGGAAGGCGCCACGCTGCCGCTGCGCTATCACGATGACCAGGGGCAGGTGCGCCGGACCTTCAAGCCCTCCGCCGAGGAACTGGCCCGCGCCGACGACGAGCGTCTGGCCGAAGACCTGCGCCTGCTGTATGTCGCCCTGACCCGGGCCCGCCATGCCTGCTGGGTCGGGGTGGTCGATCTCAAGCGCGGGCGCAGCAAGGAATCCGGCTTCGCCCGCAGTGCCCTGGGCTACCTGGCCACCGGTGGCGAGCCCCTGGCGAGTTCGGCGGCCCTGGACGCGGCCCTGACCACCCTGGTCGGTGCGCAATCCGACACCCTGATTCTGCCGTTGCCCGCCGCCGATCCGGCCCGCCTGCCCGAGGCCCGTGAAGCCCCGGTGACCCTCAAGGCGCTGACAGCCCGGCGGGCGGCCCGCGAGGACTGGTGGATCGCCTCCTACAGCGCCCTGCGCATCGGCACCCGCCTGGGCGAGGCGCGGGAGGAGGGGCCGTTCAATCTGGAGCTGGACCTGGATACCCCGGCGGCCCAGAAGCTGTTCGACGATGATCGCCTCGCTCCGGACGAGGCGCGTCAGCCGGCGGCCGGCGAAGACCTGCACCGCTTTCCCCGCGGACCCGGTCCTGGCACCTTTCTGCACAGCCTGCTGGAGTGGGTCGGCGAGGAAGGCTTCACCGCCATCCAGGCTGCGCCCGAGCGGCTGGACGACCTGATCGCCCGACGTTGCCAGCGGCGTGGCTGGAATCACTGGATTCCCATCCTGCAGGGTTGGCTGCGCCAGTTGCTGGAATTGCCGCTGCCGTTGCCGGAAGGTAGCCAGCGCCTGGGCGAACTGGCGCGCTACCAGGTGGAGATGGAATTCTGGTTCGCCACCCATGGCGTCGATCTGGAGCGGCTGGATGATCTGGTGAGTCGTGGTACCCATGGCGGCCAGGCGCGGCCGATGCTGGAACCGGGCCAGCTCAACGGCCTGTTCAAGGGCTTCATCGACCTGGTCTTCGAGCACGAGGGCCGCTATTTCGTGGTGGACTACAAGTCCAACTGGCTGGGCGCCGAGGCCGGGGCCTACACGCGCGCGGCCATGGAGGCCGCTGTCCTGGCCAAGCGCTATGACCTGCAGTACGTGCTCTACAGCCTGGCCGTGCACCGGCTGCTCAAGGCGCGGCTACCCGACTATAGCTACGAGCGCCACTTCGGCGGCGCCGTCTACCTCTTCCTGCGCGGCTGCGATCCGGCCGGCCACGGCGTCTTCGTCGAGCGACCCGCCCAGGCCCTGATCGAGACCCTGGACCTGCTATTCAGTGGTGCGGAGAATGCCCATGTCTGATTTCAGCCCCGCCACCGAACGGCTGCTGCGCCTGGCATCCCTGGCCCAGGAGCGGCCCCTCGCCCCGCTCGAACAGCGTGACGACCTCTTTCGCCTGCTGGAGCTATGGGTGCAGCGCGGCTGGCTGCGCCAGGTGGACCGGGCCTTCACCAGCTTTCTCGGCGAACTCGAACCCCAGGGCGACTCGGCGGTGCTGCTGGCCGCCGCCCTGGCCAGCCATCAACTCGGCCATGGCCATGTCTGCCTGGACCTCGCCGCCACCCTGCGCAATCCCGACGCCGCCCTGTCGCTGCCGCCCGAGGGCGACGAGGCGCGCGCTTCACTCTTGCCGTCGCAGTTGCTGCATGGCCAGACCCTCGACGCCTGGCAGCGGGCGCTGCGGGCCAGCGTCCTGGTCGATGGCGACGGCAGCTGTCCGGAACGACCGCTGGTGCTGGGCGGCGAGCGCCTCTACCTGCGGCGCTACTGGAGTTACGAACGGGCGGTGGCCGCCAGCCTGCGTCAGCGCCTGGCCACTCCCGAGCCGCTGCCGGCGGATCTAGCGGAGCGCCTCGACCGGCTGTTTCCGCCGGATCCCGAGGCGGGTGGCGAACCCGACTGGCAGAAACTGGCCTGCGCCCTGGCGGTACGGGGCGCCTTCAGCATCATTACCGGCGGCCCCGGCACCGGCAAGACCACCACCGTGGTGCGACTGCTGGCGCTGCTCCAGGCGCCCGCGGTGGCGGCCGGTCGCCCCCTGCGTATCCGCCTGGCCGCACCGACCGGCAAGGCGGCTGCGCGCCTCACCGAATCCATCGGCGGCCAGGTCAGTCGCCTGCCGGTGGACGACGAGTTGCGTCGGCACATCCCCACCGGGGTGACCACGGTACACCGGCTGCTGGGTAGTCGGCCCAACACCCGCCACTTCCGCCATCACCGCGGGCAGCCCTTGCCGCTGGACGTGCTGGTGGTGGACGAAGCCTCGATGATCGACCTGGAAATGATGGCCAGCCTGCTGGCGGCCTTGCCGCCCAGGGCACGCCTGGTCCTGCTGGGTGACAAGGATCAGCTGGCCTCGGTGGAGGCGGGCGCAGTGCTGGGCGATCTCTGTCGGGATGCCGAGGCCGGACGCTACAGTCCGGCTACCCGCGCCTGGCTGGAAGCCGTGAGTGGCCAGTCGCTGGCCCAGACGCCGCTGACGGTCGGCGACGACCAGGGTGACGCCCTGGCGCAGCAGGTGGTGATGCTCAGACGCTCGCGGCGCTTCGGTGCCGGCAGCGGCATCGGCCAGTTGGCCCGTCGGGTCAATGCCCAGGACGGCCCGGCTGCGCAGCAGGTGCTGGTCGACGGCGGCTACGCCGATCTTCATCGCGTGCTGCTCAAGGGCCCGGAGGATCGTGCCCTGGAACGCCTGGTGCTGGAAGGGCGCGGGCGCGCCCGCGGCTATCGTCATTATCTGCAGGTCCTGCAGGAGACCCGGCCCCAGCTCGACACCGTGCTGGAGGACCCGGCCTGGACGCGCTGGGCCGGCCAGGTGCTGGCCGCCTTCGACGACTTCCAGCTGCTCTGCGCCGTGCGCAAGGGGCCTTGGGGCGTGGAAGGCCTCAACCTGCGCATCGCCAGCGCCCTGCTGGCGGCCGGTCTGCTCGCGGGCGAGCATGGCTGGTACGAGGGCCGCCCGGTGCTGGTGACGCGCAACGACTACAGCCTGGGGCTGATGAACGGCGACATCGGCATCACCCTCTGCCTGCCGGACGCCAACCAGCCGGGGCGCAAGGTCCTGCGGGTCGCCTTTCCCCGCGGCGATGGCAGCGGTGGCCTGAGATTCGTCCTGCCCAGTCGGCTGGCGGCGGTGGAGACGGTGTTCGCCATGACCGTGCACAAATCCCAGGGCTCGGAATTCGCCCATACGGCGCTCCTACTGCCCGAGCAACTCAGTCCGGTGCTGACCAAGGAGCTGGTCTATACCGGCATCACCCGGGCGCGCGATGATTTCACCCTGATCGAGGCCCGCGGCGGCATCTTCGCCGAGGCCGTGGCCCGACGGGTCCGCCGCGTCAGCGGGCTGGATCTGGATTTGCGAAACACTGTGTAAATGTACAGATAAATGCTGGACGCTCCCCGTGCGCCTGCCTAAGGTGAGGGGAGCCGTCCGCGATGAGAGCGCCATGACTTCCCTGCCTTTCGTTTCCCTTGTGCTTCCCCTGTTGCTGCTGGCTGGCTGGGCGGGTTCGGCCGTCTGGCTGACCGGGCGCCAACGCTATCTGCAACAGCAACTCGATAGCGCCGCCGAGCGCTACGACATGCTGCGCGACGACCTGCAACGGGCCGAGCTGGCCAATGGTCGCCAGGTGGTGGAGCTGGGCGCCGAGCGTGAACGCACCGCCACCCTGCAGCGCCAGCTGGAGGCCACTCGCGAGCTGGAGGCCGAGTTGCGCCAGCAGACCCGCCAGGCCCAGTTGCAGGCCGCCGAACAGCACGCCCTGGCCGAGGCCACCCGGGCTCAGCTGCAGGGCAGCCAGGAGCAGCTCGCCGAACTGCGCGAGCGCCAGCACCGCGAGCAGCAGCTGCACGCCGAGGTGCAGGAGCGTCATGCGCGCCTGGCCGAAGAGCACGCCACGCTCAGGACCACCCTGGAGCAGAAGGAAGAGCACTTCCAGGCGCAGCAGCTACTACTGCGCGAGAGTCGCGAGCAACTCAAGCTGGAATTCGAACAACTGGCCGGACGCATCTTCGACGCCAAGGGCCAGGCCTTCGCCCAGCACAGCCAGCAATCCCTGGATGCCCTGTTGCGGCCGTTCCGCGAGCAGATCGAAGGCTTTCGCGCCAAGGTCGAGGACATCCACCACAAGGATGTCCAGCAGCAGGCGGCGCTCGGCCAGCAATTGCTCGATCTCAAGGAGCTCAACCGCCAGATCACCCAGGAGGCCCACGACCTGGCCACCGCCCTGCGTGGCCAGAAGAAGGCCCAGGGCAACTGGGGTGAGCTGATCCTGGAAAACGTACTGGAGCGCTCCGGCCTGCGCGAGGGCCGCGATTTCGTCCGCGAACGCAGCTTCACCACCGAGACCGGGCGTCGCCGGCCGGACGTGCTGATCCATCTGCCGCAGAAGAAGCACCTGGTGGTGGACGCCAAGGTGTCGCTCAACGCCTATACCCGCTACGTCAACAGCGAGGACGAAGGCGAGCGCCGCCTGGCCCTGGGCGAGCACGTACGCGCCGTGGGCGAGCGCATCCGCGAGCTGGCCGATCGCGAATACTTCAGTCTGCCGGGGCTGAATTCGCCGGAGATGGTCTTCCTGTTCATCCCCATCGAATCGGCCTTCGTCGAGGCGCTCAAGGCCGACGAAAGCCTGTTCCAGCGCGCCATCGAGCAGAACGTGCTGGTGGCGACGCCGACCACCCTGCTGACCAGCCTCAACATCGTCCGCCAGCTCTGGCGCTTCGAAGACCAGAATCGCCATACCGCCGAACTGGCCGAGCGCGCGGGCAAGGTCTACGACAAGCTGCGCACCTTTCTCGGCAGCATGGACGGCATCGGCAAGAGTCTGGACAAGGCCGGCGAAGCCTATCGCAAGGCCTGCGGCCAACTGGTGGGCGGCCCGGGCAACCTGGTCAAGCAGGTGGCCGACTTCAAGGAACTGGGCGTGGCGGTACGCACCGAGCTGGACGGCCAGTGGACCGAGCGGGCAGAGCTGGAACTGATGATGGTGGAGCTGGAAGCCGCGGCCGAGTCTTCCGACCGGGACTGATGCGGGAAGACCCGGCAGGAGAGCCGGCGATCCGCCTGGACGATGCAGGGAGGAGGACGGTACGCCTGACCGGCGCCAGGTGCACCGGTCAGGCAGTAGGGCTCAGTGGTGCTCGCGGGTGGCGCGGAATTTGATCTCCGGCCAGCGCTCTTCCATCAGCGCCAGGTTGACCCGGGTCGGCGCCAGGTAGGTGAGGTGACCACCGCCATCCACCGCCAGGTTCTCGAAGGCCTTGTTCTTGAAGTCCTCGAGCTTCTTCTTGTCGTCGCACTCGATCCAGCGCGCCGACCAGACGTTGATGGCCTCGTAGGCGCACTCCACCTTGTATTCTTCCTTCAGGCGACTGGCGACCACGTCGAACTGCAGCACGCCCACGGCGCCGAGCACGATGTCGTTGTTGCGCTCGGGGAAGAACACCTGGGTGGCGCCTTCCTCGGCCAGTTCCTGCAGGCCCTGGCGCAGCTGCTTGGATTTCAGCGGATCCTTCAGGCGCACGCGACGGAACAGTTCCGGGGCGAAGTGCGGGATACCGGTGAAGCCCAGCAGCTCGCCTTCGGTGAAGGTGTCGCCGATCTGGATGGTGCCGTGGTTGTGCAGGCCGATGATGTCGCCGGCGAAGGCCTCTTCCAGGTGCTCGCGCTCGCTGGAGAAGAAGGTCAGGGCATCGGCGATCTTGAGGTCCTTCTTGATCCGCACGTGGCGCAGTTTCATGCCCTTCTCGTACCTGCCCGAGCAGATGCGCATGAAGGCGATGCGGTCGCGGTGCTTGGGATCCATGTTCGCCTGGATCTTGAACACGAAGCCGGAGAACTTCTCTTCCACCGGTTCCACCACCCGCTCGTGGGCGGCGCGCGACAGCGGGCGCGGCGCCCAGTCGACCACGGCGTCGAGCACCTGGTCGACGCCGAAGTTGCCCAGGGCGGTACCAAAGAACACCGGGGTCATCTCGCCGCGCAGGAAGGCCTCGCCATCGAATTCGTGGCAGGCGCCCTGCACCAGCTCCAGCTCTTCGACGAAGCGCTCATAGAGATCGCCCAGGTGGGCGCGGGCCTCGTCGGAGTCCAGCTTGTCGATGGTCTTGGTGGCGATGCGCTCGTGACCATGGCCGGGGGTGTAGACGTAGATGCGGTCATCCGAGAGGTGATAGACGCCCTTGAAGTCGCGATAGCTGCCGATCGGCCAGGTGATGGGCGCGGCCTTGATCTTGAGCACCGCCTCGATCTCGTCGAGCAGTTCGATGGGATCGCGGATGTCGCGGTCGAGCTTGTTGATGAAGCTGACGATGGGGGTGTCGCGCAGGCGGCAGACGTCCATCAGGGCGATGGTGCGGGGTTCGACGCCCTTGCCACCGTCGAGCACCATCAGCGCCGAATCCACCGCGGTCAGGGTGCGGTAGGTGTCTTCGGAGAAGTCTTCGTGGCCGGGGGTGTCGAGCAGGTTGATCATGTGCTCGCGGTAGGGGAACTGCATCACCGAGGTGGTGATGGAAATGCCGCGCTGCTTTTCCATCTCCATCCAGTCGGAAGTCGCATGGCGGTCGGATTTGCGCGACTTCACCGTGCCCGCGACGGCGATGGCCTGGCCCATCAGCAGCAGCTTTTCGGTGATGGTGGTCTTGCCCGCATCGGGGTGGGAAATGATGGCGAAGGTACGGCGCTTGGCGACTTCGGCGGCCTGGGTGGTCATGGATGAACCTGGGCGGGAAGAAAAAAGAGGGGGCGGAGTATAGCAGAGGGCAGCCCCACCGGCTTGAGGTCGGTGGGGCTGCCAGGGCGCTGCTCAGCGCTGCGGCTGGATGTTGCCGTCGCAGCAGGGCGGGGTGCGTTTGCGGCGAACCAGCCGCTTGCCCAGCGCCATGCCCGGGATCTCGATGTATCTGTGGGTCAGGCAGGCGAAGGCGAAGACCACCGCCAGTTCCACCAGCACCACCAGGTTGTCCAGCACGACGCTGCCGGTGGCGATGTAGCGGATCATGAAGGGCAGCGGCGCGTCGTGGGAAGGCGCCACCACCGTGAGGTCCTGGTGCAGCAGTTTGCCCAGCACGATGAAGGCGCTCTTGACCACAAAGATCACCGCGGCGTGGCACAGGTAGATCGAATAGGACAGCACGCCCAGGCGTACGAAGAGCCCCTGGTGCAGCACGCTGGAGACCAGACCGCGTTCGAAGGCGAAGGTGAGGACGGTGACGCAGAACACCAGGGTCGCCAGCACGCCCTTCTTGGGCACCGGCAGATCGGAGGTCATCACCGCGGCACCGGCGATCAGGCAGGCCAGCTCCAGCAGGGTGCCACCGAATTGCCCCTGGTTGTGCTGCTTGATCCAGACGTAGAGGCGATAGGTGCAGGCGCCGGCGAAAAAGCACGACAGGCCGCGGAAGATCTCGGTCTTCAGCGGCAGGAAGGGAAACAGCAGCTGCACGAAGGCCAGCAGGGCGATCGCCAGGAACCACTGGCGCTGATGACCCTGGCCCTTGAGCACCAGCAGACCGAAGATCAGATAGAGGTAGAACTCGATGCTGATGCTCCAGGACGGGTAGTTGAACGAACCGGTGATGGCCTGGCCCAGCCAGGATTGCAGCAGCAGCAGATTGGGCAGGAATTGCTCGGGTGCGGTAGCGCCGCTGAAAGCCGGATCGTTGAAGCCGACCCCCAGTTTTTCCGCCAGCAGGCGACCGCATTCCAGCAGTACATAGAGCCCGAGCATGGCCAGGTGCAGCGGCAGGATCCGCGCCGAGCGACTGATGGCGAAATCGCGATAGTCGTCCAGGGTCCGCAGCCGGTTTTCGTAGGTGTGCATGAGCACGAAGCCGCTGAGCACGAAGAAGAATTCAACGAACAGGTAGGCGTTGGCGATCAGCGGATTTTCCGAGGCGGCCTGAGCGACATAGGTATGGAACAGGACGACGGCGACGGCGAGCAGGCCGCGAAAGCTATCCAAAGCGACAAATCTTTCCATGGGAAATCCCTGAGGGTGCGGCAAGAAAGGCGAACGGATGCAGCGCTGCCGTTAGGGAGAAAGAGCACAGGGGTAGTGCGGAAATACGATAGCTGACATGGCATCCTTTCTCTTGTGCGTCGCAAGCGTCTTAATAGTCGCACTATTACTTGCTGTTACATTTTGATCGCTAAACGCCAGCAAGTTCTTGCCCGACCGTCCGTGGCCAGGCGTTTTGTGATTGCAGTCACCGATTTCCGGACATGTTGTCGCATAACTGCAAGAAGGCGCCGCCTGGTTCGCCTGGCGGCGCTGCGGTCAGCGCGGGCCCAGTGCCTGGCAGTCGGCGGGCTTCACGTACTTCTGCAGCACGCTCCACTGCGGCCGGGGTTTGCCCTTGACCGGCTCGATTGCCAGTGGGTAGTCGCCCCAGTTGGGGCCGGCTGCCCAGTACATGGCCGGGATGCATTCCTGCCGCAGCCGTGCCAGCAACCTGTCCATGGCTGCCAGCCAGCGCGGATCGTTGTCCGGTATGCCGAACTCGCCGATGTGACCGCGCTTGCCGTGCTGCTTGAGCCAGGTGATGAAGGGCTCGACCCGGCGGATGCCGACATCCGGGTCGAAATCGGTCATGTCCTTTTTGAGGTATTTGCCGCCACCGTCGTTGTCGAAATAGACGTGCGCCGAATAGATCAGGTTGTCGGCCGGATCCTTGAGGCCGAGCAGCTTGGCGTTGTAGCGCGGCCAGAGATAGCTGCTGGACCAGCCGTTGCCTTCGATCAGGATCGGTCGCGCCCGATCGACGTCACGCACGGCGTCGATGCCATGCTGCGCCGCCACCGGCCACTGCTCAACCGCATCGTGGGGCTCGTTCATGATGTCGTAGGCGGCCAGGGCAGGGTGCTCGTGCCAGCGCTGGGCGATTCGCTGCAGGACATCGGCATAGGCCGGATAGGGCACCGCCGCGCTGCCGATGATCTGGCCGCGGTATCTCATGTAGTTGTGCAGATCCAGGATCACGCTCATGCGATAGCGCTTGGCATTGTCCAGGGTCTGGTCGATCAGCTTGGCGTAGGCGGGGTCCAGGGGTTGCCCCAGACGCGGCTGCAGGCGCTCCCAGATGACCGGGAAGCGGATCACCCGGATACCCTTGGCCGCCCAGCGCCGGTAATGACCGGCGTCGGGAAAGAAATAGTTGGTGCCCGGTTTGCCCGGCAGTACGTGAGGGGCGAAGCCGGCGCCGGAGAAATTCAGGCCGATCAGATCGGTGGGAAAATCCCGCGGAGTGGCCTGGGTGACCGGTGTGGCTGCCAGGCTGAGCAGGGCGAACAGGGTGGTGATAGCGGATTTCAGGCGTAGCGTCATCGGCAAGGTCCCGGACAGTGACGGAAGACGTTGGGTGATCGGGCGCAGGGGCTCGACTCGCCATCAGGCCTGAAGAGACGCCGGGAAGTTGCAGTGCAACGCTCAGAAGGTGCGCCAGACAACGTTAATGCCAGGCGAAATCAGTGGAAATGCGAGCTGGGTAGGGCTGGCGGGCAGCGCAAGGCTGGACGTTGGGGTGTCTGGCGAGGGGCGGGATGAAAGCCGCTGGAGCGGGTAATGAGCTGCCTGTGACTACTTTCCATCGGTTGATGGCGCAGGCAGATCATTCGAAAGCGGTGTTTAGCGACGCAGGCAGATTCCAGCCCACTGCTCTGCTTCGCGGCGGGCCGAAGCCTCGTCATCGAAGTCGGCGATCAGGCCGCCATGAGCATAGACCACGACCCAATTTTCCACCTTGGGTTGCAGCAGCATTACCGGGGCAGAGGATAGAACAGCAGAGTCCAACGATGCACAAGCCGTCATGTCATTCATAACGTTCCCTTTGAAGTTAGCTCGATGAATAGTCTGTTTTTATGGCGGTACCAGGAATGGCGCTTGGTGCTATCACTGGGCCACCTATTGACCTTGGTATGGCTGAATGTTCCCTCAAAGCGTCAGCCACTCGTCGGCATGATAAAGAGGTGCCAAAACCTCGTCATCGCACTGGCGCACAAAAAGATGTTTCAGTGATGACCGTACGTCAGCCAGGCTGTGTGGCGCTCCACGAAACCGAGGCTGCTCGCGACGCTATCTGCGACCGGGTTCGCGCTGGTGCTGCAAAGCAGCTAACAGTAAGTGTATTAAATTTATCGTCACATATTTGTCAGCGGCTCTAGCCCGCGCCTCTCCCTTTTGATGCGATATGAAAGCCTCTCGCCCGGGCCTTTCACTCTGTCAAGTCATGCAGTTTTCGCGATCGGATTGGCATTGAGCGAGTCTATTGGGTTAGCCTGAAAAGGAGCTGACGAACTATCGACTGCGATGGGCGTCAATCTCTTCGGTCGAGGCAAGGCGCCATGTCGTTCCCCAGGGAGCGACACCCAAGGGCTAGGCAGATCCGAGATCCGCAGTGCCCCGTTGGTCCAGCCGGCATACCCGCCATGCCCTGCTGTGTCTCGACCCTGAACCCGGACAGCCGTCCTGCGCCTCGCTCCTGTCGCGAGGTCCGCACTCGGAAGGCATGCGGCCTGTCCGCCCGTTGAAGGAGCCTGACATGGCGAAGTTCAAGACCCTCCTGCTCGGCACGGCCGTGGGAGTGGTGATTCTGGCGCTGCTGGTGCACTGGATCGGTAGGGATACCCTCGCTACCTATCGCGCGGATCTGCTGTTCTATCTCCAGGCCCATCTCTACCTGGTGGTCGTTTCCATGGTATTGGCGCTGCTGGTGGGACTCCCCGCCGGGGTCCTGCTCAGTCGACCGCGATTCGCCCGCAGCGCCGAGCGCTTCATGCAGGTGTTCAACATCGGCAATACCGTCCCCCCGCTGGCGGTGCTGGCCATTGCCCTGGGCATCGTCGGCATTGGCGACGGACCGGCGATCCTGGCGCTGTTCCTCGCCTCGCTGCTGCCCATCGTGCGCAACACCTACGAGGGGCTGAAGAACGTGCCCGCCTCGCTCAAGGAAGCGGCCACCGGCATCGGCATGACGCCTGCCCAGGTGCTGACCAAGGTGGAGCTACCGAATGCCGTGCCCATCATCATCGGCGGGGTTCGGGTTGCCCTGGCGATCAATGTCGGCACCACGCCGCTGGTATTTCTCATCGGCGCCAACAGCCTGGGCAGCCTGATCTTTCCTGCCATCGCCCTGGAGAACCAGTCACAGCTGCTGCTGGGCGCCGCCGCTACCGCACTGCTGGCGCTGCTGCTGGATGGCCTGGTGCTGCTTGCCAGTCGCCTCTGGCTGGAACGCGGCCTGGCCCGCTAAGGAGACGAGATGAAGAAGTTGCTTATCGCCCTGGGCGCCGCCTGGTTCGGATTGACACTGGCCAGTGGTGCCCAGGCCGATCCGATCCGCATCGGTGCCAAGGTCTTCACCGAGCAGGCCATCCTCGCCGAACTCACCGGGCAGTATCTGTCCAGGCACGGCTACCAGCCGGAGATCGTCGGCGGCCTGGGCAGCACCATCGCTTGGAACGGCGTGAAGAACGCCCAGCTCGACCTCACCTGGGAATACACCGGTACCTCGCTGGTGGCCTACAACCATGTCACCGAACGACTGGACAAGGACGCCTCCTACCAGCGAGTCAAGCAGCTGGACGCCAAGGTCGGTCTGGCGTGGCTGGCGCCCACCCGCTTCAACAACACCTATGCCCTGGCGCTGCCGGAGAAGGTCGCCCGGCAGCATCCCGAACTCAACAGCATCAGTGACCTGGCCGGGCTGCTCGAGGCCGAGGCGGGCAAGCGCCACCTCACCGCGCTGGACATCGAGTTCGCCAACCGCTCCGACGGCCTCGCCGGTCTGGTCAAGGCCTATGGCCTGAGCTACACCCGCGATGACATCCGCCAGATGGACCCGGGCCTGGTCTACACCGCCCTGCGCAACGGCCAGGTCTTCACCGGTCTGGTCTACACCACCGACGGCCGCCTGGACGCCTTCAAGCTCAAGGTGCTGGAAGACGACAAGGGTTACTTCCCCGACTACACCGCCGCGCCGGTGGTGAACGCCCGTTACCTGGAAAGGCATCCGGATCTCGCCACGTTGCTCAAGCCCCTGGCGGAAAGCCTGGACCAGGCCACCATGCGCCAGCTCAACGCCAAGGTGGACATCGAGCGACAGACACCGGCCCAGGTAGCTCGCGACTTCCTTGCCCAGCATCCCCTAGACGGAGGGCAGTGACCCATGGATTTCGTCACCTCCTTCAATCACATCGACTGGTTGCAGGTCCTCGAACTGACCCGCCAGCACATCACCCTGGTAGGCGTCGCCGTGACCCTGGCGATCCTGGTGGGCGTGCCCCTGGGCATCCTCATGACCCGCTACCCTGCGCTGGCCGGACCGCTGCAGGCGGTGGCCACGGTGGTCATGACGCTGCCTTCGATCGCCCTGTTCGGTCTCCTGCTGCCGTTCTACTCCAAGTTCGGCCAGGGCCTCGGTCCGCTGCCGGCGATCACCGCGGTGTTCCTCTATTCGCTGCTGCCGATCCTGAGAAACACCTATTTGGCGCTGACCAGCGTCGAACCGGGGATCCGCGAGGCGGGCGTCGGCATCGGCATGACCTTCTGGCAGCGCCTGCGGATGGTCGAGCTGCCCATCGCCCTGCCGGTGATCCTGGCCGGGGTGCGCACCGCCGTGGTCATGAACATCGGCGTCATGACCATCGCCGCCACCATCGGCGCCGGTGGCCTGGGCGTGCTCATCCTCACCGCCATCAGTCGCAGCGACATGGCCACTCTCATCGTCGGCGCCGTGCTGGTCAGCCTGCTGGCCATCGTCGCCGACCTCGTCCTGCAGTGGCTGCAACGCCGCCTCACCCCGCGCGGCCTGCGCAGCGCCTCTTAAGGAGCCCCAGATGATCGAACTCGACCGCCTGACCAAGACCTTCAAGCAGCACGGCAAGGACGTGACCGCGGTGGACGCCGTGAGCCTCACCGTGGAGGAGGGCCAGATCTGCGTCTTCCTCGGCCCCTCCGGCTGCGGCAAGACCACCACCCTGAAGATGATCAACCGCCTGATCGAACCCACCTCGGGACGGGTACTGATCAATGGCGAGGACACCACCGGCATCGACGAGGTGACCCTCAGGAGACACATCGGCTACGTGATCCAGCAGATCGGTCTGTTTCCCAACATGACCATCGAGGAAAACATCACGGTGGTGCCCAAGCTCTTGGGCTGGGACAAGAAGAGATGCCGCGAGCGCGCCACCGAGCTGATGAGCATGGTACAGCTCGAACCCAAGCAGTACCTGTCGCGCTATCCGCGCGAACTCTCCGGCGGCCAGCAGCAGCGCATCGGGGTGATTCGCGCCCTGGCGGCCGAGGCGCCGCTGCTGCTGATGGACGAACCCTTCGGTGCGGTGGACCCGATCAACCGCGACGCCATCCAGAACGAGTTCTTCCAGATGCAGCGGGCGCTGAACAAGACGGTGATCATGGTTAGCCATGACATCGACGAAGCCATCCGCCTGGGCGACAAGATCGCCGTGTTCCGTGGCGGCCGCCTGGTGCAGTTCGACCATCCGGACACCCTGCTGGCCCATCCCAAGGATGAATTCGTCAGCAACTTCGTCGGCCAGGACAGCACCCTCAAGCGCCTCTTGCTGATCCGTGCCGAGGACGCGGCCGACAATGCGCCGTCGATCCAGGCCGAGACCCTGATCGGCGACGCCGTGGAGTTGATGGAAGAGCACGACCGCCGCCATGTGGTGGTGACGGATGCCGCCAACAAGGGCCTGGGCTATGTGCGTCGGCGTGACCTGCGGGGCCAGAGCGGACCGGTGGCGCCCTTCATTACCCCGTTCAAGGCCACCGCGGCCTTCGACGAGCACCTGCGCATCCTGCTGTCACGCATGTACCAGTTCAACACCTCCTTGCTGCCGGTACTCAGCGCCGACAACGACTTCCTTGGCGAGGTCACCCAGGAATCCATCGCCGACTATCTCAGCAGCGGTCGGTCGCGTGGCAAGACCACCATCGTCTCGCCGGCGGAGCAGGTGGCGGGGTAGGACAGGGGACGCCTATCGGCGCAGAGTCTGTGCAAAGGTTCGCGAGCCAGAGCCGAACAAAGCCTGGGTGGCCCCGCGAAGACACCTGAGGAAGCGATCGGACTCGCGCTCGACCGGGCTCGCGCGCGAGTTTACGAAGGGTAGATGAGCATTGCGACGGGGCTGCCCAGGTCGGACTGGCGACCCAGGGCCTCTTCAACGCGGTTCGGCCGACGCGCAGCAGCCTTTGGATAGACGCTCAGGGGCGGATCTCGATCAGGGTGCCGTCCTTGACCAGGCCCCAGACCTCACGCATGTCCTGGTTGGTCAGCGCGACGCAGCCATTGGTCCAGTTCAGCGAGTTGAAGTACCACTCGGGGTATTCCTCGTCGATGGGCGTACCGTGCAGCATGATCATGCTGCCTGGGGGTACGCCAGCCTGATGCGCGCGGGCCAGATCCTCCCGGTTGGGATAGGAGATGTGCATGGCCAGGTTGAACTTGTCGCTGGTCTTGCGCCAGTCGATCCAGTAGAAGCCTTCCGGCGTACGCTGGTCGCCCTCGCGCAGCTTGGGGCCGCGGGGATTCTTGCCCAGCGAGATGCGATAGGACTTCATCACGGTATCGCCGCTGAGCAGCTGCAGCTGGTTGCGCGACTTGATCACCAGCACCTTGTCGATCAGCGGCGCGGCCGGCTGGCGGATCACAGTGACACTGGTGCTGGCCTGAGCCAGCTGGGGAAGCAACGAACCGCACAGCACATAGCAGAGCGCCAACAACAGGTGCAACGGACGCATGTCGGGAAGATCCTCGGAAGAGCTCAGGGCCTGTTCAAGGTCTCGCGAGCTAGAGACAAACAAGGCGAAAATGGCTGAGGAAGCGGAGTTTACAGATAGTAAATGAGCATTCCGAAGGCATTTTCAACGACGTTGGGCCGACGCGCAGCAGACTTTGAGCAGGCCCTCAGGCAGGCTTGGGTGCGACCACCATGGGCGCCATGCCCTCGTGACGCAACGGATACTCGCCGCGACGGCGATCGGCGAAAAAGCATTCTAGTGTTCGCTTGATGGTCGGAAAAGCCAGAGACGACCAGGGGATGTCGGCTTCGTCCAGAAGGCGCACATCGAGACTTTCCTCGCCGACGGCAAAGCGGCCGTCGACCAGCTCGCCGCGGAACAGCATGTAGATCTGATCGATGTGCGGCAGATCGAAGAGGGTATAGAGCTCCAGGCCCTGCACCTGCGCGCCGGCTTCCTCGAGGGTCTCGCGGGCGGCGGCTTCGGTGGTGGTCTCGCCGTTTTCCATGAAGCCCGCCGGCAGCGTCCAGTAACCCTGGCGCGGCTCGATCGCGCGCTGGCAGAGCAGCACCTTGCCCTCCCAGGTCGCCAGGCAGCCAGCCACCACCCGCGGATTCTGATAATGCACTGCGCCGCACTGGCTGCAGACCAGGCGCATCCGGTTGTCACCCGCGGGAATGCGCGCTTCCAGCAGGCCGCCACAGTGATTGCAATGCTTCATGGTTCATCCTCGTTTTGCTGCAGTGTGCCGGGACGCTCCCGGGCCTCGCAAGCGATGGCAGGACTTGGGATTGCCCGGCGGGCATGCCATGATCCAGGGGATACGATGAGCAAGGGAGAATCTTGGCGTGGATGAGTTGCTCCAGCGCCTGCGTCACTATCAGCCGCGCACCCTGAGCGGCACCGAAAGCTACCAGGAAGCGGCGGTGCTGGTGCCCATCATTCGTGGCGAGCATCCCGAGTTGCTGCTCACCCTGAGGGCCAGCAACCTGTCCACCCACGGTGGCGAGGTGGCCCTGCCGGGCGGGCGGCGTGATCCCGAGGATGCCGACCTGGTGGCCACCGCCCTGCGCGAGGCCGAGGAAGAGGTCGGGCTGCCACCGGGTCTGGTGGAAGTCATCGCGCCCCTGAGTCCGCTGGTGTCGCGCTACGGCCTGGCGGTGACCCCCGTCGTCGCGCTAATTCCGGATCAGCTCGAATACATTCCCAGCGAAGCCGAGATCGCCGCGATCTTCACCGTGCCCCTGCGGTTCTTCTGCGAGGTGCCGCCGGATTACACCTTCCGGGTCGACCACGATGGCCTGCGCTGGCAGGTGCCCAGCTATCAATATGGCGAGCACCGCATTTGGGGGCTGACCGCGGTGATCATCGTCGAACTGGTCAACCTGCTGTACGACGCCGGCATCGTGCTCAAGGCACCGCCCAAGCGGGATTGAGCGGTATCGGCAAGGTAAAGGCACATGCCAAATTTGGTATTAACGGGCACAATGCGCGGCCATTCGAGGGAAGCCGCATGACCACCGCCGATTCACCCGTGCGTTCGCCCTGCGTCCATGTCTGTGCCCTGGACGAACAGGACATCTGCATCGGTTGCCAGCGCAGCGCCGCCGAGATCACCCGCTGGATGTCCATGAGCGAGAGCGAGCGCCGCGAGGTGCTGCTGCGTTGCGGCGAGCGGGCGCGAGCGAGCGGTGCGGCCTTCCTGACCTGATATCAGCCGGAGAGATCTGTCATGCCCCGTATCGGTACCCCCCTGTCCCCCAGCGCCACCCGCGTGCTGCTCTGCGGCTCCGGCGAACTGGGCAAGGAAGTCGTCATCGAACTGCAGCGCCTGGGCGTCGAAGTCATCGCCGTGGATCGCTATGCCGATGCCCCGGCCATGCAGGTCGCCCACCGCAGTCACGTCATCGACATGCTCGACGGTGCCGCCCTGCGCGCGGTGATCGAGCGCGAGCAGCCGCACTTCATCGTGCCGGAAATCGAAGCCATCGCCACCGCTACCCTGGTGGAGCTGGAAGGCGAGGGCTACACCGTGGTGCCTACCGCCCGTGCGGCCCAGCTGACCATGAATCGCGAAGGCATCCGTCGCCTCGCCGCCGAGGAACTGGGCCTGCCCACCTCGCCCTATTACTTCGCCGACACCTACGAAGACTACGCCGCCGCCGCCGAGGCGCTGGGCTATCCCTGCGTGGTCAAGCCGATCATGAGTTCCTCGGGCAAGGGCCAGAGTCTGCTGCGCAGCGCCGACGAGCTGCAGGCCGCCTGGCAGTACGCCCAGGAAGGCGGGCGTGCCGGCAAGGGCCGGGTGATCGTCGAGGGTTTCGTCGACTTCGACTACGAGATCACCCTGCTGACCGTGCGCCACGTCGGCGGCACCTCCTTCTGCGCACCGGTCGGGCATCGCCAGGTCAAGGGCGACTACCACGAGTCCTGGCAGCCCCAGGCCATGAGCGAGCAGGCCCTGGCCGAATCCGAACGGGTCGCTCGCGCCGTCACCGAGGCCCTGGGCGGTCGCGGTCTGTTCGGCGTGGAGCTGTTCGTCAAGGGCGACCAGGTCTGGTTCAGCGAGGTTTCGCCGCGGCCCCACGACACCGGCCTGGTGACTCTGATCTCCCAGGATCTCTCCGAATTCGCCCTGCATGCCCGGGCCATCCTCGGCCTGCCGATTCCCACCATCCGCCAGTTCGGTCCCTCGGCCTCGGCGGTGATCCTGGTGGACGGCGACTCGCGCCAGACCGCCTTCGCCAACCTCGGCGCGGCCCTGGCCGAACCCGACACCGCACTGCGTCTGTTCGGCAAGCCGGAGGTGAAGGGGCAGCGGCGCATGGGCGTGGCCCTGGCCCGCGATGAAAGCATCGAGGCCGCGCGGGCCAAGGCCGTGCGTGCGTCCCAGGCGGTGAAGGTCGAGTTGTAACGTCGTCTGCGCATCACGAAAAAAGGGCCCCGCGGGGCCCTTTTTTATTGGGTAGAAAAATCTACAGCGACTGGTCGCGCGTTTCGCGCATGCACAGCACCGCCACAAGGCTGATGGCCGCCGCCGCCGAGACATAGCCACCCACCCAGCTCAGGCCACCGGCTTCCACCAGTTGCTGCGCGGCATAGGGCGCCAGGGAGGCGCCGAGGATGCCGCCCAGGTTGTAGGCCGCCGAGGCACCGGTGTAGCGCACCCGGGTCGGGAAGATCTCCGGCAGCAGGGCGCCCATGGGGCCGAAGGTCATGCCCATGAGAAACAGCTCCAGGGCCAGGAACAGGCCGACCGCCTGGCTGGAACCATGGGTCAGCAGCGGCTCCATGGCAAAGCCCGACAGCAAGGCGGCGATAGCGCTCACCGCCAGTACCGGCTTGCGGCCGAAGCGATCCGCCAGCCAGGCCGAAAGCGGCGTGGCCAGGGCCATGAACAGCACCGCCACGCAGAGCAGGCCGAGGAATTCCTGGCGGCTGTAGCCGAGGTTCTTCACTCCGTAGCTCAGCGAGAACACCGTGGAGATGTAGAAGAGGGCGTAGCACACCACCATGCTCAGAGCGCCCAGCAGCACCGCCTTGCCGTGCTTGCCAAAGGTCTCGACCATGGGCAGGCGCAACTTCTCGCGACGGGCCATGGCCTCGGCGAACACCGGCGTCTCGTGCAGCGACAACCGCACATAGAGGCCGACCACCACCAGCAGGGCGCTGAGCAGGAAGGGGATGCGCCAGCCCCAGGCGCGGAATTGCTCGTCGTCCAGCAGCAGCGCCAGGGCCAGGAACAGGCCGTTGGCCATGAGGAAGCCGATGGAAGGGCCGAGCTGGGGGAACATGCCAAACCAGGCGCGCTTGCCGGGTGGGGCATTCTCGGTGGCCAGCAGCGCCGCGCCGCCCCATTCGCCACCCAGGCCCAGGCCCTGGCCGAATCTCAGCAGGCACAGCAGGATCGGTGCCCAGACGCCGATGCTGGCATAGCCGGGCAGGAGACCGATCAGGGTGGTGGAGATGCCCATCAGCAGCAGCGAGGCCACCAGCGTGGACTTGCGGCCGATGCGATCGCCGAAATGGCCGAACAGCAGCGAACCCAGGGGGCGCGCCAGGAAGGCGATGCCAAAGGTGATGAAGGCGCTGAGGGTCTGGGCCATGCCCGCGCCCTGGGGAAAGAATACCGGGCCGATCACCAGGGCCGCGGCCGTGGCATAGACATAGAAGTCGTAGAACTCGATGGCGGTGCCAATGAAGCTGGCGGTGGCCACGCGGGTGGGGGAATTGCGCGGCACGGAGGTGGGCGCGTCGAAGGCGGCAGCGGTCGTGGACATGCAGGGTTACCGGGCAGTCGTTCTTGTAGGAGGCGTCTGCCGGAGCGGCCCGATGGGGCAGCGGCTGTCCGAGGATGGGGACGGGCGGGACGACCTGTTATGACGTGCCGGGCGCGAAGCGGCTGTTGGCCGGGTCGCGCCGAACGTGGTTCGGTCGCCTGATTATGCAGGTAGTGGAACGACGACTGTCAACGATGCAGGATGAATTCCCGCACCAGCTTGCTACCGAAGTAGGCCAGCATCAGCAGGATGAAGCCCAGCAGCGTCCAGCGGATCGCCGTATGGCCGCGCCAGCCCAGGCGATGGCGACCCCACAGCAGGATGCCGAACACCACCCAGGCGATGCAGGAGAGCACCGTCTTGTGGATCAGGTGCTGGGCGAACATATCCTCGACAAAGAACCAGCCGGAGATCAGCGCCAGTGACAGCACTACCCAGCCAGCCCAGAGAAAGCCGAACAGCAGGCTTTCCATGGTCTGTAGCGGCGGAAAGCTGCGGATCAGTCCCGAGGGGTGCTTGTTCTTGAGTTGATGGTTCTGCAACAGCACCAGGCAGGACTGCAGCACCGCCAGGGTGAAGAGACCATAGGCGATGATCGACAGCAGTACGTGCACGACGATCCTGGGCGATACGTCCAGCGGGGTCACGGTGCCCGGCGGCACGAATTCGGCCAGCAGCGCGGTGACGGCGCCGAGGGGATAGACCAGCACCAGCAAGGGTTGCAGCGGCATGCGCAGGCAACCGATCAGCATCAGGGCGATAGCGGTCGCCGAGATCAGACTCGAGGCGTCGAAGAAGTCCAGGCTCAGGGTCGGCTCGAGGATCAGCTGCAGGTAGACCGCCAGGGCGTGGGGCAGCAGGGCCAGGATGCCGGCACCCAGGACCAGGGGCTTGTTCGATGGCTGTTTGCGCAGCAGGCAACTGCCCTGGTAGAGGGTCGCGAGCAGATAGAGGGCGGCGGCCAGGAGGGTGGGCAGCAGGGCGTGCATGGTCCGGTTTCAGCAGAGCGGAAAGCAGGCGAGTGTGGCACAGACAGGGCGGTACAGAAAGTCTGAGCCGCGCCCTGGCGCCGGCTGGCCAGACTGGGCGAACCCTTGCCGCCACCGGGTGGTCCCAAGAGGTACATATCTAGAAGAGGTCGCGACCATGCTTAAATTTCTCGGCGGTACCATGGGCATCATCTTTCTGATCGGCCTGGTGGTGGTCATCGGCATCTTCTCGCTGATTTTCTGATCCCGTCCCCTCGGGCACCGGCCTGGGCGCCGGTGCCTTTCCCTCCCTTCTCAGCTGCCCGCCGAATCGGGCACTGCTGACGGATTCATGCGGTACCGGCCCCAGCGGCTATCCCTGGTCAGGCGCTCTTTCGTTATACTTGTCGGTCAGCCGCCGTTTCTGCCCTGGATGTCCGCATGTTCGAGAATCTCACAGACCGCCTGTCCCAAAGCCTGCGCCACATTACTGGCAAGGCCAAGCTCACCGAAGACAACATCAAGGACACCCTGCGCGAGGTGCGCATGGCGCTGCTCGAGGCGGATGTCGCCCTGCCGGTGGTCAAGGAGTTCGTCAACCGGGTCAAGGAGCGGGCGGTCGGCACCGAGGTGTCCAAGAGCCTGACGCCGGGACAGGCCTTCGTGAAGATCGTGCGCGCCGAACTCGAAGCCATCATGGGTGCGGCGAACGAGGATCTGGCGCTCAACGTCGCGCCGCCGGCGGTCATCCTCATGGCCGGCCTGCAGGGCGCGGGCAAGACCACCACCGCGGGCAAGCTGGCGCGCTTCCTCAAGGAGCGCAAGAAGAAGACCGTCATGGTCGTCTCCGCCGACGTCTACCGCCCGGCCGCCATCAAGCAGCTGGAGACCCTGGCCGGGGAGGTCGGGGTCACCTTCTTCCCCTCCGACATCAGCCAGAAGCCGGTGGAGATCGCCCAGGCCGCCATCCGTGAGGCCAGGCTCAAGTTCATTGACGTGGTCATCGTCGACACCGCCGGTCGCCTGCACATCGATAGCGAGATGATGGCGGAGATCCAGCAGGTCCATGTCGCCACCAGGCCGGCCGAGACCCTGTTCGTGGTCGACGCCATGACCGGTCAGGACGCCGCCAACACCGCCAAGGCCTTCAACGACGCCCTGCCGCTGACCGGCGTGATCCTGACCAAGGTCGATGGCGATGCCCGGGGCGGTGCCGCCCTGTCGGTCCGCCACATCACCGGCAAACCGATCAAATTCATCGGCATGGGCGAGAAGAGCGAAGCCCTCGACCCCTTCCACCCGGATCGCGTCGCCTCGCGCATCCTCGGCATGGGCGACGTCCTCTCGCTGATCGAGCAGGCCGAGCAGACCCTGGATCGCGAGAAGGCCGACAAACTGGCCAAGAAGCTCAAGAAGGGCAAGGGCTTCGATCTCGAAGACTTCCGCGACCAGTTGCGCCAGATGAAGAACATGGGCGGCCTGGGTTCGCTGATGGACAAGCTGCCGACCATGATGGGCGGCATGAACATCCAGCAGATGGGCAATGCCCAGGGCGCCGCGGAAAAGCATTTCAAGCAGATGGAAGCCATCATCGACTCCATGACCCCGGCCGAGCGCCGTGATCCGGAGCTGATCAGCGGCTCGCGCAAGAAGCGTATCGCCCTGGGTTCCGGTACCCAGGTGCAGGACGTCGGCCGCCTCATCAAGCAGCACAAGCAGATGCAGAAGATGATGAAGAAGGTCACCGCCAAGGGTGGCATGGCCAAGATGATGCGCGGCATGGGCAGCATGCTCCCCGGCGGCGGCATGCCCAAGATGTGATTTCCTGGTGCCGCCCGTCGCCAGATGGTCGGCACCGGCAAGGGCTCTGTGAAGGGCGTCGGCACCAGTGCTGATGCACCTTCGCGAGCGACGAGGCTCCGCTGCTGGAGTCTCCAGGCTGCCGCAATGCCGAGGGCACCGTTTAAAGCCATTGGCAAACCGGGTGACAGCCCTTAGAATATGCGGCCTTTCGGGCCATGTGGCCCAGTGTGCCCACAGCTACAAGCACCGACTACAGGAACGAAGTTCAATGGTAACCATCCGTCTAGCCCGTGGCGGCTCCAAGAAGCGCCCCTTCTACCACCTGACCGTGACCAACAGCCGCAATGCGCGTGATGGTCGTTTCGTCGAGCGCATCGGTTTCTTCAACCCGGTGGCCAGCGGCGCCGAAATCCGTCTGTCGGTGGATCAAGAGCGTGCCAGCTACTGGCTGTCGCAGGGCGCCCAGCCGTCCGAGCGCGTCGCTCAGCTGCTCAAGAGCGCTCAGGCTACCGCCTGAAGATCATGAGTACGCCGACCTCCGCCCCCGACCTGGTGGTCCTGGGCAAGATAGTTTCGGTCTTCGGCGTACGCGGTGAGCTCAAGATCTACTCCTTTACCGATCCGCTCGACAATCTGCTGGACTATCGGACCTGGACGCTCAGGCGCGAAGGCGAGACCCGGCAGGTCAAGGTGCTCGGCGGTCGGTTGCACGGCAAGGTCCTGACGGTACGTCTGCAGGGCCTGGACGATCGTGAAGAGGCCCGCCTGATGGCCGGTTTCGAGATCTGCGTGCCGCGCAGCGAATTGCCCCAGCTGGGCGCCGGTGACTACTACTGGCATCAGTTGGAAGGTCTCAAGGTGATCAATCGCGAAGGCCAGTGGCTGGGTGTGGTGGATCATCTGCTGGAGACCGGGGCCAACGACGTCATGGTGGTCATGCCCTGTGCTGGCAGCCTCGACGATCGTGAGCGTCTGTTGCCCTATCTGCCCGACCAGTACGTGCTGGCGGTGGATCTGGCCAAGGGCGAGATGCAGGTCGACTGGGACGCGGATTTCTGATCCATGCGTATCGATGTCATCAGCATCTTTCCCGAGATGTTCGAAGCCGTGAGCGCCTATGGCGTGAGCGGTCGCGCGATGAAGCAGGGGCTCCTGGAGCTGACCTGCTACAACCCGCGCAGCTATACCGAGGATCGCCACCAGACCGTGGACGACCGGCCCTTTGGCGGCGGTCCCGGCATGGTCATGAAGATCCAGCCGCTGGAGCGCGCCCTGGCCGATGCCCGGGGTGATTCGGCGGCGAAGGTGATCTACCTGTCCCCCCAGGGTCGCAAGCTCGACCAGGCGGCGGTACGGGAACTGGCGCAGGAGGAGCATCTGATCCTCATCGCCGGGCGTTACGAAGGCATCGACGAGCGTTTCATCGAGACGCACGTGGATGAAGAATGGTCGATTGGCGACTATGTGCTGTCCGGCGGTGAATTGCCGGCCATGGTGCTGATCGATGGGGTTACGCGACTGCTGCCCGGAGCCTTGGGGCATGTGGATTCCGCCGAGCAGGACTCGTTTACCGACGGCCTGCTCGATTGCCCGCACTACACCCGACCCGAGGTGTACGAGGGCCGTCGCGTACCCGACGTGTTGCTCAGTGGTAACCACGAGCATATCCGGCGCTGGCGCCTGCAGCAGTCCCTGGGACGTACTGCGGAGCGACGCGCCGATCTTCTGGATGGCCGCTCGCTTTCTGGGGAAGAGCAGAACCTGCTGGCGGAATATCTCCGTCAGCGGAACGATAGTTAGGTATCGATGGCGGGCCGCGGCCTGTCTTAGGAGCAGAGTGACATGACCAACAAAATCATTGCCCAGATCGAAGCTGAGCAGATGAACAAAGAAATCCCGGCGTTCGCCCCCGGCGACACCGTGATTGTCCAGGTTAAGGTGAAGGAAGGCGACCGTCAGCGTCTGCAGGCCTTCGAAGGCGTGGTGATCGGCAAGCGTAACCGCGGCTTGAACAGCGCCTTCACCGTACGCAAGATCTCCAACGGCGTTGGCGTCGAGCGTACCTTCCAGACCTACAGCCCGCTGGTCGACAGCCTGAGCGTCAAGCGTCGCGGTGACGTGCGCAAGGCCAAGCTGTACTACCTGCGCGAACTGTCCGGCAAGGCTGCCCGCATCAAGGAAAAGCTTTCCTGATCGCGGCGTGACCAGAAAAAAGCAGCTTCGGCTGCTTTTTTCGTTTCTGAGGTTCGAGGTATTACAGATATGAGCACCCGCGAAGCGGAAATCCAGCGGCGCACGGCGCTGTCGGAAACCCGGGTGGCCAAGGCGGTCTTCCCGCCCACCACCAATCATCACGACACCCTGTTCGGCGGCACCGCCCTGGCCTGGATGGACGAGGTGTCCTTCATTACCGCGACGCGCTTCTGCCGCAAGCCGCTGGTCACGGTCTCCACCGACCGGATCGATTTCAACCACCCCATTCCCGCCGGCTCCATCGTCGAGCTGATCGGCCGGGTGGTGAAGGTTGGCAACACCAGCATCAAGGTGCAGGTGGAGGTGTTCGTCGAAGGCATGCTGGCAGAAGGGCGCGAACGCGCCATCAACGGCGCCTTCAGCTTTGTCGCCGTCGATGACGAGGGCAAGCCGACGCCGGTGCTGCCCGGCTTCGCCGCGTGAGCGCCGAACGGCTGATCGAGGAATTCCTCGATGCCCTGTGGCTGGAAAAGGGGCTGTCGCCCCATACCCGCAGCGCCTATTGCACCGATCTGCTGGCCTTCGCCCGGTGGCTGGAGGGCAGGGGCCTGACCCTGGAGACGGTCGGCCGTGACGCCGTGCTCGATCATCTCGGCTGGCGCCTGAGCGAGGGTTACCAGGCGCGTTCCACCGCGCGCTTTCTCTCCGGCCTGCGCAGCTTCTACAAGTACGGCGTGCGCGAAGGGCGGATCGCCGAGGACCCGACGCTGCTGGTCAGCATGCCGCAGCTGGGCGCGCCGCTGCCCAAAAGTCTGTCCGAGGCGGATGTGGAGGCGCTGCTGGCGGCGCCGGATACCGACGACAGCCTCGGTCTACGCGATCGCACCATGCTCGAGGTGCTCTATGCCACCGGCCTGCGGGTGACCGAACTGATCAGCCTGACCCTGGACGAGATCAATCTGCGCGAGGGTTCGCTGCGGGTCTTCGGCAAGGGCAGCAAGGAGCGGCTGATTCCCCTGGGCGAAGAGGCCATCGCCTGGCTGGAAAGCTATCTGAAGACCGCACGTCCGCTGCTGCTGGGCGGCCAGCCCGGCGACATCCTCTTTCCCAGCCAGCGGGGCACGCCCATGACCCGGCAGACCTTCTGGCACCGCATCAAGCTGCATGCCCAGGTGGCCGGCATCCGCACCTCGCTGTCGCCACACACCCTGAGGCACGCCTTCGCCACCCATCTGCTCAACCACGGCGCGGATCTGCGCACGGTGCAGATGCTGCTCGGCCATACCAGCCTGTCCACCACCCAGATCTACACCCACGTCGCCCGCGTGCGGCTGCAGCAACTGCACGCCCAGCACCATCCGCGCGGCTAGGGCCCACCGCCGTAGCCGGCAGGTCTGTGGTAGGCTTGCCGGCGTCTCAACAGGAGTCAAACATGCGTATTTCCCAACTGTTGCTCGCCGCTTGCCTGGGGCTTGGCGTGCAACTGGCTCAGGCCGAACCTGAGCAGGCCATTCGCCAGAGCCTGACCGCGCTGCAACCCAATCTCGCCATCGAGTCCATCGCCAAGAGTCCGCTGGAAGGCCTCTACCAGGTCCAGCTCAAGGGCGGCCGCGTGCTCTATGCCAGCGGCGATGGCCAGTTCGTCATGCAGGGCTATCTCTATCAGGTCAAGGACGGCAAGGCCTCCAACCTGACCGAGAAGGCCGAGAACGTCGCCGTGGCGCGGCAGATCAATGGCCTCGATCGCAACCAGATGATCGTCTATCCCGCCCAAGGCGAGACCAAGGCGCACATCACCGTCTTCACCGACACCACCTGCCCCTATTGCCAGAAGCTGCACGCCGAGGTGCCCGAGCTGAACAAGCGCGGCATCGAGGTACGCTACCTGGCCTTCCCGCGCCAGGGCATGGGCTCGCCGGGTTCCAAGCAGCTGGAGGCGGTGTGGTGCGCCAAGGACAAGCCGGCGGCGCTGAACCAGATGTTCACCGGCCGTGAGGTCAAGTCCGAGAGCTGCCAGAATCCGGTCGCCCAGCAATTCGCGCTGGGGCAGAACATGGGCATCCAGGGCACGCCGGCGATCATTCTCGCCGATGGCCAGATGATCCCGGGCTACCAGCCGGCCGACCAGCTGGCGGAAGCGGCAATCGGCGCCCGCTAGGCGCTGCGAAAGATTTCAACGGCGCTGCGGAGCGGCGCCACCTGATAGGGGGATAAGGGTGTGAAGCCGGTCAAAGTAGGCATCTGTGGTCTGGGTACCGTGGGCAGCGGGACCTTCAACGTACTCAAGCGCAACGCCGAGGAAATCGCCCGGCGCGCCGGGCGGGGTATCGAGGTGGCGCAGATCGCCCAGCGCCGACCCAATCCCCAGTGCGATACCGGTAGCACGCCGATCACCGCCGATGTCCTGGCGGTGGCCGACAATCCCGAGATCGACGTGGTGGTGGAGCTGATCGGTGGCTACACCCTGGCCCGCGAGCTGGTGCTGCGCGCCATCGCCAACGGCAAGCACGTGGTCACCGCCAACAAGGCGCTGATCGCCGTGCACGGCAACGAGATCTTCGCCAAGGCACGCGAGCAGGGCGTGATCGTCGCCTTCGAGGCCTCGGTGGCCGGCGGCATCCCGGTGATCAAGGCGCTGCGCGAAGGCCTGGCCGCCAACCGTATCAACTGGGTGGCCGGCATCATCAACGGCACCGGCAACTTCATCCTCTCCGAGATGCGCGAGAAGGGTCGCACCTTTCCCGATGTCCTGGCCGAAGCCCAGGCGCTGGGCTATGCCGAGGCCGATCCGACCTTTGACGTCGAAGGCATCGATGCCGCCCACAAGCTGACCATCCTGGCCTCCATCGCCTTCGGCATCCCGCTGCAATTCGACAAGGCCTACACCGAGGGCATCACCCGCCTGACCACCGCCGATGTCGGCTATGCCGAGGCGCTGGGCTATCGCATCAAGCACCTGGGCGTGGCGCGCAGCACCGACCAGGGCATCGAGCTGCGGGTACACCCGACGCTGATCCCGGCCGATCGCCTGATCGCCAACGTCAATGGCGTGATGAACGCGGTGATGGTCAATGGCGACGCCGTCGGTTCGACGCTGTTCTACGGCGCCGGTGCCGGGCAGGAGCCGACCGCCTCGGCGGTGGTGGCCGACCTGGTGGACGTGGTTCGCGCGATGACCTCGGATCCCGAGAATCGCGTGCCGCACCTGGCCTTCCAGCCCGATGCACTGTCCGACCATCCGGTGCTGTCGATCGAGGCCTGCGAGAGCGCCTACTATCTGCGCATCCAGGCCAAGGATCACCCGGGCGTGCTGGCCCAGGTGGCGAGCATCCTCTCGGCGCGCGGCATCAACATCGAGTCCATCATGCAGAAGGAAGCCGAGGAACATGACGGCCTGGTGCCCATGATCCTGTTGACCCATCGCGTGACCGAGCGCCACATGGTCGAGGCCATCACCGCCCTGGAAGCCCTGGACGACGTCGTCGGCGATGTCGTCCGCATCCGCGTCGAGCACCTGAACTGAGCAGCCTGGCGGCGCCCGGCGCCGCCGTCTTTCCCGAGGTCGAGTCATGCGTTACATCAGTACCCGCGGCCAGGCGCCCGCGCTGAATTTCGAAGAAGTGCTGCTGGCGGGTCTCGCCAGCGATGGCGGTCTCTACGTTCCGGAGAACCTGCCGCGCTTTTCCCTGGAGGAGATCGCCTCCTGGGCCGGTCTGCCCTATCACGAGCTGGCCTTCCGGGTGATGAAGCCCTTCGTCGCCGGCTCCATCGCCGATGCCGAATTCAAGGCCATCCTGGAAGAGACCTACGCCGGTTTCGCCCATGGCTCGATTGCGCCGCTGCGCCAGCTGGATGCCAACGAATGGGTACTGGAGCTGTTCCACGGCCCGACCCTGGCCTTCAAGGACTTCGCCCTGCAACTGCTGGGGCGGCTGCTCGACCATGTGCTGGCCAAGCGCGGCGAGCGCGTGGTGATCATGGGCGCCACCTCCGGCGACACCGGCTCGGCGGCCATCGAAGGCTGCAAGCGCTGCGAGAACGTCGACATCTTCATCCTCCATCCGCACCAGCGGGTGTCGGAAGTGCAGCGCCGGCAGATGACCACGCTGCTGGGCGAAAACATCCACAACATCGCCATCGAAGGCAACTTCGACGACTGCCAGGAGATGGTCAAGGCCAGCTTCGCCGACCAGGGCTTCCTCAAGGGCACCCCGCTGGTGGCGGTCAACTCGATCAACTGGGCGCGGATCATGGCCCAGATCGTCTACTACTTCCATGCGGCCCTGCAGCTGGGCGCCCCGGCGCGCTCCATCGCCTTCTCGGTGCCCACCGGCAACTTCGGCGACATCTTCGCCGGGTACCTGGCGCGCAACATGGGGCTGCCGGTGAGCCAGCTGGTGGTGGCCACCAACCGCAACGACATCCTGCACCGCTTCATGTCCGGCAATCGCTACGACAAGCAGCAGCTGGAAGCCACGCTGTCGCCGTCCATGGACATCATGGTCTCGTCCAACTTCGAGCGCCTGCTGTTCGACCTGCACGGTCGCGATGGCCTGGCCCTGGCCGAGCTGATGGCGAACTTCCGCAGCAGCGGCACCCTGACGGTGGCGGACGATCGCTGGACCGAAGCGCGCAAGCTGTTCGACTCCCTCGCCGTGAGCGATGAAGAGACCTGCGCCACCATCGCCGAGGTGTATGCCACCACCGGCGAGGTGCTGGATCCGCACACCGCCATCGGCGTGCGCGCCGCTCGCGAATGCCGGCGTAGCCTGGCCACCCCGATGGTGGTGCTGGGTACCGCCCACCCGGTGAAATTCCCCGAGGCGGTGGAAAAGGCCGGCATCGGCGCTACCCTCAGCCTACCGACCCACCTGGCCGATCTGCTGCAGCGTGAAGAGCGTTGCACCGTGCTGCCCAACGACCTCGCCGCCGTCCAGGCCTTCGTCAGCCGCCACGGCAAGCGTGGTCAGCCGCTGTAGGGCGGTAGCACACCCGTGTTGGGCTTCGCGGCGCTCAACCCAACCTACGCGGGCCTGTAGGTTGGGTTGAGACGGCTCCATCGTCGAAGCCCAACGAGGCGGACCCGAACCTTCTAGCGTTGGGCTTCGCTGCTCTCAGCCCAACCTACGGATCCGCGGTCCCAAGGTCCCCTGCCTTTTTTCCGGTACAATGCCCGGCTTTCCCTGCCGGTGACCCGCCATGGCTCTGCAAGCCACGCCCTACAAAGTCGAACTCAACCTCACCGATCTGGATCGCGGGGTCTACGAGAATCTGCGTCTGACCGTGGCGCGGCATCCCTCCGAGACCGAGGAGCGCATGGCGGTGCGGTTGCTGGCTTACGTGCTCTGGTACAACGAGCAGCTCGCCTTCGGCCGCGGCCTGTCCGACGTCGACGAGCCGGCGCTGTGGGAAAAGAGTCTCGATGGCCGGGTGCTGCACTGGATCGAAGTCGGCCAACCCGATGCCGACCGCCTGACTTGGTGCAGCCGTCGCACCGAGCGGACCAGCCTGCTGGCCTACGGCAACCTGCGTGTCTGGCAGACCAAGGTGGTGGACGCGGTCAGGACGCTGAAGAATCTGCATATCGCCGCGGTCCCCGCCGAGCCCCTGGCCGAGCTGGCCCGCGATCTGCCGCGCAGCATTTCCTGGCAGGTGATGATCAGCGAAGGCACCCTGTTCGTCACCGACGACCGCGGTCAGCACGAATTGCAGCTGGAATGGCTGCTGGGCGAACGTTGATGCGCCTGGAGCCCCGTCCGCTGCCGGCGGTGTTGCCTGATCTGGGCGATCTGCCGCCGCTGCTTACCCGGCTCTATGCCGCGCGCGGCGTGACCCTGCCGGAAGAACTGGACAAGGGGCTGGCGCGGCTGGTGCCCTATCACCAGCTCAAGGGCATCGAGGCGGCGGTGGAGCTGCTGGCACGTGCCCTGGAAGAGCGTCGGCGCATCCTCATCGTCGGCGACTTCGATGCCGATGGCGCCACCGCCAGTGCCGTGGGCGTGCTGGCCCTGCGTCGCCTGGGCGCGGCCTGGGTCGACTACCTGGTGCCCAATCGCTTCGAATACGGCTACGGCCTGACACCCGAGATCGTCGCCGTGGCCCTGCAGCGTGAACCCGAGGTGCTGCTCACCGTCGACAACGGCATCTCCAGCCTGGACGGCGTGGCTGCGGCCAAGGCGGCCGGGCTGCAGGTGGTCATCACCGACCACCACCTGCCGGGCGCCGAATTGCCCGCCGCCGATGCCATCGTCAATCCGAATCAGCCGGCCTGCGCCTTTCCCAGCAAATGCATCGCCGGGGTCGGAGTGATCTTCTATGTGATGCTGGCCCTGCGCAGTCGCCTGCGCGAGAACGGCTGGTTCTCCCGTCAGGGCCTGGCCGAGCCCAATCTGGCCGAGTTGCTGGATCTGGTCGCCCTCGGCAGCGTCGCCGACGTCGTGCCGCTGGACGCCAACAACCGCATCCTGGTGCACCAGGGGCTGATGCGGATCCGCGCCGGTCGGGCACGACCGGGGCTCAAGGCGCTGCTGGAAGTGGCCGGGCGCCAGCCGGGCAAGGTGGCCTCCAGCGACCTCGGTTTCATTCTCGGTCCGCGGCTCAATGCGGCGGGGCGCCTGGACGACATGTCCATCGGCATCGAATTGCTGCTCTGCGAAGACCCGCAGCTGGCGCAGGAATATGCCCAGCAGCTGGACGACTTCAACAAGGATCGCAAGAGCATCGAGCAGGGCATGCAGCGCGAGGCGCTCAAGCAGCTCAAGGAGTTGCCGGAAGACAATCTGCCCTTCGGTCTCTGCCTGTTCGACCCCGAGTGGCACCAGGGCGTGATCGGCATCCTCGCCTCGCGCCTCAAGGAAAAATATCACCGCCCGGCGCTGGCCTTCGCCGACGACGGCAGTGGCAACGGCATGCTCAAGGGCTCGGCGCGCTCGGTACCCGGGCTGCATATCCGCGATGCCCTGGATGCCGTGGCGACCCGTCATCCGGGGCTCATCACCAAGTTCGGCGGTCACGCCATGGCCGCCGGCCTCAGCCTGCCCCAGGCGCACTACGAGACCTTTGCCGCCGCCTTCGATGCCGAGGTGCGGCGTCACCTGCAGGCCGAGGATCTCAGCGGTCGCCTGCAGACCGATGGCTGCCTGGCCCCGACCGAATTCCAGCTCGGCCTGGCCCAGGCCCTGCGCCAGGCCGGTCCCTGGGGGCAGCAGTTTCCCGAGCCGCTGTTCCACGGCACCTTCGAGATCCTCTCCCAGCGTCTGCTCAAGGAGCGGCACCTCAAGCTGACCCTGCGCAGCGAGCAGGGCGGCCCGGAGCTGGATGGCATCGCCTTCAACATCGACCGCGACACCTGGCCCGATCCCAACATTCGCTGGGCCGAGCTGGCCTATCGGCTGGACGCGAACGAATTCCGTGGCAACGAGAACGTACAGTTGCTGGTGGTGCACCTGGCACCGCGTTAGGGCTCGTTTGAAAAGTGCCTGCGCTTGGCGATGCGTTAAAAATCAGCTGTTTCGCCAGCCCGATCGGAATGCTCATTTACCCCTCGTAAACTCGAGCGCGAGTCCGATCCGCTTCCCCGCTGATTTGATTCGCTGGCGCTCACCCTCCGGGCCAGCCGTTGGCTGTTACTCCCGTTGGTCGTTGCGCCTTGCCTGACCTTCGCTCGGCGACTTTTCAGACGAGTCCTGTCGGATCGGCGATCTATTCTGGTTGGTAGCACTCCAATACCGTGCATCCCGACTAGACGAGGTCCGCCATGAGTCTCCTGTTCCAACCCCTGACCCTGCGTCAGCTGACCCTGCCCAATCGCGTGGTGGTCTCCCCGATGTGCCAGTACTCCAGCGAAGACGGCTTCGCCAACGACTGGCACCTGGTCCATCTCGGCAGTCGCGCCACCGGTGGCGCTGGTCTGGTGATCTTCGAGGCCACCGCGGTTACCGCCGATGGGCGCATCACGCCCCAGGACCTGGGGCTGTGGAAGGACGAGCAGATCGAGCCCTTGCGGCGGATCACCCAGTTCATCGAGGGCCAGGGCAGTGTCGCCGGCATCCAGCTGGCCCATGCCGGCCGCAAGGCCAGCACCTGGCAACCCTGGCTCGGCAAGCACGGCAGCGTGCCCATCGCCGAAGGCGGCTGGGTGCCGGTGGCGCCCTCGGCCATCGCCTTCGATCCCCAGCACACCCGGCCCACGGCGGTAGATCGCGACGATATCGCCAGCATCCGTCGGGCTTTCGTGGAAACCGCCGAGCGGGCCCTGGCGGCCGGCTTCAAGGTGGCCGAGATCCATGCCGCCCACGGCTACCTGCTGCACCAGTTCCTCTCGCCGCTCTCCAACCGTCGAGAGGACGACTACGGCGGCAATTTCGAAAATCGCATTCGCTTGCTGCTGGAAGTGACCGCCGATGTGCGGGCGGTCTGGCCGGAAGAGTTGCCGCTGTTCGTGCGGGTCTCGGCCACCGACTGGGTGGAAGACGGCTGGGACGTCGACGAGACGGTGGAGCTGGCGCGGCGACTGAAGACCCTGGGCGTCGACCTGATCGACGTCTCTTCCGGCGGTACCGCGGCCCAGGCCGACATTCCCACCGGGCCCGGCTACCAGACCCAGTTCGCCGAGCGGGTGCGCAAGGAGGCCGGGATTCCCAGTGGCGCGGTGGGCATGATCACCGACGCTGCCCAGGCCGAGCACGTGCTGCGCACCGGTCAGGCCGACCTGGTGCTGCTGGCCCGCGAACTGCTGCGCGATCCCTACTGGCCGCTGAATGCCGCCGAGGCCCTGCGCGAAAAGGTCTCCTGGCCGCCGCAGTACGTGCGCGCCGCGCACCGGGATACGCCGCTGCGCAAGCCGTTCGGGGAAGAATAGGGCGCGGGACGGAGCCATCCGCGCGGATGGCTCCCCGGTTCAGGACTTGGCCGGGCGCAGCATCGCCTCCAGGGCGTCGCTGTCGTAGTAGTCGCCCAGGTACCAGATGCGGCCGTCGCGGATCTTCATGATGCTGGCGCCGCGGATCTTGACCGGTTGCTTGCCGGTGGCGGTGACGCGGTTGCCGGTCAGTTCCCATTCGAAGGCAATGCTGCGTGGGCCGATGACCGGCTTGTGCACCATCTTCACCTGCAGATCCGGGACGGCCTTGAGGGTGACCTTGACGATCCGGTCGCGGGCCTGGGTGCGGCTGGTCTCGGTGGTGGCGGCGCCACTGTCGAAATACTGCACCTTGGGATCGAGCAGGGCGCTGGCGGCCTCGGCATCGTGATCGTTCCAGGCATCGAGGTAGCGATTGGCGATGAGGCGTGCGTCCTCGGCGGCGGCCTGAACCTGGCCGGCGGTGAGGGCGAGCGAAAGCGCGAACAGCACAGCCAGACGCGAGCGCATGGGGTGTCTCCGGCAACTGCAGGGGGAAGGCGCAAGAGTAGCGCCGTGGGCGGTCCGCGGTCAGCAATATTTTGTATCGACCGGCTGGTCGCGACGGCGACCCCGGCAACATCCGGTAAGCAGGTGGCGGGAGCCAGACGGCGTGGCCAGTGGTCCTAAAGGGCTGAATCCTGACTCTGTGGAGGTCATCCATGAACACCCGCGGTTTGCTTGATCAATTGCTCAAGGCGGGCCAGCAGGCGCTGGCCAAGAAGACCGGTCACTCGGCCCCCCGACCCGGCACGGCGTCCACCGGCAAGGATTCCCTGGGCGGTCTGCTCTCCGGGCTGGGCAACAGCGGCCTCGCGGCCGGGGCCCTGACCGCGCTGCTGGGCAGCAAGCGTGGGCGCGCCATGGGTGGCAAGGCGGTCGGCTATGGCGGTCTGGCGGCCCTCGGCATGGTGGCCTACAAGGCCTATCAGTCCTGGCAGGCCAATCAGGCCAATCAGGCCCAGGGGACGGCGGCCGTCGAGCCGCGTACCGTGGATCGGGTACCCGAGCACGAAGCCGAGGCCCATGGCCGGGCGGTGCTGATCGCCCTGATCGCGGCCGCCAAGGCCGATGGTCATGTCGATGACCAGGAGCGCCAGGCGATCGAGGCCGAGATGGCCAAGCTGGACAACGATCCCGAGTTGCGCAGCTGGCTGCAGCGCGAACTGGAGCAGCCGCTGGATCCGGCCAAGGTCGCCGCCGCCGCGGAAACGCCCGAGATGGCCGCCGAGATGTACCTGGCCAGCCTGATGCTGATCGACGATCAGCAATACATGGAAAAGGCCTACCTGGACGAGCTGGCGCGCCAGCTGCGCCTGGAACCCGGCTTGCGCGCCGAGCTGGAACGCGAGGCCGCGGCGGTCTGACGGCTAGGCGAGCGGGCGTTCCTCGCCCAGCAGGACGCTCCGCTCCGCCGCACAGAGCTGCAGCAGGAAATCCCAGACCACGCGCAGACGCGCTGAGCGGTGCAGCTCCCGGTGGGTCGAGATCCAGTACTCGCGGGTGAAGGACCGCTCCGGGAGCACGCCTTCCAAGGGGGTGTTCTGGCCCACCAGGTAACAGGGCAACACCGCGATGCCGATGCCGGCGCAGGCCGCTTCGCGCTGGGCGATGACGCTGGTGCTGCGAAAGACGATGCGCGGCTCGGGGCAGAGGCCCTGGATGAATTGCAGTTCGCGGGTGTACAGCAGGTCATCGACGTAGCCGATGAAGGTCTGCTCGCCGAGGTCGGCCTGGGCGTCCAGCGCGGGTGCCCGATCCAGGTAGGCGCGACTGGCATAGAACCTCAGGCGATAGGGCGTCAGCCGCCGGCCGATCAGGCCTTCGGCGGTGGGTCTTTCCAGGGTGATGGCGATGTCCGCCTCGCGGTTGGTGACGCTGACGAAGCGTGGCACCGACACCAGCTCCACTTCCAGCCCGGGATAGTCGCGCAGCAGCGCCCCCAGGCGCTGGGCGAGAAAGCCGGTGCCCAGGCCCTCGGTCACTCCGACCCGCACCTGGCCCAGCGGATTGAGGCGCTGGGTTACCGCCTCCTGGGCCAGCAGCGCGGCTTCTTCCATCGCCTGGGCATGCGCGAGCAGCGCCTGACCGGCCGGGGTGAGCTGATAGCCGCTGGCCTGTTGCACCAGCAGCTGGCTGCCCAGGGCGCGCTCCAGGGCCTCCAGGTGGCGGGCGACGGTCGCATGACTGACGCCCAGACTGCGAGCGGCGGTGAGCAGGCGCCCATGGCGCTGGACCTCCAGAAAAACCCGCAGATCGTTCCAGTCGAACATCCCTTTTCCTCGTCTAGGCCTGTCTGCCGGGCCGCTTGCTGGTCATTGTTCAGAAATGCACAGCCGTTGCCCGTTTTCTGCGACTGTTGTTCGCGGATGACGACACTAGGATAGGGACCACAACAACAAAAAAGCGAGGGAACGTCATGCCCGGTCCTGCTGCGGAATATGACTTCATCATCGTCGGCGCCGGTCCGGCCGGCTGCCTGCTGGCCAATCGGCTGTCCGCCGATCCCAGTCATCGTGTGCTGCTGCTGGAAGCCGGCGGCCGTGACAACCATCCCTGGATCCACATCCCCGTCGGCTATCTGTTCTGCATCGGCAATCCACGCACCGACTGGTGCTTCAAGACCGAGGTGGAAGCGGGTCTGGGTGGCCGCGCGCTCAACTATCCTCGCGGGCGAGTGCTGGGCGGCTGCTCCTCCATCAACGGCATGATCTACATGCGCGGCCAGGCCCGCGACTATGACGGCTGGGCCGCCGCCGGCAATCCCGGCTGGGGCTGGCAGGACGTGCTGCCGCTGTTCAAGCGCATGGAAGATCATTGCGATGGCGCCTCGGCCTTTCATGGTGCCGGGGGCGAATGGCGGGTCGAGCGGCAGCGTCTGCACTGGACGCTGCTCGACGCCTTTCGCAGTGCCGCGGGCGAAACCGGTATCGCGCCGGTGGAAGACTTCAACACCGGCGACAACGAAGGCTGCGGCTACTTCCAGGTCAATCAGCGCAATGGCGTGCGTTGGAATGCCTCCAAGGCCTTTCTCAAACCCATCCGTCAGCGCGCCAACCTGCAGGTGCTGACGGGTGTGCAGGTGGAGCGGGTGCTGCTGGAGGAGGGCAGGGCACGGGCGGTGCTGGCGCGGTTGCCGGGCCAGGCCGAACCCCTTCGCCTGGTGGCGCGGCGGGAGATCGTGCTCTGCGCCGGCGCCATCGGCTCGCCGACCCTGTTGCAGCGCTCCGGCATCGGTCCGCGCGGTCTGCTCGAAGGCCTGGGTATCGGTGTCCGGCACCGGCTGGAAGGGGTGGGCGGCAATCTGCAGGATCACCTGCAACTGCGGCTGATCTATCGGGTGCACGGCGTGCCGACCCTCAATGCCCTGGCCGGCAGTCTCTGGGGCAAGCTGGGCATGGGCCTGGAATACCTCTGGAAGCGCAGTGGCCCCCTGGCCATGGCGCCGAGTCAGCTGGGCGCCTTCGCCCGCTCCGACCCGGCGCAACCCTCGGCCAATCTGCAATACCACGTACAGCCGCTGTCGCTGGAGCGCTTCGGTGAGCCGCTACACGGCTTTCCCGCCTTTACCGCCTCGGTGTGCAACCTGCGCCCGGCCAGTCGTGGCCAGGTGAGCATCCGCAGCGCCGACCCGCTGGCCGCGCCGCTGATCCAGCCGCGCTATCTCAGCGCGCCGGAGGATCTCAGGGTGGCCGCCGATGCCATCCGCCTGACCCGGCGCCTCGTCGCCGCCCCGGCCCTGGCCGCCTATCGGCCCGAGGAATATCTGCCGGGACCGGCCTACCAGAGCGAAGCGGAGTTGCAGCAGGCCGCAGGGGCCATAGGCACCACCATCTTCCATCCGTCCGGCACCTGCCGCATGGGTCAGGACGCCGACGCCGTGGTCGATGCGCGCCTGCGGGTACATGGCATCCCGGGGCTGCGGGTGGCCGACGCCTCCATCATGCCGACCCTGGTCTCGGGCAACAGCTGCTCGCCGACCCTGATGATCGCCGAGCAGGCGGCCACCTTCATGCTGGCCGAGGCCCGCGAACAGGGCCGCCACGAGTTGCCCGCCGCGATCGCCAGGGCCAGCGCGGTCTCCGCTGCCTAGATGCGTCCATCCGGTTTCACCGACGGCGGGGCCTCCCGCCGTTTCCACCGTAGTAGCTGTCGCCCATAACAACAATCAGCCCGGCGATCCCGGGTCAGGAGAACGTGCGATGTCCGACTATGCCCAACCCCGGGTACAACCCAGCGCAGCCAGCAGTCGCCGCGAAGAGCGCAAGGTGATCTTCGCCTCGTCCCTGGGGACCGTCTTCGAGTGGTATGACTTCTTTCTCTATGGCGCCCTGGCGGCGGTGATTAGCAAGCAGTTCTTTGCCGGCGTCAACGACACCACCGCCTTCATCTTCGCCCTCCTGGCCTTTGCCGCCGGCTTCGTGGTGCGACCCTTCGGCGCCCTGCTGTTCGGACGCCTGGGCGACCTGGTCGGCCGCAAGTACACCTTTCTCGCCACCATCATCCTCATGGGCATCGCCACCTTTGGCGTCGGTCTGTTGCCCACTTACGCCAGCATCGGCGTGGCCGCGCCCATCATCCTGGTGGTGCTGCGCCTGCTGCAGGGCCTGGCTCTGGGTGGGGAATACGGCGGTGCCGCCACCTACATCGCCGAGCATGCGCCACCCGGCAAGCGCGGCGCCCACACCAGCTGGCTGCAATCCACCGCGACCCTGGGGCTGTTGCTGTCGCTGGTGGTGATCCTGGTCTGCCGCTACCTGACCGGCGACCAGTTCGAGGTCTGGGGCTGGCGCCTGCCGTTCCTGCTGTCGATCTTCCTGCTGGCCATCTCCACCTGGATCCGCATGTCCATGCACGAGTCGCCGGCCTTCCTGCGCATGAAGGCCGAGGGCAAGCAGAGCAAGGCACCGATCCGCGATTCCTTCACCAACTGGAGCAATCTCAAGGTGGTGCTGATCGCGCTGTTCAGCATCAACGGCGGCCAGGCGGTGACCTTCTACCTGTCGCAGTTCTACGTGATGTTCTTTCTCACCCAGACCCTCAAGCTCGACCCGGTGCTGGCCAACAACCTGCTGATCATCAGCGTGATCCTGGGCGCCCCCTTCTTCGTCATCGCCGGCTGGCTGTCGGACAAGGTCGGGCGCAAGCCGATCCTGATGCTGGGGCTGCTGCTGGCCACGGTGCTCTACTTCCCGCTGTTCAAGGCCCTGACCCACTACGCCAATCCGCAGATCTACCAGGCCAGCCAGCAGGCGCCCATCGTGGTGACCGCCGACCCGGCCACCTGCACCTTCCAGTTCGACCCGGTGGGCAAGGCGCGCTTCGACAGTCCCTGCGATAGGGTCAAGACGCTGCTGGCCAAGAGCGGGCTGCCCTACCGCAGCGTGGCGGCGGCACCGGGGGACGCGGTGCAGGTCAACGTCGGTGACAAGGTCATCGTCGGCTTCGACGAACCGGCCCTGCGCGCGGCGGTACAGGCCGCCGGCTATCCGGCCAAGGCCGATGCGGCCCAGGTCAACAAGCCCATGGTGGTGGCGGTGATCTTCGCCCTGATCCTGATCGCCACCCTCTGCTACGGACCCCTGGCGGCGCTGATGGTGGAGCTGTTCCCCACGCGCATCCGCTACACCTCCATGTCGCTGCCGTACCACATCGGCAACGGCTGGTTCGGCGGCTTCCTGCCGACGGTGTCCTTTGCCCTGGTGGTCTATACCGGCGACATCTTCTACGGCCTCTGGTACCCGGTGCTGGTGACCGGTGTCAGCCTGGTGGTGGGGCTGCTGTGCCTGCCGGAAACCCGCCACCGCGATCTCGACGCCGATTGAGCTCCCGCCGGCGGCGAATCCCTGTCGCACTCTGAGTTTCGCCGCCGATTGGGTTATACTCGCGAGCTTTTCCACAGCTTTTCTCGCGAGTGTTTCCCCCATGGAAATCAACCCGATCGTCACCAGCATCAAGGACCTCTCCAGCCGCACCGAGACCATTCGGGGGTATCTTTGACTACGATCTGAAGAAGGATCGTCTGGTCGAAGTCGAGCGCGAGCTCGAAGACCCCGCTGTCTGGAACAAGCCCGAGTACGCCCAGAATCTTGGCCGCGAGCGCGCCCTGCTGGCCCAGGTGGTCGGTACCCTGGACGAGCTGAACGGCGGCCTGGCCGATGCCACCGACCTGCTGGAAATGGCTGCCGAAGAGGAAGACCAGGGCGCCGTCGATGACGTGGCGGCCGAGGTGGAGCGCCTGCGCGGCATCCTCGAGAAGCTGGAATTCCGCCGCATGTTCAGCGGCGAGATGGACCCGAACAACTGCTACCTGGACATCCAGGCCGGCTCCGGCGGCACCGAGGCCCAGGATTGGGCCAACATGCTGCTGCGCATGTACCTGCGCTGGGCCGACCAGCACGGCTTCAGCGCCGAGATCGTCGAATTGTCCGAAGGCGAGGTCGCCGGCATCAAGGGCGCCACCGTGCACATCAAGGGCGAATACGCCTTCGGCTGGCTGCGCACCGAGATCGGCGTGCACCGCCTGGTGCGCAAGAGTCCCTTCGACTCGGGCAACCGTCGCCACACCTCCTTTACCGCGGTGTTCGTCTCGCCCGAAATCGATGACAACATCGACATCGAGATCAACCCCTCGGATCTGCGCGTCGACACCTACCGCTCCTCGGGCGCCGGCGGTCAGCACGTGAACACCACCGACTCAGCGGTGCGGATCACCCACGTGCCCACCAACACCGTGGTGGCCTGCCAGAACGAACGCTCCCAGCACGCCAACAAGGACACCGCCATGAAGATGCTGCGGGCCAAGTTGTACGAGCTGGAGATGCAGAAGCGCAACGCCGCGTCCCAGGCCCTGGAGGATTCCAAGTCCGATATCGGCTGGGGCCACCAGATCCGTTCCTATGTGCTCGACGCCTCGCGGATCAAGGATCTGCGCACCGGCGTGGAACGCAGCGACTGCGACAAGGTGCTCGACGGCGATCTGGACGAATACCTCGAAGCCAGCCTCAAGCAGGGCGTTTAATCCATCATTTCCTGTAGGNGCTCTATCGCGGCTATGAGCCGCTCCTACGGTCAGCACCCCAGGTAAACAGCAGACATGAGCGAACAACCCCTAGATCCCCAAGCCCAGGAACAGGAAGACAACAAGCTGATCGCCCAGCGCAAGGAAAAGCTTTCCGAGCTGCGCGACCAGCAGGCCATTCCCTTCCCCAACGACTTCCGCCGCGACAGCCTGGCCGGTGACCTGCAGCAGCAGTACGTCGACAAGACCAAGGAAGAGCTGGAAGCCGCAGGCATCAAGGTCAAGGTGGCCGGGCGCATCATGCTCAACCGCGGCGCCTTCATGGTGCTGCAGGACACCAGCGGGCGCATCCAGGTCTACGTCGACCGCAAGACCCTGCCGGCGGCAACCCTGGAAGCGGTCAAGAGCTGGGACCTGGGCGACATCATCGCCACCGAAGGCACCCTGGCCCGTTCCGGCAAGGGCGATCTCTACGTCAACATGAGCGACGTGCGCCTGCTGACCAAGTCGCTGCGCCCGCTGCCCGACAAGCACCATGGCCTGACCGACACCGAGCTGCGCTATCGCCAGCGCTATGTCGATCTGATCGTCAACGAGGAGGTCCGCCAGACCTTCCGCGTACGCTCCCAGGTCATCGCCCACATCCGCCGCTTCCTCATGGAGCGGGGTTTCCTCGAAGTCGAAACCCCCATGCTGCAGACCATTCCCGGCGGCGCGGCGGCCAAGCCCTTCGAGACCCACCACAACGCCCTGGACCTGGCCATGTTCCTGCGCATCGCGCCGGAGCTGTACCTCAAGCGCCTGGTGGTCGGTGGCTTCGAGAAGGTCTTCGAGATCAACCGCAACTTCCGCAACGAAGGCGTCTCCACCCGGCACAACCCCGAGTTCACCATGCTCGAGTTCTACCAGGCCTACGCCGACTACCACGACAACATGGACCTCACCGAGGAACTGTTCCGCGAACTGGCCATGGCCGTGCTCGGCAGCACCGACGTGCCCTATGGCGACAAGGTCTTCCACTTCGGCGAGCCCTTCGTGCGCCTGTCGGTGTACGACTCCATCCTCAAGTACAACCCGGACATTACCGCGGCAGACCTGCAGGACGTCGAGAAGGCCCGCGCCATCGCCAAGAAGGCCGGCGCCAAGGTGCTGGGTCACGAAGGCCTGGGCAAGCTGCAGGTGATGATTTTCGAGGAACTGGTGGAGAGCAAGCTGGAGCAGCCGCACTTCATCACCGAGTATCCCTTCGAGGTCTCGCCGCTGGCGCGTCGCAACGACGACAACCCCAGCGTCACCGACCGCTTCGAGCTGTTCATCGGCGGCCGCGAGATCGCCAATGCCTACTCGGAGCTCAACGACGCCGAAGACCAGGCCGAGCGCTTCATGCTGCAGGTCCAGGAAAAGGACGCCGGTGACGACGAGGCCATGCACTACGACGCCGACTTCATCAACGCCCTGGAATACGGCATGCCGCCCACCGCCGGCGAAGGCATCGGCATCGACCGCCTGGTGATGCTGCTGACCAACTCGCCGTCGATCCGCGACGTCATCCTCTTCCCGCACATGCGTCCGCAATAAGGGTGGCGCCCCGTTCGGGGCGTCACTCCGGCTGCCGCCGACCGGGGCTCTGTCATCAAAGGTTCATCCGGACCTGCTAAGAGGCTGTTCAGAGTCTAGCGAGCTAGAGCCAAACAAGGCGAAAAGGGCTGAGGAAGCGGAATTTACGAAGGGTAAATGAGCATTCCGAGGGCGTTTTCAACGCTGTTTGGCCGACGCGCAGCAGACTTTGAACAGGCTCTTAAAGAGCCCTGATGTCGCGTCCCTTTGCAGGTAGCCATGACCAATACGTTGATCCCCTTGCATCCGGCCGCTGAACGGCTGGGGCTGCTCTACGCCTACCATTTCACCTCGGGCCAGCCGGGCCGGGCCCTGACCATGGCGCCGGAAGATCCCTGGGAGGCGGAAGAGGGCGGTTTTCGCTGGCTGCACTTCAACCTGGCCCACGCCGCCGCCGAGCGCTGGATGCGCGAGCACCTGGGGTTGCCCGAGGAGTTCTTCGAATCCCTGCACGCCGGTTCCCATTCGACCCGGCTGGAACCGGCCGACGACACCCTGCTCGGGGTGGTGAACGACGTGACCCTCGCCTACGGCCAGGTCTCGGTGGACGTCGCCACCCTCTGGGCCTGCGCCCGCCCGGGACTGCTGGTGACCGCCCGCGCCCAGCCACTGCGCTCGGTGGATCGCCTGCGCCATGCGGTGCGTCGCGGCGAGGGCTTCGGCTCCACCCTGGAGCTGCTGGTGCACCTTCTGCGCGATCAGGCCGATGTGCTCACCGGCATCATCCGCGACACCACGGTCAAGGTGGATGCCATCGAGGATCGCCTGCTGTCCCAGCGGCTCTCCGCCAGTCGCGCCGAACTGGGCGGCCTGAGACGCGCCCTGGTGCGGCTACAACGGCTGCTGGCCCTGGAGCCGGGCTCCTTGCTGCGACTGCTCAACCGTCCGCCGGCCTGGCTGCGGCGCGACGACATCCAGACCCTGCGCGAGGCGACCGAGGAATTCGACCGGGTGCTGGACGACCTCGCCGCCCTGGTGGAGCGGCTCAAGCTGCTGCAGGAAGAGATCGCCGCCGCCTCCGCCGAGCAGACCAATCGCACCCTGTTCACCCTGACCCTGGTCACGGTGCTGGCCCTGCCGATCAACATCATCGCCGGCTTCTTCGGCATGAACGTCGGCGGCATCCCGCTCTCCGACTCGCCCCACGGTTTCTGGATCCTGGTGGCGCTGGTGGCGACCTTCACGGTGCTGGCCGGCAGCCTGGCCTTTCGCAAGCGCGGTGACTGACCGGCTGCGTGCAACCCCCGGGCGTGCGTCGCGGTCTTTAGTGCGGTGCTTCAGAAGTTGACTGCACAATTTTGGCGGCGCTTTTTGCTCCTGGACGTCGTTGCCACTCCTCGCCATAGCCCTGCTATGACTCGTCGCGGCGCCTAGCCCAAGAGGAAAAATCACTTGCCAACTCTTGCGCGAACCGCTGTAGCACCACACTAGGCAGCCTCCCACTGGAGACCACGATGGACTTCAAGGACTACTACGAGGTGCTCGGCGTCGCTCCCGACGTCGACGACAAGACCCTCAAGACCGCCTATCGCAAGCTGGCGCGCAAGTACCACCCCGATGTGAGCAAGGAGGCCGAGGCCGAGGCCCGCTTCAAGGAGGTGGCCGAGGCCTATGATGTCCTGCGCGATCCGCACAAGCGGGCGGAATACGACCAGATACGCCTCTACCAGCAGCAGGGCGAGCGCTTCCAGGTGCCGCCGGACTGGCAGCCGGGCTCCGGTGCCGACTACAGCGATCCCCATGCCGGTTTCGGCGAGGACTATTCCGACTTCTTCGAGTCCCTGTTCGGCGCCGCCGGGCGTTCCCCGCACGGCGGCTTCGCCCGCCGGGGCCGTGACATCGAACTGGAGCTGCCGCTGTTTCTCGAAGAGAGCCAGGCCGGTAGCACCAAGCCGCTGAGTTTCAGCCTGCCGCAGCGGGATGAACTGGGTCGCCGCGTGGGCGAGAGCACCAAGACGCTCAACGTCAAGATTCCCACCGGCAGCGGCGATGGTGAACGCATCCGCCTGAAAGGTCAGGGCGAGCCGGGGCTCGGCGGTGCCGAGGCGGGAGACCTCTATCTGGTCATCCGCCTGGTGCCCCACCCGCTGTTCGACGTGGATGGCCAGGATCTGGTGGTCAGCGTACCGCTCGCCCCCTGGGAAGCCGCGTTGGGCGCCAGGGTGCAGGTGCCGACGCTGGATGGGCAGATCATGCTCAGTATCCCGCCCGGCAGCCAGAATGGTGCGCGGTTGCGGGTGCGCGGCAAGGGCCTGGCCGGCAAGGCCGGGCAGGGCGATCTGCATGCCCTGCTCAAAGTGGTGATGCCGCCTCGAGGCGACGAAGAAACCCAGGCGCTGTGGCGCCAACTGGCCGAGCGGGCGGCCTTCGATCCCCGCCGCGACTGGAGGAGAGTCTGATGAGCAGTCTGATCGTCCTGCAGGAATTCTGCGTGCTCTGCGAGGTAAGCGAGCCGGTGGTGGTGGAGATCGTCGAGCACGGCATCCTGGCGCCACAGCGGGGCAAGCGCCCGTCCGAGTGGCACTTCGATACCGGCGCGCTGCACCGCGCCCGTCGCGCCGTGCGCCTGCGCCACGAACTGGACCTGGACTGGTCCGCGACGGCCCTGGCCCTGCACCTGCTGGACGAGGTGGAAGAGCTGCGCCGCGAGAACCGGCGCCTGCGGCGGCGCCTGGAGCGCTTCGCCGGCGAGCTGCGGGACATCTGACCGGCCGCGTAGGCTGGTTGAGGCGGCTGCATCGTCGACGCCCAGCGGTCTCTGGTTGAACCTGGCCATGTTGGGCTTCGCTGCGCTCAGCCCAGCCTGCACGAATGCCCCCTCTCCCTCTGGGAGAGGGCTGGGGTGAGGGAAGCTGGCGCACGAAGTTCGGTTCCAGCCGCGGCCAGCTTGGTCCTGCCCGTAGGAGCGGCCCATGGCCGCGATCTCCTGGAGGTTCAACCCCAGGGTGAAGACCAGGCCAGCATCCCAAGTGAACCTTCTACCCCATTTGTCACGTTACCCAAGCCACCGCTGGTACCGGGCCTAGCACGCCAACCCCTGCCATCGCTGCTAGGCTGGGAACCTCCAACAGCGGTACAGGAAACCCTCATGCCCAGCCATATCCTCGACCACCGCATTCTCGGCGAATCCCTGCAGGCGGTGGAGATCGGTCTCGATCCCGGCGAGACGGTGATCGCCGAGGCCGGTGCCATGACCTACATGGAGGCCGACATCGACTTCACCGCGCGCATGGGCGACGGCTCCGCTGGCTTGCTCGGCAAGCTCTGGGGCGCCGGCAAGCGCATGCTCGGCGGCGAGTCGCTGTTCATGACCCATTTCACCAACGAAGGGCGCGAGAAGCGCCACGTCGCCTTCGCCGCGCCCTATCCGGGACAGGTGATTCCGCTGGACCTCGCCGCCTTGGGCGGCACCCTGTTCTGCCAACGCGATTCCTTTCTCTGCGCCGCCAGGGGCACCCGCATCGGCGTGGCCTTCACCAGGCGTCTGGGCGCCGGCTTCTTCGGTGGCGAGGGCTTCATCCTGCAGCGGCTGGAGGGGGATGGCATGGCCTTCGTGCATGCTGGCGGCACGGTGATCCGCAAGGACCTCAGGGGCGAGACCCTGCGCCTGGACACCGGTTGCCTGGTGGGTTTCACCAGCGGCATCGACTACAACATCAAGCTGGCGGGTGGCCTGCGCAGCATGCTGTTCGGTGGCGAAGGCCTGGTGCTGGCGACCCTGAGCGGCCACGGCACCGTGTGGATCCAGACCTTGCCCTTTTCCCGGCTAGCCGGCCGGGTCCAGGCCGCGGCCGGCGGCGTCACCGGTGAACGCCGCGCCGGGGGTGATTAGTTTCTGCAGGGAAAATGGCAGCTTTCGGTAACTCCGCGACGAAGGTCCAGAGCACCCGCCCGGCGGTGATGCGCGATTGCCTATCGCAATGAACAAATCGACGAAATGTGCCTCGAAAGCCTTGGCCTAGAGCCTGCCGATTCCATTGCCGAGGTGTTACATGCCGCTTCTTCGTATCGATGTCCTGGAAGGTCATAACGACGACTATCTGCAAAACCTGCTCGATGGGGTTCACCACGCCGTGGTGGAGGCCTTCGACGTCCCTGTGCGGGATCGCTACCAGGTTCTGACCGAACACAAGCCTGGCCGATTCATCATGCAGGACACCGGATTGGACATTCCGAGAACCCACAGACAGACCTTGATCAGTATTACGAGTCGGCTTCGAGACCAGGCGGCCAAGACCCGCTTTTACGCAAAGGTCTGTCATGAACTGCACGCACGGTGTGGCATCGAGGCAAACGACGTGATGGTTTCGATCGTGGTGAATGGCGATGAGGATTGGAGCTTTGGTCAGGGCAGGGCCCAATTCCTGACAGGCGAGCTATAAGCCGGATTCGAACAGGCCACTCCCGTGGCTGCGACGGGAATGGCCGGTCTTGCCTGGCATTTCCAGGTAGAGGCGAAACGGCTAGCCCCCGCTCACCTAGGCCCGCTGCAGGGCGCTCTGGGGCGCCATGCGCTCCAGCCAGTCGCGCCAGCGCACCCGGCTGTCGTGGACCAGCCAGCCGTCCTGGCGGGCGAAGCTTTCCGACAGCCAGAGGCCGCGGGTCGACACCGGCAGGCGCTGGCCGGCGGACAGGGTGTAGAGCTCGCCGGTGGGCTTGCCGTCGTCTAGGGCGACCAGATAGAGGTCCGGGCGCTGGCGCGCCAGGCGCGCCAGCAACTGGCCGTTCTCGATCTTCTCGTCGACGTGGAACAGACTCGGCGCCTTGCATTCCTTGGGCAGTTCCAGCAGCAGGTCATAGACCAGTTGCAGCGAGGCGGTGGGGGTGTGCACATAGGCGCGGGGACGCTCCAGCAGCGCCAGGCTGCCGCAGCGCACCGGCCGCGCCGCGCCCGAGCGCGGGGTCAGGCGAAAGGCCACGTCCTCGCGGTAGGGCAGGGCCGGGGCATAGGGCGTCGGCAGCCAGGTGTCGGCGAAGCGTCCGGCCAGCCAGCCGCGCGGCGTCTCGATCAGGCACTCCTCGGCCACCTCCTGCACGGCGGTGAGCAGCGGCAGGGCCAGTTCGTGGGTCGGGATGTAACCGGAGATCAGCTTGAGCACCACGTCGCCCCGGTCGGGCCGGCGCTGGCGCACCAGCAGCCAGTGGTCCTGGCCCTGCCAGTTCAGCGTCAGGCGCACCGAGACGCCCAGGTTGGCGAGCTTCGCACTGAAGTGCTGGGCATCCTCGATCTCGATCGGCTTGCGCCGCTCCAGCATCTCGCTGAAATTCAGCGGTTGGCCGAGCGCCTGGTAGGTGAGGCCGTCATGATTGGCCTCGACCGAAAGGGGCAGGGTCTTGAACGCCTTGGGATTGTGGCGGGCGATGAGCTGGGGCATGGCCGACTCCTGTTGTAGTGTGCCGCGGACGCGCCGTCCCGGGCGACCGGGCAGGACGTCCAGCGGACGAAGGCAAGGGTTCAGCGAAACGCTCTGGATCAGGGCCGAGCGGTGATCACTTCGGCCAGGGTACGGACATTATGTGACAGGTGCAGGGGATCGATAGTGCCGACTATCGCACCGTTCACCCCGGGCTCGCCGAATACCCGGGCGAAGCTCGCGCGCACCGGATCCTGGCCGGTACCGAGCACCGCGTGGCCGCTGGCCAGGGCCTTCTTGATCAGGATGCCCTTGCCCTGGGCGGCGGCGGCTCGGATCACCGGGATCTCGGCGTCTTCGTTGAGGTTGAAGGTGACCATGGCGCAATCGCCGGTCTCCAGCGCCTTGAGACCGCCCGCGACGGTCTTGCCGGAAAAGCCGAAGGCGCGGATCAGGCCTTCGCGCTTGAGCTCGGCCAGGGTCTCGTAGCAGCCGCTGTCCTGGAGGATGGCCAGGTCGTTGCCATCGGAATGCACCAGCACCAGGTCCAGCCAGTCGGTCTCCAGCCGGCGCAGGCTGCGTTCCACCGAGCGGCGGGTATGGGCCGCGCTGAAGTCGAAGCTGGACAGGCCATCGGTGAATTCCTCGCCGACCTTGCTGGCGATCACCCAGTGCTGGCGCTGGCCACGCAGCAGTGGACCCAGGCGTTCTTCGCTGCGGCCGTAGGCGGGCGCGGTGTCCAGCAGGTTGATGCCCAGCTCGCGGGCCAGGCTGAGCAGATCGGCGGCGCTGCGGTCGTCGGGGATGGTGAAACCGTTGGGGTACTTCACGCCCTGGTCGCGGCCGAACTTGACCGTGCCCAGGCCCAGTGGGGAAATCTCGAGACCGGTGCTGCCCAGCGGACGCTGCAGACCATGCAGGGTGCGCAGGCTCATGGCAGCAGCTCCTCCCAGAAGGGCGCGGCCACCGGCGGTTGCGGATGGGCGGGCAGGGCGGGGTGCTGTCCTGGCGCGATGCCGTCGCGGTCGAGATTGGCCAGGACCCGGTCGGCCAGGTCCGGCGACAGCGCCAGCTTGGTCGGCCAGCCCACCAGCAGGCGCCCTTCCTCGGCGAGAAAGGCGTTGTCCGGACGCACCAGTCCGGATTGCGCCGGCTCGGCGCGATCCACGCGCAGGGTTGCCCAGCGGGCGCCGTCGAAGTCGATCCAGGGCAGCAGGCGCTGCAATTCCTCGCGCGCCGTGGCGATCTGCGCCGCTGGCTCACGGGTCACGCCCTCGGCCTCGGCCAGGTCGCCGCCCAGGTACCACAGCCACTGGCCGTCGGCGGTGGGGTGGCTGGTGATGGTCACCCGCGGCTTGGGGCCGCCACCCAGGCAGTGCGCATAGAGGGGTTTGAGCATGGGACCCTTGACCACCACCATGTGCAGCGGGCGGCGCTGCATGGCCGGCTGTTCGAGGTGGAGCGCCTGGAGCAGATCGGCCATGCCGGCGCCGGCGGTGAGCACGATGCGGCGGGCGCGGATGGCCTGGCCGTCCACCACCAGACCAGTCAGCTCGCCGTCCTCGCGCAGGGGCTGGAGGTCATGCCCGGCCAGCAGGCTGTCGCCGGCCAGTTCGGCCAGGCGTGCGACCAGGCTGGGTACGTCCAGCACCAGCTCGGCCAGGCGGTAGACCTTGCCCTTGAAGGCGCGGTCACGCAGGGCCGGTGGCAGTTCGTCGCCCTTGACCGCATCCACCCGGCCGCGCACCGCCTTGCTGGCGAAGAAGCTGGTGAGGTTGCCGGCCAGGCTGCCCGGCGACCAGAGGTAGTGGGCCTCGGAGAGCAGGCGTACACCGGAAAGATCCAGCTCGCCGCTGCCGGCCAGGCTTTCGCGCCAGCGCCGCGGCATGTCGGCGATGGCCTCGGAAGCCCCGGTGAGCATCCCGGTCAGGGCATATTTGGTGCCGCCATGGATGATGCCCTGGGACTTGCCGCTCTGGCCGCCGCCCAGGGCGCCGGTCTCCACCAGCACGGTGGCGTAGCCGGCGCGTCTGAGACGGGCGTTGAGCCAGAGGCCGGCGACGCCGCCGCCGACGATGAGGATATCGGTGGACCAGGGTTGGGACATGAACGGCCTGCTCGGATAATCGGCAAAGGAGTGATTTTACACGCTCCTCGCCGCCGCTGGTCTCAATGCCCGGTGCTGCCGGAAAACAGCTGGATCACCACCACCCCGGCGACGATCAGCCCCATGCCCAGCATGGCCGGCAGGTCCAGCTTCTGATCGTAGAGCACCGCCGCGGCGATGCTGACCAGCACGATGCCCAGCCCGGCCCAGATGGCGTAGGCGACGCCCACGGGAATGCTGCGCACCACCAGGGTCAGCATCCAGAAGGCCAGGCCGTAGCCAGTAATGACCAGAAACAGTGGCAGTGGCTTGCTGAAGCCACTGATGGCCTTCATAGAGGTGGTGGCGACGACCTCGGCAGCGATGGCAATGGCCAGGTAGATGTATCCGCTCATGATGATTCCTCCTGTCGAAGGCCCCCATTGTGCCTTTCCGGACGATAGGTGAAAGTTGATACCTATCTGTCAGGGAGATGGGTCGTGCAGTGGAATCTGGAGCAACTGGAGATCTTCGTCGGCATCGCCGAGGGTGCGAGTTTCTCGGCCATGGCGCGGCGTCTGGGGCGGGCGCAATCGGCGGTGAGCGCCGCCATCGCCCTGCTGGAGACTGACCTGGGCGTCGTGCTGTTCACGCGCAGCAACGGTCGCACGCCAGTCATCACTGCGGCCGGGCTGGCGCTGCTGGAGGAGGCGCGTGAGGTGCTCCGCCAGTGCCAGCGCCTGGACAGCCGCGCCCAGGCGCTCTGTGCCGGTCAGGAACCGCTGTTGCGCCTGGCACTGGACGAGGCCATGCCCTACCAGCCGGTGCTCGATGCCCTGGACGCCCTGGCGGCGGCCTTCCCGCATCTGGAAGTCCAGCTCACCAGCGGCGCCCAGGGCGATGTGGCGCGCAAGCTGCTGACTGATCAGGCCGACCTCGGCCTGCTGTTTCGCCATGAGCACATGCCCGAGGCCCTGGAGCGCCAGGCGCTGGGCGATGTCGCCCAGGTCACCGCCTGTGGCGCCCAGCATCCCCTGGCCAGCCAGCGTGGGGTAGGGCGACGCGAACTGGCCCGCCATCGCCAGCTGCTGATCGCGCCACTGGAGCATCCCTATCCCGGCGGCGAGCAGATCGCCCCCCAGGTCTGGCGCGCCGACAGCTTCTACCTGCTCGCCGAATTGCTGATGCGCGGCCTGGGCTGGGGGTGGCTGCCGCGGCACGTGGCGCGCTATCCCTCCTACCAGGGCCTGCTGGCCGAGCTGGATTGCGACTGGGTGCCGCCGGCCCTGGTGGTGGAGCTGGCCTGGCGCCGCAACGCCGCACCGGGGCCGGCCGCGCGCTGGCTGGCGCAGCGACTGGCGGAAGAATTGCGGGCGATTGGTTGAGCGTGGCGTGTTGGGCTTCGCTTTCGCTCAACCCAACCTACCCGGATCGCCCGTAGGTTGGTGCTGAGCGCAGCGAAGCCCAACAAGACGGACCTTCAGCACTCGCCCACGACCCATGCCAACGAAAGTCCCATTCTGGCCAGATCCGTGGGGCAGCTTGACCAGCGCCAGGTCGCCAGGACTGCAATACTCGACTCATCCCTTCCCCGCCCGTGACGATCGCCATGACCCCACTTCACGCCCTCGGCCAGCGCTATGTCTTCGTCGTCCTGGCACTGATCTTTCTCGCCCTGCTGGTCTCGGCCGGGGTGAGGTCCACCCCGGGCGTACTGCTCTTGCCGTTGCAGGAGACCTTTGGCTGGAGTCGCGAGACGGTCTCGCTTTCCGCCGCCATCGGCATCTTTCTCTATGGCCTGGTCGGGCCCTTCGCCGCCGCCCTGATGCAGACCCTGGGCATCCGCCGGACCCTGCTCGGCGGCCTGACCCTGATCAGCCTGGCCACCGCCCTGAGCACCCTGATGCGCGAACCCTGGCACCTGGTGGCCACCTGGGGCGTGCTCAGCGGCCTGGGTACCGGTTGCGTGGCCATGGTGCTGGGGGCCGCCATCGTCAATCGCTGGTTCGTCGCCCGCCGGGGCCTGATGATGGGCCTGCTGGCGGCCAGCACCGCCACCGGCAACCTGGTGTTCCTGCCGTTGCTGGCCCATCTCGCCAGTCAGGAAGGCTGGCAGACCGTGGTGCTGACCGTGGCGATGGCCAGCGCCGCCCTGATCCCGCTGGTGGCCTGGCTGCTGCCGGAGCGTCCGGCGGACGTCGGCCTGCGGCCCCATGGCGCCCCAACGGACTACCAGGCGCCAGCGGCCTCCGCACCGGGCAACCTGTTTCGCGTGACCCTCGGCACCCTGGCCATGGCCAGCCGGCGGCGCGATTTCTGGCTGCTGTTCCTGACCTTCTTCGTCTGCGGCTTCACCACCAATGGCCTGATCGGCACCCACTTCATCGCCATGGGCCACGATCATGGGCTGTCCCAGGTGCAGGCCGCCGGCATCCTCGCGCTGATGGGCATCTTCGACCTGGTGGGCACCACCGCCTCCGGTTGGCTGACCGACAGATACGATCCGCGCCGGCTGCTGTTCGTCTACTACAGCCTGCGCGGCCTCTCGCTGATCTACCTGCCGTTCTCCGGCTTCGCCCCCGAGCAACTGTTGCTGTTCGGCATCTTCTACGGGCTGGACTGGATCGCCACCGTGCCGCCCACGGTCAAGCTGACCAACCAGAGCTTTGGTGAAAGGAGCGCGCCGGTGGTGTTCGGCTGGGTATTCTGCGGGCACATGCTCGGCGCCGCCTGCGCGGCCTTTCTCGCCGGGGCCCTGCGCGAGCACTTCGGCTCCTACCAGGAGGCCCTGGTGCTGGCCGGCCTGACCGGTCTGCTGGCGGCGCTGATGGCGCTGTGGATCGGCCGGCCGAGCGCCGCAGGTGCCGGGCGCTCGGCCGTGCCCGAGGCGGGCTAGGCGGGCTTGAGGTCCAGCGGCACGGCGGTCGGCGTGCGCTGCAGCATCGAGGCCGGGATCGCCAGGATCAGCAGGCCGCTGACGAACAGGCAGGCGCCGAGCACATAGGTGCCGTTGTTGATGTCGCCGGTGAGGGTTTCCATGGTCGCGGTGATCATCGAGCCGGTGAAGCCGGAGAGGTTGCCGATGGCGTTGATCATGCCGATACCCGCCGCCGCGGCGACGCCGGAAAGCAGGGTGCCGGGCAGCGACCAGAAGATCGGCATCAGCGCCAGCAGGCCCGAGGCGGCCACGGTGAGGAAGAAGATCGACAGCACGATGTTGTGGATGAACCAGGCGCTCAGTACCAGGCCCAGGGCGCCGACGAAGGCCGGCACCGCCGCATGCATCCGCTGCTCGCCGGTGCGTGCCGAGTGGCGGGCGTTGAGCAGCATGACCACCAGGGCGACGCTGTAGGGGATGGCGGTGAGCAGGCCGATCTGCAGGCTGCCGCTGACCCCGGCGTTCTTGATGATCGAGGGCATCCAGAAGGCCAGGCCATAGAAGCCGGTGTTGAAGGTCAGCAGGATGAACACCAGCAGCCAGACCCGCGGATTGAAGAACACCTCGCTGAGGCGCGACGCCTTGCCGGCGTTCTGCTGCTCCAGGTTGCGCTTGAGCAGGGCCTTTTCCCGGGCGTCCAGCCAGGGCGCCTGGTCGATGTTGTCGCTCAGGCAGCAGAACACCACCACCGCCATGATGATCGAGGGCACCCCTTCCACCAGCAGCATCCACTGCCAGCCGGCCAGGCCGTGCCAGTTGTGCAGGCTGCTCATCAGCCAGCCGGAAAGCACGCCGCCAAAGCTCAGACTGAAGGGCAGGGCGATGAGAAAGCCCGACATCACCCGACTCTGCCGGCGGGTCGGAAACCAGTAGTTGAGATAGAGGATCACCCCGGGAAAGAAGCCCGCCTCGCAGACGCCCAGCAGGAAGCGCAGCACATAGAAGAGGGTGCTCGACTGCAGACCGAAGAAGTGCGCCAGCGGCTGGGTGAAGGCCACCGCCATGGAGATGATCGCCCAGGTCAGCATGATGCGGGCGATCCAGAAGCGCGCGCCGTAGCGATGCAGCAGCAGGTTGCTGGGGACCTCGAAGAGGAAGTAGCCCCAGAAGAACATGCTGGCGCCGAGGGCATAGACGGTGTTGCTGAAGCCCAGGTCATCGAGCATGTCCAGCTTGGCGAAGCCGACGTTGACCCGGTCGAGGTAGGCGGCGATGTAGCACAGCAGCAGGATCGGCAGGATACGCAGCACCACCTTGCGGTAGGTGCGTTCTTCGAAGGCGTCGCCAGCGGCGCCCTGGGGAGCGGTGGTCTCGAACATGGGAATGACCTTCGGGGCCTTGGGGCCCGTTGTTGTTATTGAGGAGGTCGAAGGCGGCCGGGGATGCGGGGTGGCCGTCTGAATCGCCTGGCCACTCTAGGAGCGGGAGCGATTCTTTCCCAATGGCATTTGCAGATCATTCGATAACGGCGCGTTATCGAGCTGTCTAGGCTGCGGACTCCTCGCGACCGGCATGGCTCAGCAGGATGGCGGCGAATTCCCGGGCCGCCTCGCCGAGGGGTTCGCCCTTGCGGGTGAGGATGCCGTAGTCCTGCGCCGGCAGGTGCAGCGGCAGCTCCAGGGCACTGAGTGCGCCGCTGGCGAGATAGGGCTCGACCATGGCCTCCGGCAGCATGCCGATCATGGGGCCGGCGCGCAGCACCTGGAGAAAGGTCTGCATGGAGATGGTATCGATGGTGTTGCTCGGCACCGGCAGGCCGGCGGCGGCGAAGGCCCGCTCCATGCGCCCGCGGATGGGCGTGCCCTTGGGATAGAGGATCCAGGGCCAGGCCAGCACCTGATCGAGGCCCACGGGCCCGCTGCCCACCAGCGGGTGATCGGCGTTGACCACGAAGCGGAAGGGCTCCGGCGCCAGAGGCTGGAAGTCGAAGCGCTGGGCCTGGGCATCGTCGGTGAAGCGCGCCACCGCCAGGTGCAGCAGCTTGTCGTCGAGCATCTCCATCAGGTGATCGCTGGTCTGCTCCACCACCTCGATGGCCAGCAGCGGCCAGCGCTGCTTGATCGCGACGATGGCTTGCGGCAGCGCCACCGCCGTGGCGGCGAAGATGCCGCCGACCTTGAGCTGGCCGTGGCCGCCGCGTCTCAGGCTGTCGATCTGCTCGGCGAAGTCGCGGGCATCGTTGAGCGCCACCCGGGCATAGCGCAGCACGTGCTCGCCCAGCGCCGTGGGCGGCATGCTGCGCGGCTGGCGCTCGAACAGGGCGAAGCCCAGCAGGTGCTCGAGCTCCTTGAGCATCTTGCTGATGGCCGGCTGGCTGAGGTTCATCTGCTGCGCCGCCAGGTGCATGTTGCGGGTGCGCCCCAGGGTGTCGATCAGCAGCAGGTGGCGAAACTTGAGCCAGTGGCTGATCTGGCTGAAAGACGGCTCGGACACGCATGCCTCCCAGGCGATAAGTGCAGGTTATCGAATGATGAAATAAGCCCATTTGAGTTTATCAGTCCGGCTGCCTAGCGTGGACCCATCAGCCCTGGAGTCCTGCCCATGCCCCTTCGTCTCTCGCCTGCCAACACCCTTCCCACCGATGGCCTGGCCGGCACCCTGGTCGGTCGTGCCTGGGTGCCCGGTCCGCTGGCCGGTCCCTCGCCCGTGGTGCTGCGCGAGGACGGCGTCTTCGATGTCTCGGCACGCTTCGCCACCCTGAGCGCCCTGTTCGAGGAAGAGACGCCGCTGCAGGCCCTGCGCGATACCCCCGGGCGCTACCTCGGCAGCCTGGAGGAACTGCTGGCCAACAGCGGCGAACAGGCCGATCCGGGCCGCCTGCACCTGCTGCCGCCGGCCGATCTGCAGGTGATCAAGGCCGCCGGGGTGACCTTTGCCGCCAGCATGCTGGAACGGGTGATCGAAGAGCAGGCCGGCGGCGATGCCGGGCGCGCCGTGGCCATCCGCGAGCAGGTGCAGGCGGTGATCGGCGCGGACCTGCAGGGCCTGGAGCCGGGCAGTCCGCGCGCCCAGGCGCTCAAGGCGCTGCTGATCGAGAAGGGCATGTGGTCGCAGTACCTGGAGGTGGGCATTGGCCCGGACGCCGAGATCTTCACCAAGGCGCCGGTGCTGGCCGCGGTCGGCAGCGGCAGCGCCATCGGCATCCACCCCGTGTCCCAGTGGAACAATCCCGAACCCGAGGTGGTGCTGGTGGCGGACAGCCGCGGCCGCCTGCATGGCGCGACCCTGGGCAATGACGTCAACCTGCGCGACATCGAGGGCCGCAGCGCCCTGCTGCTGAGCAAGGCCAAGGACAACAACGCCTCCTGCGCCCTGGGGCCCTTCATCCGCCTGTTCGACGAGACCTTCGATCTCGACCAGGTCCGCCAGTGCGTGGTGACCCTGGAAGTCCAGGGCGAAGACGGCTTTCACCTCAATGGCAGCAGCTCCATGGCGCAGATCAGCCGTGATCCCACCGATCTCGCCGCCCAGACCCTCAATGCCAATCACCAGTATCCCGACGGCTTCGTGCTGTTTCTCGGCACCCTGTTCGCCCCGACCCAGGACCGTGACGCCCCGGGCGGCGGCTTCACCCACAAGGTGGGTGACGTGGTGAGCATTGCCAGCCCGCTGCTGGGAACCCTGCACAATAGGGTGACCACCAGCGACCAGGCCCCGGCCTGGCGCTTCGGCCTCGGTGCCCTGATGCACAACCTGGCCGCTCGCGGCCTGCTGGGCCGCTAAGCGCTCTTTCCTAATAACAACCAGAGACCATCATGACTTCCGCCAAACGCCCGCTGCGCAGCCAGCAATGGTTCGATGATCCTGCCCACGCCGACATGACCGCGCTCTATGTCGAGCGCTACATGAACTACGGCCTGACCCGCGACGAACTCCAGTCCGGTCGCCCCATCATCGGCATCGCCCAGACTGGCAGCGACCTCACGCCCTGCAATCGTCATCACCTGGAGCTGGCCCAGCGGGTCAAGGCCGGTATCCGCGACGCGGGCGGCATCCCCATGGAGTTCCCGGTGCACCCCATCGCCGAGCAGAGTCGCCGCCCCACCGCGGCCCTGGATCGCAACCTGGCCTATCTCGGCCTGGTGGAGATCCTCCACGGCTTTCCCCTGGACGGCGTGGTGCTCACCACCGGCTGCGACAAGACCACCCCGGCCTGCCTGATGGCCGCGGCCACCACCGACCTGCCGGCCATCGTGCTGTCCGGTGGGCCCATGCTGGACGGGCATTTCAAGGGCGAGCTGATCGGCTCCGGCACGGTGCTCTGGCACGCGCGCAACCTGCTGGCGACCGGCGAGATCGACTACGAGGGCTTCATGGCCCTGACCACCGCCGCCTCGCCCTCGGTGGGCCACTGCAACACCATGGGCACGGCCCTGTCGATGAATGCCCTGGCCGAGACCCTGGGCATGTCGCTGCCCGGCTGTGCCAGCATCCCCGCGCCCTATCGCGAGCGCGGCCAGATGGCCTATGCCACCGGCAAGCGCATCTGCCAGCTGGTGCTGGACGACGTCCGCCCCTCGCAGATCATGACCCGCGAGGCCTTCGAGAACGCCATCGTGGTGGCTTCGGCCCTGGGTGCTTCCAGCAACTGCCCGCCGCACCTGATCGCCATCGCCCGCCACATGGGCGTGGAACTGTCGCTGGACGACTGGCAGCGCCTGGGCGAGGACATCCCGCTGCTGGCCAACTGCATGCCGGCCGGCAAGTACCTGGGCGAGGGCTTCCACCGCGCCGGCGGGGTGCCGGCGGTGCTCCACGAACTGCTCAAGGCGGGACGCCTGCACGGCGACTGTATGACGGTATCCGGGCGCACCATCGGTGCCATCGCCGAAGGTGCGGCCAGCACAGATCCCGCCGTGATCCAGCCCTACGAAGCGCCGCTCAAGCACCGCGCCGGCTTCATCGTGCTCAGCGGCAATTTCTTCGACAGTGCCATCATGAAGATGTCGGTGGTGGGCGAGGCCTTTCGCCAGACCTATCTGGCGGAACCGGGCAAGGAAAACAGCTTCGAGGCGCGAGCCATCGTCTTCGAGGGTCCGGAGGACTATCACGCGCGCATCGACGACCCGGCCCTGGACATCGACGAGCGCTGCATCCTGGTGATCCGCGGCGCCGGGCCGGTGGGTTATCCGGGCAGCGCCGAGGTGGTCAACATGGCCCCGCCGGCGGCGCTGATCAAGAAGGGCATCGACTCCCTGCCGTGCCTGGGCGACGGTCGTCAGAGCGGTACCTCGGCCAGTCCATCGATCCTCAACATGTCGCCGGAAGCGGCGGTGGGCGGTGGCCTGGCACTGCTCAAGACCAACGACCGTTTGCGTGTGGACCTCAATGCCCGCAGCGTCGATGTGCTGCTGGATGATGCCGAACTGGAACGCCGTCGCGCTGAATGGACGCCCAACCTGCCGCCGGCCCAGACCCCCTGGCAGGAGCTCTATCGGCAACTGGTGGGCCAGCTTTCCACCGGCGGCTGCCTGGAACCGGCCACCCTGCACCTCAAGGTGATCGCCCGCGAAGGCGGGGTGCCGCGGCATTCGCACTAAGGCTTGTCTGAAAAGTCGGCGAGCGAAGGTCAGGCAAGGCAAAAGTCCGTGAGGGAGCGGAGTTTACGAGTGGTAAATGAGCATCCCGAACGGATTTTTAACGCCGCCTGACCGAGTGCAGGCACTTTTCAGACAAAGCCTTGGAACGGGCTCGCACTGGCGGCCTTGCTTCATTAAGCTCTGCCGCCATGAACCGTACCCTCTATAGCCTGATCTTCACCCTGGCCTTGCCCTTCATCCTGCTGCGCCTGCTCTGGCGCGGGCGCAAGGCTCCCGCCTATCGGCAACGCATCGGCGAGCGCCTGGCGCTGGGCTTGCCAGGGATGCCGCCCGGCGGCATCTGGGTGCATGCGGTGTCGGTGGGGGAGAGCATTGCCGCCGCGCCGGTGATCCGTGCGCTGCGCCAGCGCCATCCGCAGCTGCCGATCACCGTGACCTGCATGACGCCCACCGGCTCGGAGCGCATTCGCGCCCTGTTCGGCAGCGACGTCCACCACTGCTATCTGCCCTACGACCTGCCGGGGCTGGCCGGGCGTTTCCTCGACCGGCTGCGGCCCAGCCTGGGGGTGGTGATGGAAACCGAACTCTGGCCCAACCTCATCCACCAGGCGGCGCGCCGTGACATTCCCATCGCCCTGGCCAATGGCCGGCTGTCCGAGCGCTCCGCCCGGGGCTACGGAAAACTGGGCGGGGTGACCGCGCCGATGCTGGCGGAGCTGGCCTGGCTGGCGGTGCAGACGCCGGTGGAAGCCGAGCGCTTCCGCGCCCTCGGTGCCCGTGCCGAGCGGGTCACGGTGACCGGCTCCATCAAGTTCGACCTGCGCATCGACCCCGAGCTGCCGGCGCGCGCGGCTGCGCTGCGCCAGGGCTGGGGCAGTCGCCCGGTGTGGATCGCCGCCAGCACCCATGCCGGTGAAGACGAGATCCTGCTCCAGGCCCAGCGCCAACTGCTGGCCACCCGTCCCGATGCCCTGCTGATCCTGGTGCCGCGTCATCCCGAACGCTTTCCCGAGGTGCTGGGCGAGGTGCGGGGTGAAGGCTTCAGCGTGATCCAGCGCTCGACGGGGGAGGCGGTGCAACCGCAGACCCAGGTCCTGCTGGGCGACACCATGGGCGAGCTGCTGTTTCTCTACGCCCTGGCCGACGTCGCCTTCGTCGGTGGCAGCCTGATCGAGCGCGGCGGGCACAACCCGCTCGAGCCGGCCGCTCTCGGCGTGCCGGTGCTCAGCGGACCGCACGTATTCAACTTCCTCGACATCGTCGCCCAGTTGCGCGACGCCGGCGCTTTGGAAACAGTAGCGGAAGCCTCGGCCATCGCTGCCGCCGTGGCCCGGCTCTGGGCTGAACCGGCGGAAGCCGCGCGGCGCCGGCAGGCGGGCCTGGCGGTATTGGCCGCCAATCAGGGCGCGCTGGAGCGCCTGCTCTCCGGGCTCGACGGACTGCTCAAGCCCTGAGCGGAACGTGCCGGCAGGACGTCGGCGCGGGTCTTGGCCAGGTCCGGCGGCAGGAAGTCGCGATCCGGGTCGTAGTGGGGATCGAGATAGCCCGACAGCGCCAGCAGGTCGTTGGGCGCCAGGGTGCCGGCCGCCTGCTTGAGTCTCAGAGTGTCCAGGATGTAGTTGTAGCGGGCGTCGTTGTACTGGCGCACGGCGTTGTACAGCAGCCGCTGGGCGTCGAGCACGTCGACGATGGTACGGCTGCCCACCTGGTAGGCGATCTCGGTGGCTCTCAGGGCGCGCTGGCTGGAGGCGATGGACAGCCGTCGGGCGCGCACCTGCTCGATGTCGGTGTTGATCGCCCGATGGGCGTTGCGGGTGTTCTGCACCACCTGGCGGCGCAGGCTTTCCTGCTGCTGCTCACTGCGGTCCAGCTGCTGGTAGGCCTGACGCGCCTGGGAGCTGGTGGCGCCGCCGCTGTACAGCGGCACCTCGACCTGGATACCGATGCTGCGGCTGTTGACCGGGCTGCCGAACAGGGACAGCTGCTCGGCGTTGGGCAGATTCACCGCATCGTTGTCGCTGTGGCTGTAGCGCGCCACCGCATCCACCGTCGGCAGGTGCCCGGCGCGACGCTGGCGCAGGGTTTCCTGGGCCGCATTGACGCCCTGGCCGGCAGCCAGCAATTGCAGATTCTGGCGCATGGCGGTGTCCACCCACTGGCGGGCATCGTTGGGTTGTGGCGGCAGGATCGGCAGGTCGTGGCGGATGCCGGCGATGCTGCCATAATCGCGATCGGTCAGCCGGGTCAGGGCCTGGAAGGCGTCGGCCACCTGCTGCTCGCTCTGGGAGCGGTTGGCCTGGGCATTGTCGAAGCTGGCCTGGGCCTGGAGCACGTCGGTGTCGTCGGTCAGGCCGACCTTGTAGCGCTCGCGGGACTGGTCCAGCTGACGGTACAGCGCCTTTTCCTCGGCACGGGCGGTGGCCAGGGCGTCCTGGGCGCGCAGGGCGCTGAAATAGCCCTCGGCGGTCTGCAGGATGAGCTGCTGCTGGGCGGCGGAAAACTGCAGCTCGGCCTGCTCGGTGGCGGCCTTGGCCGCCTTGAGCTGGAACCAGCGATCGGCGCGGAACAGTGGCTGGCTGAGGGTCGCCTGGATCAGCTGGCTGCTGCGATCGCTGCTGTAGCGGCCACCCTGGACGCCCAGCGCCGGATTGTCCTTGAGCTGCAGGCTGGTATGGGTGTCGTTGAACTGGGCACCGAGCCCGATCTGCGGCAGCAGGCCGGCGCGCGCCTGGGGCACCGCCTCGCGCTGGGCGCCAAGCCCGGCGCGTTCGGCGGCGAGGTCGGCATTGTTGTCCAGCGCTTCGCGGTAGACGTCGAGCAGGCCATTGCCGGCGACCTGGGCCTGGGCCAGCCCGGCCGTGCTGCAGAGCGCCGCGAGCAGCAGGAATCTTCGCATTCTTGGAGCCTTCCTTGAGGGACCGCGCCAGTGTAGTGGCTTCGTCCGAATCCGCCATAGGAGAGGAAATAGCGGTCGAAGTTTCTGCCGCTCTGGGTTTACACTGGCCACGTTCTTGTCGGGGTGCGCTACGAGGCGCTGAGATCGGGTAGTCCCGGATCCCGTTGAACCTGATCAGGCTAGGCGCGCCGCATGGCGGTGCGTCAACCTGCGTAGGGAACAAGAGGGCGTCCGCCGTCTCCATCCGTGGTCGCCATCCGTCCGGGCTTGCCTCTTCCTGCGTGCCCACCCTTCGTCCAGGTTCTTCCCTCGGCAACGCGCCCACCAGGAGAGCCTCGATGAACAAGCAGAACAACGTCACCGACTTCACCCGCGTCGACCGTCAGTCCACCCAGCCGTTGCCCAATTCGCGCAAGGTCTATCTGACCGGTTCGCGTCCCGACATTCACGTGCCGGTGCGGGAAATCTCCCTCGCCGATACTCCCACCGCGTTCGGCGGTGAAAAGAACGCCCCGGTGTGCGTCTACGACACCTCCGGTCCCTATACCGACCCGGCCGCCCGTATCGACCTGCGCAAGGGCTTGCCGGACGTGCGTTCGCGCTGGATCGAAGAGCGCGGCGACACCGAGCTGCTGGCCGGGCTGTCTTCCGAGTTCGGCCAGGCGCGCCTCGCCGATCCGAGCCTGGCCGCCCTGAGATTCGACCTGGCGCGCCAGCCGCGCCGGGCCAAGGCGGGGCGCAACGTTTCCCAGATGCACTATGCCCGCCAGGGCATCGTCACCCCGGAGATGGAATACATCGCCATCCGCGAGAACATGAAGCTGCAGGAAGCCCGCGCCGCCGGCCTGCTCGGCAATCAGCACCGCGGCCAGAGTTTCGGCGCCAGCATTCCCCAGGAGATCACCCCCGAGTTCGTCCGCGACGAGGTGGCCCGCGGCCGCGCCATCATCCCGGCCAACATCAACCACCTGGAGCTGGAGCCGATGATCATCGGCCGCAACTTCCTGGTGAAGATCAACGGCAACATCGGCAACAGCGCCCTGGGCTCTTCCATCGAGGAAGAGGTCGAGAAGCTGACCTGGGGCATCCGCTGGGGCGCCGACACCGTGATGGACCTGTCCACCGGCAAGCACATCCACGAGACCCGCGAGTGGATCATCCGCAATTCGCCGGTCCCCATCGGCACCGTGCCCATCTACCAAGCCCTGGAAAAGGTCGATGGTGTCGCCGAAGAACTGACCTGGGAGCTGTTCCGCGACACGCTCATCGAGCAGGCGGAGCAGGGCGTGGACTACTTCACCATCCATGCCGGGGTGCGTCTGCACTACGTGCCCCTGACCGCCAAGCGCGTCACCGGCATCGTCTCCCGCGGCGGCTCCATCATGGCCAAGTGGTGCCTGGCGCATCACAAGGAAAACTTCCTCTATACCCACTTCGAAGACATCTGCGAGATCATGCAGGCCTACGACGTGAGCTTTTCCCTGGGTGACGGCCTGCGCCCGGGCTCCATCGCCGATGCCAACGACGCCGCCCAGTTCGGCGAGCTGGAAACCCTCGGCGAGCTGACCAAGATCGCCTGGAAGCATGACGTCCAGACCATGATCGAAGGTCCGGGCCATGTGCCCATGCAACTGATCAAGGAAAACATGGACAAGCAGCTGGAGTGCTGCGACGAGGCGCCGTTCTACACCCTCGGTCCGCTGACCACCGATATCGCCCCCGGCTACGACCACATCACCAGCGGCATCGGCGCCGCCATGATCGGCTGGTTCGGCTGCGCCATGCTCTGCTACGTGACGCCCAAGGAGCACCTCGGCCTGCCCAACAAGGACGACGTCAAGACCGGCATCATCACCTACAAGATCGCCGCCCATGCCGCCGACCTGGCCAAGGGGCACCCTGGCGCCCAGATCCGCGACAACGCCCTGTCCAAGGCGCGCTTCGAATTCCGCTGGGAAGACCAGTTCAACCTGGGCCTGGACCCGGACACGGCGCGCGCCTTCCACGACGAGACCCTGCCCAAGGACTCGGCCAAGGTGGCGCACTTCTGCTCCATGTGCGGGCCCAAGTTCTGCTCCATGAAGATCACCCAGGAAGTCCGCGACTACGCCAAGGAAAACGGCCTGACCGACGAGCAGAAGGCCATCGAGGCCGGCTTCCAGGAACAGGCGGCGCGCTTCAAGGACGAAGGCGGGGTGATCTACAAGCAGGTCTGACGACCGTAGGTTGGCGCTGAGCGCAGCGAAGCCCAACAATGCCCGGCGTCACCCCACGACGTCGGGCGTCCTCAACCCCTTGCTCACGAGACCCATCATGGCCCAGGCCCCCGGCCTCTATACCCCCACCATCCCCGTTCCGGCGGACCGCCGCATCCTTGGCGGGCGCGATCTCTTCACCCTCTGGTTCTCCCTGGGCATCGGTCTCATGGTGGCCCAGGCCGGCGCGTTGCTGGCACCCGGCCTCGGCCTGGCCGATGGCCTGCTGGTGCTGGTGCTCGGCACCGGGGTCGGGGTGCTGCTGCTGGCGGCCGCCGGCCTGGTGGGCAGCGATACCGGCCTGGCCGGCATGAGCGCCCTGGGCCAGAGCCTCGGCCAGCGCGGCGCGCTGTTGCCGGCGGTGCTTAACATCACCCAGCTGATCGGCTGGGGCGCCTTCGAACTGGTGGTGATGCGCGAGGCTGCCAGTGTGCTGCTGGGCAGCTGGGGCCTGCAGAGCTGGGCCTCGCCGGTGCTCTGGACCCTGGTCTTCGGCGCCCTGGCCACGGCCCTGGCGGTGGCCGGTCCGCTGACCTTCGTGCGCCGTTTCCTCAGCCGCTGGGGCATCTGGCTGCTGCTCGGGGCCTGCACCTGGCTGACCCTGGACCTCTTCCTGCGCGCCGACTTGGCCGCGCTCTGGCAGCGTTCGGGCGACGGCTCCCTGACCCAGGCCCTGGGCTTCGACCTGGTGGTGGCCATGCCGCTGTCGTGGCTACCGGTGATCGCCGACTACACCCGCTTCGCCCGCACCGGGCGTAGCGCCGGGCGCGGCGTCATGCTGGGCTATTTCTGTGGCAACCTCTGGCTGATGGGCCTGGGCTTCGCCTACACCCTGGCTTTCGCCAGCGGCGGTGAAGCCGACGCCCTGCTGCGCGCCCTGGCCGTGGCCGGCCTGGGCCTGCCGCTGCTGCTGATCCTGCTGGACGAATCGGAAAACGCCTTTGCCGCCTATCACTCGGCGGCGGTGGCGACGGGTTTCCTGGCCCAGGTGAAGATCTGGCAGCTGACCCTGGCTATCGGCATCCTCTGCACCCTGCTGGCGCTGCTGGTGCCCCTGGCCCAGTACGAACACTTCCTGCTGCTGATCGGCTCGGTGTTCGCCCCGCTGTTCGGCGTGGTGCTGGTGGATCACTTCCTGCTGCGCCGCCGCAAGGCTCCGCAGCGGGTACGGGCGTTGCGCCTGGAATCCCTGATCGCCTGGGCCCTGGGCGTGGCCGTCTACCACCTGCTGCCGACCCTGCTCCCCGCCTGGGGCGCGACCCTGCCAGCCATCGTGGTGGCTGGCGCCGCGCAGGCGCTGCTCGGATTGAAGCGGGTTTAGGGGCCGGCCTGTTGGGCTTCGCTGCGCTCAACCCAACCTACGCCTAACTGCCCCCTCTCCCGCGTGCGGGGGAGGGTTGGGGTGGGGGTATCGCGGCCATGGATCCGGTGATGCGGCCGCTCCTACAGAAGATTGAGTCCGCTGTAGGAGCGGCCCATGGCCGCGATCAAACCCGCTTGCAGCAGATGATTTCGGTTGACCAGGTCCTACGGCTGCCGCGCCTTGCCCCGCCCCGGGAAATACTCGCCCTTGAGGATGCCATTGAGCTTGGGATAAGGGATCTTCAGCTCCGGATGGCCCATGGCGTAGGGGGCGATGCTGCCGATGTCGTACTTAAGCGTCAGGGCGCCGAAGTCCAGGGCCACGTTGTTGGTCTTGAGGAAGGGCCACTGCTGGCGGAAGTCGGCATCGCCGACGTTGTTGCTGACCATCCAGGCCTCGCGCGACAGCTGCGCCAGCCGCCAGAACTCGGCTTCCTGCCCCGGCACCAGCATGTCGCCCAGGGTGATCTGCCGGTCGAGATGGCGATCCCAGGTGACGAAGTCACGGCCGGCCAGACCATGGGCACCGCCATTGGCCAGGTAGCTGGAGAACTCGATGATCACCAGGCCGTCATGCTGTTCACGCACCTTGGCCTGCAGATAGCTGCTCCAGCGTGGCTGCGCCTTGGCGAGGAAGTCCCGCTCGTAGCTCTCCAGCGAAGCCGGGATGGGCGCACCCGGCTCGGCGCGGGCCAGGCCCAGCAGGTGCCGCTGCACCAGGGCGTCCAGCGCCGGGTCGCCGAATTCCACGTAGTCGATGTTGATCAGCGGGCAGTCTTCGCCCTGGCAACCGGCCGGGCGGTGCTCCCAGGCCTGATGGCGAGGCGTGAGGGGTTTGTCGAGGTTGGGGCCGAAGACGCTTTGGCAACCACCGAGCAGCAGGCCGGCGAGCAGGAGGAGTGGGCGGATACGCATGGGATTCCTTGTCATGGAAACAGAGAATGACGGCTTTCGAACCCGTCTGGCTCGATAAGTTTGCCAGGGGCGGCCGGAGGTTTCCCGGCTTGTTGTCCCTTTCGCGACTTGGCGCGCCAGGGGCTGCACGAGCGCGGGGGGCACGCTAGGATGAGCTGATCACCTTCATTCAGCGCTGGAGCGCCCATGACCGAAGCCAACGAATCCCAGGCGCCCGCCGTTGAAATCCTGAGCCGCGAGATCTGCTTCCAGGGCTTCTACCGCATGGCCCGCTTCCGGCTGCGCCACCGCCAGTTCTCCGGTGCCCTGGGGCCGGAACTGGAACGCGAGGTCTTCGTGCGTCCCGATGCGGTCTGCGTGCTGCCCTACGACGCCGCGCGCGACGAGGTGGTGCTTATCGAGCAGTTTCGCGTCGGCGTCATGGAAAAGACCGCTCATCCCTGGCTGCTTGAGCCGGTGGCGGGCTTGGTGGACAAGCAGGGCGAGGCCGTCGAGGCGGTCGCTCATCGGGAAGCCGAGGAAGAAGCCGGGCTGACCTTGCAATCGCTCTGGCCCATCTCCACCTACTTCCCCTCGCCTGGCGGCAGCGACGAACAGGTCTATCTCTACCTGGGTCGCTGCAGCACCGCGGATGCCGGTGGCGTCCATGGCCTGGAAGAGGAGGGCGAGGACATTCGCGTCCATGTCTGGTCGCTGGACGAGGCACTGGCCGGGGTTCGCGACGGTCGAATCAATAACGCAGCGGCTATCATCGCCCTGCAATGGTTGGCGCTCAATCGCGCCGAGGTACGGGGGTTATGGGGCTGAAACTGCGAGATCGCTATCGAGTTGACCTGCCGGGCCTGCAGGCCACGTGCGAGGCCAACTACGTGCGGCTGATGCGGCTTCTGCCCAAGATGCGCGAAGCCGTGGTGTCGCGCCGCGTCATGTTGTCGCAAGGCGAGCGCCCACTGGGCGTGCTCGCCCTGGAAGTCACCGAGGCCTGTCCCTATACGACGGTCTTGCGGGTGCGTCAGGAACTGGGACTGCCCTGGTTGCCGGTGCCCGAACTGGAAGTGCGCGTCTATCACGATGCGCGGATGGCGGAAGTGGTGTCGGCCGGGGCCTCCCGGCACCTGCTTGGACGCTATCCCTATCCCAATCAGGCCATGTATCAGCCTGACGAAAAGAGTCAGCTCAATCTGTTTCTCGGTGAGTGGCTGAGTCACTGCCTGGCCTGTGGCCACGAAGCTGAACCTATCCTGCAGCGATGAGCACTGGGGCGCAACGCTGACAGCCGTAGCTTCCCTCGCGCGGTGCAAGCTGCGAAAATGTGAAGCATGCACGCAAGTTCCCGGGAACTTTTCTGCACCCTGCCTGCGCTCGTTGTCCCCTTATGCCCCAGGAGGCTTTGGTGAGTTTGCCGGATAGTGTCAACGCTCCCCTCGTCGTCCAATTGACCGATAGTCATCTGTTCGCGCGCGCCAACGGTCGGTTGTTGGGTATCGATACGGCAGCCAGCCTGCAACAGGTGGTGGCCCAGGTGGTCCGGGAGCAGCCACGCATCGATCTGCTGCTGGCCAGCGGTGATCTCTCCCAGGACGGCTCCGTGGCGTCCTATCAACGCTTCTGCGAGCTGACCGAACCCCTGGCTGCGCCCATGCGCTGGCTGGCTGGCAATCATGACGAGAACGTGCCCATGGCCAAGGCCTGTGGCAATCGCGATTTCCTGGAAACCGTCACCGACCTGGGCGCCTGGCGCTTGATTCTGCTCGACAGCACCGTGCGCGGCTGCGTCTTCGGCGAGCTGGAGCAGGCGCAGCTGGTGACCCTAGACGAGGCCCTGAGTGCCGCGCCCGAGCGTCCGGCACTGATCTGCCTGCACCATCATCCGGTACCCGTGGGGTGTGGCTGGATGGAGCCCCTGGGCCTGCACCGGGCGGACGAGCTGTTTGCCGTGCTGGATCGCCATCCCCAGGTCAAGGTGGTGCTCTGGGGGCACATCCACCAGGAGTTCGATCAGCTGCGCAACGGCGTGCGCCTGCTGGCCTCGCCGTCCACCGGACTGCAATTCGAGCCGGGCAGCCAGGACTTCAAGGCAGGCGATCAGGCCCCGGGCTATCGCTGGTTGCGCCTGTTGCCCGACGGCAATCTGGAGACCGGTGTCTCGCGTCTGCAACAGCATGCCTTCACCGTGGATCACAGCGCCGCGGGCTACTAGGGTCGCCCGGGCTGACGCCGGTCGGCTGTCTTGGTCGCGAGGGTCGAAACGGGTTACTCTTTGCCTGTTTATTTATCCAGTAGGAGCGGCCCGATGCCGTCGATCCTCTATATCCATGGTTTCAACAGCTCACCCGCGTCCCTGAAGGCGTGGCAACTCACTGCCTGCATGACCCGCCTCGGCCTGGCGGACCGCCTGCGCGCGCCGGCGCTGCCCAATGATGCCGACGCTGCCTTCGCTTTGCTGGAGCGCGAACTGGCCGAGCTGGGCGCCCCCTTGCTGGTCGGCAGCTCCCTGGGCGGCTACTATGCCACCGTCCTGGCCGAGCGCCATGGGCTCAAGGCCGTACTGATCAATCCGGCGGTCCGGCCCTGGCGCTTCATGGAGCACTACCTGGGCCCCCAGCGCAATCACCATACCGGCGAGAGCTGGACCCTCACCGAGGCCCACGTCGAGGCCATGCGTGCGCTGGAAGTCGCGGCGCCGGCGGATCCCGAGCGTTTCCACGTCTGGCTGCAGACCGGCGACGAGACCCTCGACTACCGCGACGCCGAACGTTACTACGGCGGCTGTACCCTGCGCATCGAGCAGGGTGGCGACCACGGCTTCCAGGGCTTCCATCGCCAGCTGCCGCTGCTGCTGGAGCTGGCCGGCTTCGACCCGGCGCTCTGGCGCGAGCTGGATTTCAACACCTTCGAATAGAGACCCCATGGCCACGCAGAACGCCTATAACGCCGACGCCATCGAAGTCCTCTCCGGACTCGATCCGGTGCGCAAGCGCCCTGGCATGTACACCGACACCTCGCGGCCCAACCACCTGGCCCAGGAAGTCATCGACAACAGCGTGGACGAGGCCCTGGCCGGTCATGCGCGCCAGGTGCAGGTGATCCTGCACGCCGACAACTCCCTCGAAGTCATCGATGACGGCCGCGGCATGCCGGTGGACATCCATCCGGAAGAGGGCGTCTCCGGCGTCGAGCTGATCCTTACCAAGCTGCACGCCGGTGGCAAGTTCTCCAACAAGAACTACCAGTTCTCCGGCGGTCTGCACGGCGTGGGCATCTCGGTAGTGAACGCCCTGTCGACCCGGGTCGAGGTACGCGTCAAGCGCGAGGGCAACGAATACGGCATGGCCTTCGCCGATGGCTTCAAGGCCAGCGAACTGGCCGTGGTCGGCAGCGTTGGCAAGCGCAATACCGGCACCAGCGTGCACTTCTGGCCGGACCCCAAGTACTTCGATGCGCCCAAGTTTTCCATCAGCCGCCTGAAGCACGTGCTCAAGGCCAAGGCGGTGCTCTGCCCGGGCCTGGCGGTGAGCTTCCTCGACGAAGCCAGTGGCGAGCGCAGCGAATGGCATTACGAAGACGGGCTGAGATCCTATCTGATCGACACCGTGGGCGACGCCCTGCGGCTGCCCGAGGCACCCTTCCACGGCACCCTGGCCTCGGCCCGGGAAGCGGTGGACTGGGCGCTGTTCTGGCTGCCCGAAGGCGGCGAGTCGGTGCAGGAAAGTTACGTCAATTTGATTCCCACCGCCCAGGGCGGCACCCATGTGAACGGCCTGCGCCAGGGCCTGCTGGACGCCATCCGCGAATTCTGCGAATTCCGCAACCTCCTGCCGCGCGGCCTCAAGCTGGCCCCGGAAGACGTCTGGGAGCGCATCGCCTTTGTCCTCTCGATGAAGATGCAGGAGCCGCAATTCTCCGGCCAGACCAAGGAGCGCCTGTCCTCCCGCGAGGCCGCGGCCTTCGTTTCCGGGGTGGTCAAGGACGCCTTCAGCCTCTGGCTCAACGCCCATCCGGAGCTGGGTCAGCAGATCGCCGAACTGGCGATCAACAATGCCGGCCGCCGCCTCAAGGCGGGCAAGAAGGTCGAGCGCAAGAAGATCACCCAGGGCCCGGCGCTGCCCGGCAAGCTGGCCGATTGCGCCGGTCAGGATCCGATGCGTTCCGAGCTGTTCCTGGTGGAGGGCGACTCTGCGGGCGGCAGCGCCAAGCAGGCGCGCAGCAAGGAATTCCAGGCCATCATGCCGCTGCGCGGCAAGATCCTGAATACCTGGGAAGTGGACGGCAGCGAGGTGCTGGGCAGCCAGGAGGTGCACGACATCGCCGTGGCCATCGGTATCGACCCGGGCAGCGCCGACCTGAGCGGCCTCAGATACGGCAAGATCTGCATCCTCGCCGACGCCGATTCCGACGGCCTGCACATCGCCACCTTGCTGTGCGCGCTGTTCGTGCAGCACTTCCGGCCGCTGGTGGATGCCGGCCACGTCTATGTGGCCATGCCGCCGCTGTACCGCATCGACCTCGGCAAGGAGGTGCACTATGCGCTCGATCCCGCCGAGCGGGATGGCATCCTCGATCGCCTGGCGGCGGAGAAGAAGCGCGGCAAGCCCCAGGTGACCCGCTTCAAGGGCCTGGGCGAAATGAATCCGCTGCAACTGCGCGAGACCACCATGGACCCCAATACCCGGCGCCTGGTGCAGCTGACCCTCGACGACGTGCCCGCCACCCTCGAGATGATGGACATGCTGCTGGCCAAGAAGAGATCCGGCGACCGCAAGAGCTGGCTGGAATCCAAGGGCGATCGCGCGGAAGTGCTGCTCTAAATATGTTGGCTGCGCTTATTGCGGCCATGGCGGTTCGCCGCAGCGACCGCTCCTACAGGTGTATCGAGCGCCTGTAGGAGCGGTCCATGACCGCGATGGACCGGGCCCCCCGATCAAAGACGTAACACCAAAGGACCCCCATGAGTGCACCCCTCGACCTGAGCCTGGATGGCGTCGAACGCCGATCGATGGCCGACTTCACCGAGAAGGCGTATCTGGATTACTCCATGTACGTCATCATGGATCGCGCCCTGCCGCACATCGGCGACGGCCTCAAGCCGGTCCAGCGCCGCATCATCTACGCCATGAGCGAACTGGGCCTGGATGCCGACGCCAAGCACAAGAAATCCGCCCGTACCGTGGGTGACGTGCTTGGTAAGTACCACCCCCATGGCGACTCGGCCTGCTACGAAGCCATGGTGCTCATGGCGCAGCCGTTCTCCTATCGCTATCCGCTGGTGGATGGCCAGGGCAACTGGGGTGCGCCGGACGATCCCAAGTCCTTCGCCGCCATGCGCTACACCGAGGCGCGGCTGTCGCGCTATTCCGAGGTGCTGCTCAACGAACTGGGGCAGGGCACCGTGGACTGGGTGCCCAACTTCGACGGCACCCTGAACGAGCCGGCGGTGCTGCCGGCGCGGCTGCCCAACCTGCTGCTCAATGGCACCACCGGCATCGCCGTGGGCATGGCCACCGACATCCCGCCGCACAACCTGCGCGAGGTGGCGGCCGCCTGCATACGCCTGCTGGACGATCCCATCGCCGGGATTCCCGAACTGCTCGAACACGTGCCGGGCCCGGACTTCCCCACCGAAGCCGAGATCATCACGCCCCGCGCCGATCTGCGCAAAATCTACGAGACTGGTCGCGGTTCGGTGCGCATGCGCGCCGTCTACCGCCGCGAAGACGGCGACGTGGTCATCACCGCGCTGCCGCACCAGGTCTCAGGTTCCAAGGTGCTGGAGCAGATCGCCGCCCAGATGCAGGCCAAGAAGCTGCCCATGGTGGCCGACCTGCGCGACGAGTCGGACCACGAGAATCCGACCCGCATCGTCATCGTGCCGCGCTCCAACCGCATCGATGCCGACGAACTGATGCAGCACCTGTTCGCCACCACCGATCTGGAGTCCAGCTACCGGGTCAACCTCAACGTCATCGGCCTGGACGGCAAGCCCCAGGTCAAGGACCTCCGGCAGATCCTCCAGGAGTGGCTGATCTACCGCATCGGCACAGTGCGCCGTCGCCTGCAGTTCCGTCTGGACAAGGTCGAGCGCCGCCTGCACCTGCTGGATGGCCTGCTGGTCGCCTTCCTCAACCTGGATGAAGTCATCCACATCATCCGCACCGAAGAGCATCCGAGGCAGGCGCTGATGGCCCGCTTCGAACTCTCCGAGGACCAGGCCGACTACATCCTCGAGACCCGCCTGCGCCAGCTGGCGCGCCTGGAAGAGATGAAGATCCGCGGCGAGCAGGCCGAACTGCTCAAGGAGCAGAAGCGCCTGCAGACCCTGCTGGGCAGTGACAAGAAGCTGCGCAACCTGGTCCGTGACGAACTGATCAAGGATGCCGAGACCTATGGCGACGCCCGCCGCTCGCCCATCGTCGCCCGGGCCGAGGCCAAGGCGCTGTCCGAAACCGAGCTCATGCCGACCGAGCCGGTGACCGTGGTGCTTTCCGAGAAGGGCTGGGTGCGTCAGGCCAAGGGCCATGACGTCGATCCTACCGGGCTGTCCTACAAGGCCGGCGACGGCTTCAAGGCAGCGGCCCAGGGCCGCTCCAATCAGTTCGCCGTCTTCATCGATTCCAGCGGCCGCAGCTATTCCGTCGCCGCCCATTCACTGCCGTCGGCGCGTGGCCAGGGCGAACCCCTGACCGGACGCCTGACGCCGCCGCCGGGCGCCAGCTTCGAGTGTCTGCTGCTGCCGGACGACAGCAGCCTCTATGTCCTGGCCTCGGACGCCGGCTACGGCTTCGTGGTCAGGGGCGAGGACCTGCAGGCCAAGAACAAGGCCGGCAAGGCGCTGATCAGTCTGCCCAATGGGGCCAAGGTGCTGCCGCCCAAGCCGGTCGCCTCCCTGGAAGACACCTCCCTCGCGGTGGTCACCAACGAGGGACGGCTGCTGGTGTTCGCCATCACCGAGCTGCCGCAGCTGGCCAAGGGCAAGGGCAACAAGCTGATCTCCATTCCCGGCGAACGGGTCGCCAAGCGCGAGGAATACGTGGTCGATCTGGCCGTGGTGCCGGCCGGCGCTTCCCTCACGCTGCAGGCCGGCAAACGCCCCTATACCCTCAAGGGCAGCGACCTGGAGCACTATCGTGCCGAGCGCGGCCGGCGGGGCAACAAGCTGCCACGGGGCTTCCAGCGGGTGGACTCGCTGCAGGTGGAAACTTGAGCCGCCCGCGGTCAGCCGCTAGCATAGCCCGGATTTTCTCGACCAGGACTCGCCGGGCCTCGCTGCCCGTCGAGAGAGAGCCTCGATGAAACGGATGTGTCTTGTCAGGCTGGCGCTCGTTGGCCTGCTGGCCGGCCTGGGTGGCTGTGCCAGCCTCGGCCCCAGCCACTACTACCAGCTCGATGGCGGCAATGCGCGTGCGCCGGCGAGCAGTGAGCGCGGCCTTGCGGTGTGGATCGAAAGCCTGCAACTGGCCGACTACCTGCAGCGCGACGTGCTGCTGGAGCGCCAGCCCGACGGCAGTCTCAAGACCACCCGCGACCACTGGGCCGGACCGCTGGACGCCAACGTGCGTCAATTGCTGCAGCGCCAACTCGCCGCCCGCCTTAATAGCGGTCGGGTGGTGGTGGGGGAGCAACCCGCAGGCTTCGATCCGCAGTACCGGGTGGAGCTGGTGGTGACCCGGCTCGATGCCGGTGACCAGGCGCCTGCCACCCTCGATGCCAGCTGGCAGTTGCGCGACGGCCAGGGCCGGCTGCTGGATACCGAGGTGATCCACCTGCAGACCCGGCACGCGGGCGATCGCGCGGCCCAGGTGCGGGCCCAGGGCGAATTGCTGCAACAACTGTCGGTGCGGCTGGCCACCGATCTCACCAAGGTCGCCCAGCGCGGCCGCCGCGAGACCGAGATGGCGCGCAAGGAGCCGAAGAAACTTGTCGAAGAGGCCCAGGCTCGGCCGACGCTGCCGGCCGTGGTGCCCATCCGCACCGGCGCCGAGGTCTATCGCTTCTGACCCGACCAGGCCCCGCGCGTCGCCGCGCGGGAGCCTTCGGCGGCGCTCGATGCTCTATCCAGCAGGACCCTCAAGCCCCGGAGGTTTCATGACGCTGCCCCTGTTTCCGCTCAATACCACCCTGTTCCCCGGCTGCCGCCTTGATCTGCAGCTGTTCGAAGCCCGCTATCTGGACATGCTCGGTCGCTGCCTCAAGCAGGGCAGCAGCTTTGGCGTGGTGACCATCCTCGAAGGCCGCGAGACCGGTGGCGCGCCGAATCGCCTGGGTGCCTACGGTTGCGAGGCGCTGATCCGCGACTGGCAGCAGCAGAGCAACGGCCTGCTGGGTATCCGCATCGAAGGCGGACGGCGCTTTCGCCTGCTGAGCCAGGAAGAGCAACCCGATCACCTGGTGGTGGGTGAGGTGGAGTGGCTCCCGGAAACCGATCCCCAGCCGCTACGCGATGGCGACGCCGACCTGATGGCGCTGCTGGCGGCCCTGGCCCAGCATCCGATGGTGGCCAGCCTGGACATGGGCGGCGAGGTTGTCGACCGCCAGGCCCTGGGCTGCCAGCTGGCCTATCTGCTGCCGTTCGAGGCGCACCTCAAGCTGGATTGGCTGGGCATGAGCGATCAGGGCCAGCGCCTGGCCGACATCGAGCGCCATCTGGTGGATCTGCAAGGTGATTTCCAGGCCTGAAGCCTGTTCATAATCGGCTGCGTGTCGGCCAGACGGCATTGCAAGCACCCTGGAAGGCCGACCCCGTCGTCTACCCTGTGTAAACACCAAGCGCGGGTCCGATCCGCTGCCTCAGGCGTTTTTGCGGGGCCGCCCGAGCCTTGTTTGGCTCTAGCTCGCAAGATTCTGAAAAGGCTCCAGCCAAACGCCGGGCAAAAGAAAGCCCGCCGGGCAGGGCGGGCTAAAAGTGCTTTGGGGGCACTCGATAAGACTCTGGCACTTTGCCATAAGTTCAGTCTTATGAGATCAAAGTGCCAGTCTTGATGACTCAGCCTGCCAGCAGCTTGATGAACTCGCGATTGAAGGCCGGAATGTCGTCTGGCTTGCGGCTGCTCACCAGTTGACCGTCGACGATGACTTCCTGGTCCTGCCAGGTGGCGCCAGCGTTCCTGAGGTCGTCGGTCAGCGAGGGCCAACTGGTCAGGGTCTTGCCCTGCACGAGGCCGGCGGAGATCAGCAGCCAGGCACCGTGGCAGATGACGGCGACCGGCTTGCCGGCGTCGGCGATCTGCTTGGTCAGCTGCTGGGCCTGCTCGTCGATGCGGATGGTGTCGGCGTTGACCACGCCGCCGGGCAGCAGCACGGCGTCATAGTCGCCGGCATTGGCTGCGGCGAAGGTGAGGTCCACCGGAAAGCTGTCGGCCGGCTCGGTGCCGTCCCAGCCGCGCACCTCACCGTTCTCGGCGGAGATGATGTGGGTCTGGGCGCCCGCCTGTTCCAGGGCCTGCTTGGGGCCGGTGAGTTCGGCCTGCTCGAAGCCGTCGGTGACCAGGATGGCGATTTTCTTGCCGTTCAGGGATGTAGCCATGGTTGCGGATACCTCGATTGGAATTCGGTCGGGCTAGCCTTTTGCCAGCGCTCCTAAATCCGTCTCGCTTTACCCCTCTGAAGTTCCTTCGTCGCGCCCGATGGCATAGCTGAGCGGTGCGGAGTAGATTTGCGACATCCATCGCAGAGTAGTCCCCATGTCCCAAGCGTCCCCTCAGCTGTCCGAGGAGCAGATCCGTCAGGCTCTGCAAGGCATCAGCATTCCGCCGCAGCCGCAGATCATGGTGGATCTGCAACTCGAACAACTCATGCCCAGCCCCGATCTCAAGGTCATCTCCCGCCTGATCGGCCAGGACCCGGGGCTCTCGGGCGCCCTGCTCAAGCTGGTGAACTCGCCGTACTTCGGTCTCAGCAATCGCATCACCTCGATCCAGCGGGCGGTCAATCTGCTGGGCAGCCAGTCGGTCATCAACCTGATCAACGCCCAGTCGATCAAGGGCGAGCTCACCGACGAGACCATCGTCATCCTCAACCGCTTCTGGGACACCGCCCAGGACGTCGCCGAGACCTGCCTGAGCCTGGCCAAGAAGACCGGCTATCCGACCCCGGACGAGGCCTATGCCCTGGGTCTGTTCCACAACTGCGGCATCCCGCTGATGCTCAAGCGCTTCCCCAACTACATGGCGGTGCTGGAAGAGGCCTATGCCAGCGTCAACGAGCAGGTGCGGGTGGTGGACGTGGAGAACCGCATCTTCAGCACCAATCACGCCGTGGTGGGCTATTTCATCTCCCGCTCCTGGCGCCTGCCGGAACACGTCGGCCAGGCCATCGCCAATCACCACAACGCCCAGTCGGTCTTCGACGAGGACTCGTCCACCGATATCCAGATCAAGAATCTGCTGGCGCTGCTGAAGATGGCCGAGCACATCTGCCGCTGCTATCGCGCCCTGGGTGGCCAGGACGAGGATCACGAGTGGCAGGCCATCGCGCCGCGGGTGCTGGATCACGTCGGCCTGTCCGAATACGACTTCGAGTCGCTCAAGGAAACCATCCTTGAAATGGGCAGCGGTCGGATCAATTACTAAGGCGTCCGCAATCCTTCTGGATCCTCATGCCCGAACTACCTGAAGTCGAAACCACTCGCCGGGGCATCGAGCCCCATGTCGTCGGTCAGCGCGTGCGCCGGGTCATCGTCCGCGATGGCCGGCTGCGCTGGCCGGTACCCGAGGACCTGGATGTGCGCCTCTCCGGGCAGCGCATCGAGGCCGTCGAGCGACGGGCCAAGTACCTGCTGATCCGCGCCGAGAGCGGCACCCTGATCGGTCACCTGGGCATGTCCGGCAGCCTGCGCCTGGTGCCCGCCGACCAGCCGCCGGTCAAGCACGAGCACGTCGACATCGAGCTGGAATCCGGGCTGTCGTTGCGCTACACCGATCCGCGCCGCTTCGGTGCGCTGCTCTGGACCCAGGATCCCCATGCCCATGTGCTGCTGAGCAAGCTGGGGCCCGAACCGCTGACCGAGGCCTTCGACGGCGGTCGGCTGTTCGAGCTGTCGCGCGGGCGCAGCATGGCGGTCAAACCCTTCATCATGGACAACGCCGTGGTGGTGGGGGTGGGCAACATCTACGCCGCCGAGGCGCTGTTCGCCGCCGGCATCGATCCCCGCCGGGCCGCTGGCAGCGTTTCCCGGGCGCGCTACGAGCGCCTGGCCGTCGAGATCAAGAAGGTCCTGGCGCGCTCCATCGAAAGCGGCGGCACCACCCTGCGCGACTTCATCGGTGGTGATGGGGCGCCGGGCTATTTCAAGCAGGAGCTGTTCGTCTACGGGCGCAAGGGCGAATTCTGCAAGGTCTGCGGGACTGGCCTGCAGGAGATCCGCCTGGGCCAGCGCGCCAGCGTCTATTGCCGGAAGTGCCAGCGATGAAGGGCCTGGCTGGGCTGGCCGTGCTGGCATTGCTCGGCGGTGAACTGGCCTGGGCCGATGCCGACAATGGCCGCAATCTCTTCCTGCGCCGCTGCCACAACTGCCATTCGGTGGGACCGGGCGCCCAGTCCGGTTTCGGCCCCCAGCTCAACGACCTCTTCGGTCGCCAGGCCGGGAGCCTGGCCGGCTATAACTATTCCGACGCCATGCGCCAGGCCGGCTTCGCCTGGGATCGCGAGGCCCTGGCGGCCTTTCTGCGCGATCCCGAGCGGAAGGTGCCGGGCACCAAGATGAGATTCTGGGGCATCGGCGACGCCGAGGACCTGCGCGACATCGCCGACTACCTGGAGACCCAGCCCGGCACTCCCTGAATGCCGGGCTAGTGGTCGCCGCCACCGGCCCCCGGCTTGGCCGCGAAGGGCGGCTTGGCCAGCCAGATGATCAGGAACAGGCCCATGAAGATCCAGCCGAGCAGGGTGAAGTAGTCCACCGTGGAGAGCATGTAGGCCTGGCTCTCCACCACCTTGTCCAGCTGCGCATAGGCCTGCTGCGACGGCCCGCCGAGGGCGTCCAGGTAATGCTGGGTGGCCGGGCTGTAGACGGTGACGTCCTCGGTCAGCTGGGCATGGTGATGGATGGCGCGGCGCTGCCACAGCCAGGTGGTCAGGGAGGAGGCGAAGCTGCCGCCCAGCACCCGCAGGAAGGTCGCCAGACCGCCACCATCCGCCAGCTCCGACGGCTTGAGGCTGGACAGCAGGATGCTGGTGGTCGGCATGAAGAACAGCGCCACACCCAGGCCCATGAAGGTCTGTACCTCGGCGATGTGGCGATAGTCCACCTCGTTGTTGAAGGTGGCGCGCATGAAGCAGGACGCCCCTATCACCAGGAAGGAGCCGCCGGCCAGCAGGCGCAGGTCGGTCTTGTGCGCGAACTTGCCCACCAGCGGCGAGAGGATCACCGGCAGGATGCCGATGGGCGCCGCGGCCAGACCCGCCCACACCGGGGTGTAGCCGAGCTGGGTCTGCAGCCACTGGGGCAGCAGCAGGTTGATGCCGAAGAAGCCCGAATAGCCCAGCACCAGCGCCAGGGTGCCGAAGCTGAAGTTGCGATAGCGGAACAGCCGCAGGTTGACGATGGGATGCTTGTCGGTCAGCTCCCAGATCACCAGGGCGGTGAGGGCCACGGCGGAAAAGGCCGCGCCCAGGCAGATCAGGTTGGATTCGAACCAGTCCAGGTCGTTGCCCTTGTCCAGCACCACCTGCAATACGCCCACACCCAGCACCAGGAGGATCAGCCCGACATAGTCGATGGGCTGGTGCACCAGCTTTTCCGGCTTCTTGCCCAGCTGGCTCCAGACCACCAGGGTGGCGAAGATGCCGATGGGAATGTTGATGAAGAAGATCCACGGCCAGCTGTAGTTGTCGGTGATCCAGCCGCCGGCGATGGGGCCGATGATGGGCGCCACCACCGTCACCATGGCCAATAGTGCCAGGGCCATGCCGCGCTTGGCCGCCGGAAAGATCGCCAGCAGCAGGGTCTGGGCCATGGGATAGAGCGGGCCGGCGACGAAGCCCTGCATGGCGCGGAAGATCACCAGTTCCGGCATGGAGGTGGCGATGCCGCAGAGAAAGGAGGTGATGACGAAGAGCACCACGGCGGCCATGAACAGCTTGACCTCGCCGAAGCGCCGCGCCATCCAGCCGGTCAGCGGCAGGGCGATGGCGTTGCTCACGGCAAAGGCGGTGATGACCCAGGTGCCTTGTTCCGAACTCACCCCGAGGTTGCCGGAAATGGTGGTCAGGGCGACGTTGGCGATGGTGGTGTCGAGCACCTGCATGAAGGTGGCCAGGGACAGGCCCACCGTGGCGAGCACCAGGCTCGCCGGGCGAAAGGCGTTATCGCTCATGACGGATTACCAGAAGGGATGGACGGGGAGGCTCGCAGGGAGCCTCCTTGGCTGTCAGCGCTTGGCGACGCCCGCGGCACGCGCCGCCGGACCGTTGTTGTGGACGATCTGCTGGATCAGCTGGTCGGCATCGGCCAGCTGATGGTCGTAGACGTCGGTGCTGTAGCGCGGCTGCTGCGGTGTGGTGGTGGGCAGGCGGGCGCCGTCCTGGTCGTGCAGGTCGACGTCGACCACGGTCGACAGGCCGATGCGCAGCGGATGCTTGTCCAGGTTGTCGCCTTCCAGGCGGATCCGCACGGGCAGGCGCTGGACGATCTTGATCCAGTTGCCGGTGGCGTTCTGCGCCGGCAGCAGCGAGAAGGCGCTGCCGGTACCCACGCCCAGGCTTTCCACCACGCCGCGATAGCGTACGTCGTCGCCATAGAGGTCGGAATGGATTTCCACCGGCTGGCCGATACGCATCTCGGCGAGCTGGGTTTCCTTGAAGTTGGCGTCGATCCAGATCTGGTCCAGAGGCACCACGGCCATCAGCGCCGCGCCGGGCTGCACGCGACTGCCGACCTGCACCGAGCGCTTGGCGACATAGCCGCTGACCGGCGCCACCAGGGTGCTGCGGGCATGGTTCAGATAGGCCTGGCGCAGCTGGGCAGCGGCGGCCTTGACGTCCGGGTGCGAGGCGATCTCGGTGTCGTCCACCAGTGCCTGGTTGGTGTCCAGTTGCTGCTGGGCGGAGGTCAGGGAGCTCTGCGCCGCGACCAGGGTGTCCCGGGCATGGGCCAGTTCTTCCTTGGAGATTGCGCCGCCCTTGGCCAGTTGCTGGCGGCGGGCGTAGTCGGCGCGGGCCCGTTCGACCTCGACGCGCCGGGCGGCCACCTGGGCCTTGTAGCTGTCGACGTTGCTGTACAGACCGCGCACCTGGCGCACGGTCTTGGCCAGGTTGGCCTCGGCGCTCTGCTGGGACACGGCGGTGTCGCTGGGATCGAATTCCACCAGCGGCTGGCCCTGGCGGACGAAGTCGCCATCGTCCACGGCGATGCGGGTCACGGTGCCGACGACCTGGGGCGTGATCTGCACCAGGTTGCCGTTGACGTAGGCGTCGTCGGTGCTGGCATGGAAGCGGCCATAGAACAGGTGGTAGCAGTAGACGCCCACGCCGGCCAGGATCACCACCAGCAGCAGGAGCAGCAGGAGGACTTTGCGTTTGCCGGAGCGCTGCGGTTTCTGCTCCTGGGCATTGTCATTGGGGGTTGCGGCGGAATCGGCCATGGTCGGGCTCTCGGTATCAGTGTGTGGCCGCGGCGGCGGGCGCCGGCGGCAGTTTGGACGGTTGGAAGCCGCCACCCAGGGCCTGCATCAGCAGCACGCCGCTGTCGACGCGATCGGCCTGGAGGCTGGCCAGCTGGCGCTCGGCCTGCAGCAGCTGCTGCTCGACGGTCAGGGCGTCGAGGTAGTTGCCGATGCCGGCGCCATAGCGCTGCATGGCGATGTCGAAGGAGCTCTTGGCGATGTCGCGGGCCCGTTGCTGCTGGACGATCTGCTGATCCAGCGAACGCTGGCGGGTGATGGCGTCGGCGATGTCGCCCAACGCCTGCACCAGGGTCTGGTTGTACTGGGCTACGGCCAGGTCGTAGTCGGCGTCCCGGCTGGCGAGATCGGAACGACGGCGACCGCCGTCGAAGATCGGCAGCGACAACGCCGGACCCACGTTGAAGAAGCGCGCCGGACCGCCGAACAGGGCATCGCCGAGGATGGCCTTGCTGCCGGCCGCCACCGTGAGGTTGAGGTTGGGATAGAAGTTGGTCTTGCTGGCGACGATGTCCTTGCTCGCGGCCTCCACCCGCCAGCGGGCGGCGATCAGGTCCGGGCGGCGACCGGCCAATTCGGCGGGCAGCTGGCCGGGCAGGTTTACCGCGGCGGGAGCAATCAGCTTCGGTCTTGGAATCTCGGCGCCACGGTCTGGCCCCTTGCCCAGCAGCACGGCGAGGCGGATCTGGGCCGTACGCACCTGCTGCTCGGCGGCGGTGTGGGCCGCGGCCGAGCTGGCTTCCAGGCTCTGGGTCTGCTGCAGCTGGTAGTCGCTGTCGAGACCGGCGTTGACCCGGCGCTGGGCCAGGTCGAGCATGCCGCGCGTACGCTCCAGGTCCTGCTGGGCCACGTCCATGTTGGCGTAGGCCAGGCCAAGTTGGTTGTAGGCGCGGCTGACGTTGGCCGCCAGGGTCAGGCGCGCGGCCTGGCGATCCACCTCGCCGGCGCGAGCACGGCCGAGAGCGGCTTCCCAGGCGGCGCGCTGGCCACCCCAGAGGTCGAAGCTGTAGCTGCCGCTCACATCGAACTGGCGCAGCGTGCTGTAGCGTTCGCCCTGGCCGACGGGATCGTCCGGCCGTGCGAGGCGCGAGCGGGTGATGCCGCCATTGGCGTCGATCTGCGGATAGCGGTCGGCATCGGCAGCGAGTACCGCAGCATCGGCCTGGCGGCTGCGCGCATCGGCTTCCTGCAGCGAGGGGCTGTCACGCAAGGCCTCGCGGATCAGGTTATCGAGTTGCGGATCGCCCAGCCGGGTCCACCAGTCGGCGCTCGGCCACTGGGCGGGGGAGAGGCGATCGTTGGCAAAGGTGGCTTCGCCCTTGAGCGTCGCCGGATCCACAGCGCGCCCCTGGGTATGCAACCCCTCGGACGACACGCAGCCGGCCAGCAGCAGGGCGGCGCAGAGGGCGGTCAATGGCAGGCGAAAGGTCATGGGTCAGAGGTCTCCAGAGGTCTCCGGCAACAGGCCGGAGGGGCTGAGCAGGCGGCGGAGCAGGCGTTCAAGGTCGTCCAGCTCCTGGCGATCCAGGCACTGGGTGAGGTCGTTGAGGGCGTCGACGCCGATTTGCATGAGTTCACTGCTCAGGGCCTTGCCCTGTTCGGTCAGTTCCAGGCGCACCTGGCGGCGGTCGCTCAGACTGCGCACGCGGCGCAGCAGCTCCTTGGCTTCCAGACGATCGAGCATGCGGGTCATGGCGCCGCTGTCCAGCGACAGGCAGCGGCTGAGTTCAGCCGGGGTGTCGGTCAGGTCGCGGGCGAGCAGCAGCAGCACCTTGAACTGGGCAGCAGTGATGTCGTAGGGCACCAGGTGACTGTCCAGCAGGCGATCCTTGTACTGATTCGCCAGGTGGATCAGATGGCCTACGGAATAGCGCAGGGGAAAGTTGCTACGGTCGAAATGTGACATTGCAGTATCTGCCCAGGCAATGAAGCGGATCCAGAATACTGCCTAGGCAGTGAAATATTCAGACACCTTTGCGCAGGGAAGAGTTGCGCATTTTGAAACAATTGGAAAAGTCCTTTGGCGAACCCTTGTCCTGTGGCGGCCCAGGCGCCGATCATGGGGGCCACTTCGCCGTGAACCGAGCCATGACGCCTCCCTTCGATCTAGACCGCCTCCGCCAGGCCCTGGTGCCCTTGCATCGCGACCTGCCGGCGGATCTCGACCACCAGGCCTATCGCCGCCATTACCGCCTGGCAGACAGCCTCGCGCGACCGGAGGTGACGGTGGCCCTGGGCGCACTTACCGCCGGCGGCTACCAGCTCGCCGTGCAAGGCTGGTGGCCGCGCGAGCCGCGGGGCAGCCTGCTGCTGCTGCACGGCTACTACGACCATATGGGCCTCTATGGTCACGTGGTGGACTGGGCCCTGTCACGGCAGTGGGCGGTGCTGGCCTGCGACCTGCCCGGGCATGGCCTGTCGAGCGGGGCCCGCGCCAGCATCAACGACTTCGCCGAATACCAGACCGCCCTGACGGCCCTGGTCGCCGAAGCCCGCCGCCTGGACCTGCCACGGCCCTGGCACCTGCTCGGCCAGAGCACTGGCGGCGCCATTCTGCTGGACTATCTGCTGCGCGGTGAGCCCGCCCCCGAACTGGGCGAGACGATCCTGCTGGCGCCCCTGGTCAGGCCCCACGCCTGGCGCCAGGGCCTGTGGACCTATCGCCTGGTGAAGCCCTTCGCGCGTGCCCTGCCGCGGCGCTTCTCGGTGAATTCCGGGGATCCGGCCTTTCTCGACTTCCTACAGCAGGACAGTCTGCAGCCACGCGAGTTGCCGGCGCAGTGGGTTGGCGCCCTGGCGCGCTGGATTCCGCAACTGGAGAGGGCGCCGGCTAGTAACCGTAGCTTGCTGGTGATCCAGGGCGAGCAGGATTTCACCGTCGACTGGCGGCACAACCTGGGAGTGCTGGAGGCCAAGTTCGCTCGGCCCGAGGTGCTGCGCCTGCCAGAGGCGCGGCACCATCTGGTCAACGAGACCGAAGCCCTGCGCCAGCGCTATTTCCGCTGGCTGGACGACCGTCTCGCCTGAGCCGTCTTACTGACCGCCGCCACCCAGGCCGGCGCGCAGGGCCGCCACGGCGGCACGGTAGTAGGCGCTGCCATTGGGCGAGCTGGCAAAGTCGGCGAACTGGCCGAGTTCGCTGTCGTTCAGGGGGCGATAGACATAGAGCAGGGTGTTTTCCAGGTCACCGGCATTCATCTGCTGGATGAATCGCTGGCGCTGCTGCTCGATCATGCCGCCGGATTGCTGCTGGCCCAGCAGGCCCGGCAGCATCGAACTCAGGCTGTCGGCGGCGAGGCCCGCCAGGGCCACGCTGACCTCGGCCCCGGCTTCGCGCACGGGCAGGGCAGTGGCCAGGCGCTTGGCCTGGGCACGCCGGGCCGGGCTGGCCTGCATCTGGGGTACGCCATTGGCGTTCTTGGCCAGTTGATCGCTGCGCGTGGCGGCGATTTCCGCGGCGACCACCTTGCGTCCCACCGGCGACTGGAAGAACTGCAGGGCGGGGCCGTCGGCCGGCAGGCTCTGGCGCAAGGCGGCCAGGGCGCGCTGATCGATGGCCGCGGCGGTGTAGCGCTTGTTGCTGTTGTCCACCAGGCTCTGGTAGAGCGCCGGCGGCAGGCTGTTCTGGTAGCGCTGCTGGGCAGCCTGCAGGGCGTCACGGAAGTGTCCGCGCTGCTCGGGCCAACCTGCGGCCTGATAGAGACTGACCGTATCGTCGGCCAGGGCGGGCAGGCTGATGGCGAAAAGCAGGGAAGCGAACAAAACGCGCATGGACACCTCGGGCAGCGGCGCAGAGCCGGAAAGTCCGCCATTGTCGGCAACCCCAGGCTGGCTGTCGAGGCGCTCATCCCGGGCATTCGTCGCCTGGTCAAGGCAGGCGCGCAGCCGTGGCCGACTTCTCTTACACTCGGCATCCCGCCGGCCTGGCCCGGTTCTGACGGTTTCCGCGATGGCTCTGCACCCCGAGCATCCCCTGCTGCAACGTATCGTCGACGATCTCGCCGAGCACGGCTGGTCGCGGCAGAGCATCTTCCTGCCCCTGGACCTCACTGCCGAGCTGGCCGCCGAGTGCCGGTTGCGCCACGCCCGCGGTGAGCTGGAGCGCGCCGGCATCGGTCGTGGCGAAAGCCCGCTGATCCGCGAAGGGGTACGAGGCGACCATATCGCCTGGCTGGAGCCGGACGATGCCCATCCCGGCGTGCAGCGTTATTTGCAACTCATGGACACCCTGCGCGAGGCCTTCAACCGCTCCCTGTTCCTGGGGCTGGAAGACTACGAGAGCCACTTCGCCCTCTATCCGCCCGGCGCCTTCTATGCACGGCACCTGGATCGCTTCCGCGACGATGACCGCCGCATGGTCTCCCTGGTGCTCTATCTCAACGATGCCTGGTTGCCGGAGCAGGGCGGCGAGCTGCGGCTCTATCTGGACGAGCTGCGCCAGCAGGATGTCCTGCCCCTGGGCGGCAGCCTGGTGTGCTTTCTCTCCGGCCAGTTGCCCCACGAGGTGCTGCCGGCCACCCGCGAGCGGCTGTCGCTGACCGGCTGGTTCCGCCGGCGTGGCGACAATCCGCTGCAGGCCTAGGGCGTAGACTGGCGGCGGACCGGGAGGCTGCATGGAAAAGATACTGGTGAGTCGCTGCCTGCTGGGGCATCGGGTGCGCTATGACGGCGGTGCCCACGGCCCCTTCGACCTGCTGGCGGTCTGGCAGGCCCAGGGCCGCATCGTGCCGCTCTGTCCGGAAGTGGCCGGTGGCCTGCCGACGCCCCGTCCGCCGGCGGAAATTCCCGGCGGCCAGGGTGGCGCAGTGCTGGACGGTCGGCTGCCGGTGGTGACCGATAGCGGAGAGGACGTGACCCGGGCCTTCGTCGCCGGGGCCGCGGCCGCGCTCGAACTGATCGCGCGCCATGGCATCCGCCTGGCGGTGCTCAAGGCGCGCAGTCCGTCCTGCGGCAATGTGGAAAACTACGACGGCAGCTTCAGCGGCACCCGGGTGGCGGGCGAGGGCGTCACGGCGGCGGCGCTGAAGCGCGCGGGCGTCGCCGTCTTCAACGATACCGAACTGCAAGAGGCGCAGCGCCTGCTCGCGGCGCTGGAAGGCAACGCCTAGAGGGTCTCCGGCTGGCGGCCCAGCAGGCTCTGGAAATGCGCCTTCTGCACGAAGCAGCCCTTGGGAAAGCGCCAGCCGACCAGTTCGCCCGGCTGCTTTTCGAGGTTCTGGGCAAAGACGGTGGCGCCCATGGCACGCGCCAGGACGGCATATTCGCGCAGCGGGACCTTAACGACAGGAACATCCGGGCTGATCATGGGCGCTCTGCTGGGTGGGTCGCCCACGGTCGAAACGACGACCGTGGCGAGTCCACAGGTGACTTGCCCAGGCTATCGGCACCCCCGCGTGGAACTTCAGTCCGCGGATGAAAAAGGGCGTCTAGCCGGCGGTCTTGGGCGTTTCCGGCAGGAACCAGTTCATCAGCAGGGCGCACAGGCCGCCGGTGGCGACGCCGGATTCCAGCACCGCTCTCAGGCCGGCCGGCATATGGGCGAGAAATTCCGGTACCTGGGAAATGCCCAGGCCCAGCGCCAGGGACACGGCGATGATCAGCAGTGCGCGTCGGTCCAGCTCGACACTGGCGAGGATGTTGATCCCCGAGGCGGCGACCGCGCCGAACATCACCATGGCCGCGCCGCCGAGCACCGGCTCGGGCACTGCCTGGATCACCCCGGCCACCGCCGGGAACAGCCCCAGCAGGACCAGGATGGCGGCGATCCACAGGCCGACATGGCGACTGGCGATGCCGGTCAGCTGGATCACCCCGTTGTTCTGGGCGAACACCGAACTGGGAAAGGTGTTGAACAGCCCGGCCAGCAGCGAGTTGGCGCCGTTGACCAGCACCCCGCCCTTGATCCGCTGCATCCACAGCGGACCTTCCACCGGTTCGCGAGAGACCTTGCTGGTGGCGGTGATGTCGCCGATGGCCTCTAGCGAGGTCACCAGGTAGATCACCAGCAGGGGCACGAACAGCGACCAGGAAAAGCCCAGGCCGAAGTGCAGCGGCAGGGGGATCTGCACCCAGGCGGCCTCGTGCATGCCGGTGAAATTCAGCCGGCCCAGCCAGGCCGCGAGGGTGTAGCCCAGCAGCAGGGCGACGACGATGGCGCTGCTGCGCAGACCGCGCAATGGAAGGCGATTGAGTACCACGATGGTGGCCAGTACGGTGCCCGACAGCAGCAGGTTCTCGCCATTGGCGAAGGTGCCATTGCCCAGCGCCGCGAAGCCGCCGCCCATGCTGATCAGGCCGACCTTGATCAGCGTCAGGCCAATCATCAGCACCACGATGCCGGTCACCAGCGGGGTGATGAGGCGCTTGACGAAGGGCAGCACCCGCGACACCCCCATCTCGACGAAGGAACCGGCCATGACCACGCCGAAGATGGCCGCCATCACGGCTTCCACCGGGGTGCCATTCTTGACCATCAGGGCGCCACCGGCGATCAGCGGACCGACGAAGTTGAAGCTGGTGCCCTGGACGATCAGCAAGCCGGCGCCGAAGGGCCCGAAGCGGCGACACTGGACGAAGGTGGCGATGCCGGAGATCACCAGCGACATGGACACGATCAGGTTGGTGTCGCGCGGCGAGACGCCCAGGGCCTGGCAGATCAGCAGACCGGGGGTGACGATGGGCACGATGATCGCCAGCAGGTGCTGGATGGCCGCGAGCAGGGCGATCAGCGGGCGCGGTCGGTCCTGGGGACCATAGAGCAGTTCGGAGCGGGAAGGCTGGGACATGGCGGAGTCGTCGCGGAAAAAGCGCCGATCTTACCGGATGCCCGCCCCGTGGCGCAGGGTCTTCGGCCAGGACGCAGCCGCCGGCCCGAGGGGCGGCTGCGCCTGAGGGGTTACAGGATGAAGCGGGCCACGTCGCGATTGAGATCGGCGGCGTGATGCTGCAGGGAGCGCGACTGGCGTTCCGAATCCTCGGCGCCGCTGGCCAGGGTGTCGCCGAGGCCCTTGATGGTGATGACGTTGCGGGTGATCTCCTCGGTGACCGAGGTCTGCTCCTCGGCTGCCGTGGCGATCTGCAGGGACATCTCGGAGATGACGCCGGCACTCTGGGCGATTTCTTCCAGGGCGCTGGAGGCGCGTTCCACGTCGGCGACGCTGCGCTCGGCGATGGCCATGCTGCTGTCCATGCGCTGCACCGCCTGGCGGGTCATCTGCTGCAGGGTGCCGATGGTCTCGTTGATCTCCCGGGTCGAGGCCTGGGTTCGCTGCGACAGCGTCCGCACCTCGTCGGCGACCACCGCAAAGCCCCGGCCGTGCTCACCGGCGCGGGCTGCTTCGATGGCCGCGTTGAGCGCCAGCAGGTTGGTCTGCTCGGCGATGCTCTGGATGCTGTCCAGCACCTTGGCGATGGCCTGGGAGTGATGGTCCAGTTCGCCAATGACCCGGGTGGCGTCGTCCACTTCCCGCGCCAGGCTGTTGATGGATTCCTTGCTGGTCTGCACCAGGGTCAGGCCCTGGGCGGTGCTGTCGGAGGACTGGCGGATGGCCTCGGCGGTCTGCTCGGCATTGCGGGCGATCTCCTGGGTGGCGGACGCCATTTCCGTAACGGCCGTGGCCACCAGGGTGATCTCCTGCTGCAGGCGACCCAGCTCCTGGGTGGCCGCGGCGCTGCGCTGCAGGACCTTCTGCGATTCGGCGTCGACGCTCTGGGCATGCTGGCGCACGCCACCGATCAGGCCGTGCAGGCTGGCCACGAACTGGTTGAAGTGGCCGGCCAGACCGCCGACCTCATCGGTGCTCTGCACGGCGATGCGGCGGGTCAGATCGCCCTGGCCCTCGGCGATCACCTGCAGGCCGCTCGAGACCACGCCCAGGGGCCGGAGCAGATAGCTGCACAGCAGGTTGATGAGCAGCAGCGAGCCACCCAGCACCACGGTCAGGATGGCGAGACTGATCCACAGCTGGCGTTGCAGCGGCGCCATGAGCACGCCGCTGTCGACGATCATCACCAGAGTCTCGCCATTGTGATTCATGGGCGCGGCATAGAGGCGCTGGCCGGCGGCGGTTTCGACATGGCGCTCGCCGGGCGACTGGGCCAGGCGCTGGAGGGTGTCCGCGTCGAGCTGGGGAAAGAGCTCGGTGATCGGCTTGGCCAGCAGGGCGGGGTCCTCGTGGCCCAGGACGATATTCTGGCCGTTGACCAGCACGGCGCTGCCGGCGCCTGGTAGTTGCACGCGCTTGAGCTGGTCGAGGATGTCGCTGATGCTGACGTCCGCGCCAAGGATCGCCGTGGTCTTGCCCGCCGACTGCAGCGCCCAGCCCAGCGACAGCACGTTCTGCTTGGTCGCCGCCGCCACGGTGGGAATGGAAAAGAACACCTTGCCGGGATTCTGCTGCGCCTGCTGGTACCACAGCCACTTGCGCGGATCGTTGTTGTCCGGCGGCAGCTGGACGCCATTGGCATTGACCTGGCTGCCATCAGGCCGGGCATAGAAGACGTTGTCGAAGCCGCCGGAGTTCTTGACCTGATTGAGCCCGGCCGGGAGGTTCGCCTCCTGGGTGTCGGCGGCCAGGGCGCCCAGCGCCGCGGCCTTGCCGTCCAGCCACTGGCGCACCCCGCCGTTGAAGACGAAGCTGACCGTCTTCAGCTGCTCGACCGTGGAGGCTTCCAGCGCCGTGCGGGTATTGAAGAAGTTGATGGCGGTCAGACCCACCCCCACGACCAGGACGGCCGCGGTGGCAGACAGCGAGAGTTTCTGTTTCAACGACAAGGCAGGCACGGCGAGGCAACTCCGACAGTTATTTGTCAGACTTTATCGGTGCCTGCCGGAGATAACTTGAGCGGCCAGTCAGGTTTTTCCTGTCGGGCCGGATCATGGGCGATCAGGCAGGCCCCGGGTCTCCCGCTCAGCCGTGGGCTGGGAAACCCTGGGCCTGGCCTGTGCCTAGGCGGCCACCGTCTGGGCGCCGGTCATCAGCGCCACGGCGTCGGCCATGGAGTGCTGGCGCGGATCGATCACCGTCAGCCGGCGACCCAGGCGATGGATGTGGATGCGATCGGCGATCTCGAACACATGGGGCATGTTGTGGGAGATCAGCACGATGGCGATGCCGCGGGCGCGCACATCGAGGATCAGCTCCAGCACCTTGCGCGACTCCTTCACCCCCAGCGCCGCGGTGGGTTCGTCGAGGATGATCACCTTGGAGCCGAAGGCCGCCGCCCGGGCCACGGCCACACCCTGGCGCTGGCCACCGGACAGGGTTTCCACCGCCTGGTTGATGTTCTGGATGGTCATCAAGCCCAGTTCGGAGAGCTTTTCCCGGGCGATGCGCTCCATTTCCTTGCGGTCCAGGGTGCGGCAGAGGGTGCCCAGCAGTCCCGGCTTGCGCAATTCGCGACCGAGGAAGAGGTTGTCGGCGATGGACAGCGCCGGCGACAGTGCCAGATTCTGGTAGACCGTCTCGATGCCGGCCCGCCGCGCCGCGATGGGCGAGGCGAACTGCACGGGCTGGCCCTCGAAGCGGATCTCGCCCTCATCGGGCCGCAGGGCACCGGAGATGGCCTTGATCAGCGAGGACTTGCCGGCGCCGTTGTCGCCGATCACGGCGAGGATCTCGCCGGGCAGCAGGTCGAAGTCGGCATGGTCGAGGGCGGTGACGCGGCCGTAGCGCTTCACCAGGCCACGGGCCATGAGCAGGGGTTCGGTAGTCATCAGCTGGCCGCCTTTCTGATCCATTGGTCGATAGCCACGGCCGCAATGATGAGCGTGCCGATCAGCAGATAGGTCCATTGCACATCGGTGCCCAGCAGCCGCAGGCCGAGGGCGAAGACGCCGACGATCAGGGCGCCGAACAGCATGCCGAGGATGGAGCCGCGGCCGCCGAACAGCGAGATGCCGCCGATCACCACGGCGGTGATGGACTCGATGTTGGCGAATTGGCCAGCGGTGGGCGAGACCGAGCCGATGCGGCCGATCAGCACCCAGCCGGCGAAGGCGCAGATGAGCCCCGACAGCCCGTACACGGTGATCAGCATGCGGCGGACGTTGACCCCGGCCAGCGCCGCGGCCTCGGGATCGTCGCCCACGGCATAGAGGTGCCGACCCCAGGCGGTGTGGTTGAGCACGTACCAGAGCAGGGCGACCAGCACCACCAGGGCGATCACGCCATAGGTGAAGACCGCGCCCCCCAGGCGAAAATTGTCGCCGAACACCTGCAGCAGCGGCGCGGTCGCGCCAATTTCCTGGGCGCGGATGGTCTCGTTGCGCGAATAGAGGAAGTTGGCCGCGAGCACGATCTGCCACATGCCCAGGGTGACGATGAAGGGCGGCAGCTTGATGCGGGCGATCAGCCAGCCGTTGGCCATGCCGCACAGGGTGCCCACCGCCAGGCCGCACAGGATCGACAGCTCCACCGGCAGGCCGTAGCGGAAGGTGAACTGGCCCATGACCACCGAGGACAGCACCATGATGGCGCCCACCGAGAGGTCGATGCCGGCGGTGATCACTACCAGGGTCTGGGCCGCGCCGACGATGCCGGTGATGGCGACCTGCTGCAGGATCAGGGTGAGGGCGAAGGCGGAAAAGAATTTGCCGCCCAGCAGGGCACCGAAGATGGACAGCGACAGCAGCAGCACCAGCAACGAGACCGCCGAGGGGCGCGAATGCAGGAAGTGACGGAATTTGACCAGCGGGCTGCGCTCGTCACGGGCGAAGGAGGCGACCTCCGTGGCACTGTGCTTGAGCACCTGTTCGAAGGGCTGGCCGGACGGAGAGGGCGAGGTCGGATCGCTCATGGCAATCTCCTGAGAGCGGGAAAGCGGCCGAGAGTCGATCGCCCGCGCCGGCGCGGCAGGCGCTCAGGCGGGGCGATTGATCTGCTCTAGCCTGGACGAGAGGTCATCAGCCCCAGCATTTCTGCAGGGCGGTCTTGCTGTCGATGGACTGGATGCCGGGGACCGGCTTGTCCGTCACCAGCTTCACGCCGGTGTCGACGAAGCTCTTGCCTTCGGTGGGCGTCGGCTTCTTGCCGGTGTCGGCAAAGGTCTTGATCGCCTCGATGCCCAGTGCCGCCATCTGCAGCGGGTACTGCTGGGAGGTGGCGCCGATGACGCCGTCGGCGACGTTGTGCACGCCCGGGCAGCCGCCGTCGATGGAGACGATCAGCACGTCCTTCTCGCGACCCACGGCCTTGAGCGCCTCGTAGGCACCCGCGGCGGCCGGTTCGTTGATGGTGTGCACCACGTTGATGGTCGGGTCCTTCTGCAGCAGATTCTCCATCGCTGCGCGACCGCCTTCTTCGTTGCCGTTGGTCACGTCGTGGCCGACGATGCGCGGATCGGTCTCGTCGCCGATACGGCTCTGGTCCTTGGGATCGATGCCGAAGCCGAGCATGAAGCCCTGGTCGCGCAGGACGTCCACCGAGGGCTGGGAGGCGTTCAGGTCGAGAAAGGCCACCCGGGCGTCCTTGGCCTTGTCACCCAGGGTTTCCCGCGCCCACTGGCCGATCAGCTTGCCAGCCAGCAGGTTGTCCGTGGCGAAGGTCATGTCGGCGGCGCTCACCGGGTCCAGCGGGGTGTCCAGGGCGATCACCAGCAGGCCGGCTTCGCGCGCCTTCTGCAGGTTGGGCACGATGCCCTTGGTGTCCGAGGCGGTGATGAGGATGCCCTTGGCGCCGTCGGCGATGCAGGTCTCGATGGCGGCCACCTGGCTTTCGCTGTCGCCGTCGATCTTGCCGGCGTAGGCCTTGAGCGTCACCCCCAGCTCCTTGGCCTTGGCGGTGGCGCCTTCCTTCATCTTGACGAAGAAGGGATTGGTATCGGTCTTGGTGATGAGACAGGCGGAAACGGGGGCTGCCTGGGCGGTGCCGCTGGCGAGGGCGGCAGCCAACAGGCAACCGGCGAAGGACGCGAGGGAGACGGTTCTTTTCATTGTTGTGCGCTCAGGTTCGGAGACAGGAACGCGACCGGCAGAACGCCGGTCGCGGTGGAGCTGTTACCACCACTGCTCGACTTGGAAGCCGATGTTGGAGCCGTGCAGATCGTTGCCGAAGTTGCCGGTGCTCGACAGCGTGGAGCCGGCGTCGAAATCATCGGCTGCCTGCTGGGCTGCCCGGTTCCAGGCGGCGTAGGTGTAGAACAGACGGAATTCGGGACGGGTCTTGAATTCCGGACCCTTGGGCGACCAGGTCGGTGCCAGGGTCAGCTTGGTCAGCTTGCGGGTGCCGCCGGGAGCCTGCACCTGGTCATGACCCAGCTCGGTGGAGAACTTGAACTGGTCGCTGATGCCGTACACCAGACGGCCACCCAGCGAGGTCCAGCGCAGGTCGTTGCCATTGGGACGTTCGTCCTTCTGGTAGACCGCGGCGACCTGGCCACCCCAGTAGCGGCTGATCTGCCAGTCGAAGAAGTCCACCACGCGGTAGGAGACGTCCGAACTGCTCAGGGTCGGATCGCCGGTGCTGCCCAGAGCGGTGCCTGGGCCCTGGCCGCGCTGCACGGCAAAGGTGTTCACGCCACCCCAGCCCATGAAGTTGGCCTGCTTGTGCTGCAGCGTCACCGCGATGCCGCTGTTGGCATTGGGCTGGTTGGTGGGCTTGTCCAGGTAGCTGACGCCGATTTCCAGCGAGCCGTTCGGATTGGTGTTGAAGCCGGCGACGTTGAAGTCGAAGCGGTTCTGGAAGTCCTTCTGGTTCTGGTTGTCCTTGCGCGAGAAGGCCACGCTGTATTTCAGGCCGCCGATGTTGACGTCCTCGATACCGCCGCCGGTGGCGCTCTGGTTCCAGTAGAAGAAGTCGGAGATGTGGATGTCGTTCCGCTTGTAGTAGCGGCGACCGGCCCAGACGTTACCGCCGTTGAGGGCAGCGACATTGTTCCAGTAGGCATAGGCCTGGGGCAGGCGAATCTGGCCGTTGTCACCATTGAAGGTCGGCGTGCGATCGTACTGGTTGTAGAGGCTGGCCATGCCGAAGACGCCCACGGCGGAGCCGTCGTCCAGGGTCAGGAAGTCCTGCTTGGCGGCAAATTCACCGTACTGTTCGCATTCGTTACCCAGACGATACTTGGACTGGGCGCCCTGCAGCTTGAAGCAGCGCATCGAATTGGAACCGGAGGAGTCTCCCAGGCCGGCGCGGAAATAACCGGTGGTTTCGAAGGCGTGTGCTGCGGGGATCAGGAGCAGGGTGCTCATCAAGGACGCGACCGAAACCCTGGCCAAGGGGATAGCCTTTTTCTTATTCATTTATGTTCCCTGTTTATTGTTGTTGTGTAACTCAGTGCCTGGCCAGCACCTGATCCGCCGTGCTCGAGCGGAAGATCGGTATAGGTGTGACCATTGGAAACCAACCTGACTACAAACTTATCGCTGAATCAATTCAGCGGCAGACGGAGGGTAGCCTTTGATCACTCAACGGCCTAGCGGGTCGATTACAGCGAGGTGTGAGCTGAATCACAGGCTGTGCTTCTGCAAAAATAGCAAGCCAAGCAACTGTGGAACCCCTCTGGAATGGGGTCATGGCGAGCGCTGCTCCAGGTGAAGGAGCGGTAGGCGAAGCGCAGAGGAAAGGACGCGAGCGGAAGGGCGAAATAGAGCGGAGAAAGCCGGCGGGAAGGTGGGGCGGAGCGTCCGAGGGACGGCGGATGCCGTCCCTCGGAACCTGCGAATCAGCCCAGCAGGGCCTTGTCGCGCACGCCGCCCTTGTCGGCACTGGTGGCCAGCAGGGCGTAGGCCTTGAGCGCGGTGGTCACGCGGCGGGCACGGGGTTGTGCCGGCTTCCAGCCCAGCTTGTCCTGCTCGATGCGGCGGTGGGACAGCTCTTCGTCACTCACCAGCAGGTTGATGCTGCGCTGGGGAATGTCGATCAGCACCTTGTCGCCATCCCGCACCAGGCCGATGGCACCGCCCGCCGCGGCTTCCGGCGAGGCATGGCCGATGGACAGGCCCGAGGTGCCGCCGGAGAAGCGACCGTCGGTGAGCAGGGCGCACTGCTTGCCCAGGCCCTTGGACTTCAGGTAGCTGGTGGGGTAGAGCATCTCCTGCATGCCCGGGCCGCCCTTGGGCCCTTCGTAGCGGATGATGACGATGTCGCCGGCCTTGACCTCGTCGGCGAGGATGCCGCGCACCGCCGCGTCCTGGCTTTCGAAGACCTTGGCATTGCCCTCGAACACATGGATGGATTCATCCACGCCGGCGGTCTTCACCACGCAGCCGTCCAGGGCGATGTTGCCGTAGAGCACGGCCAGACCGCCTTCCTGGGAATAGGCATGCGCGACACTGCGGATGCAGCCCTCGGCGCGGTCGTCGTCCAGGGTGTCATAGCGAGTCGCCTGGCTGAAGGCTTCCTGGGTCGGGATGCCGGCGGGACCGGCACGGAAGAAGGTCTTCACCGCCTCGTCCTGGGTCAGGGTGATGTCCCACCGCTCGATGGCTTCGCCCAGGGTCCGGCTGTGCACGGTGGGCAGATCGGCATGCAGGAGACCGCCGCGGGCCAGTTCGCCGAGGATGCTGAAGATGCCCCCGGCGCGGTGCACGTCTTCCATGTGGTACTTCTGGATGTTCGGCGCCACCTTGCACAGCTGCGGCACCTTGCGCGACAGGGCATCGATGTCGCGCAGATCGAAGTCCACCTCCGCCTCCTGGGCGGCGGCCAGCAGGTGCAGGATGGTGTTGGTCGAGCCGCCCATGGCGATGTCCAGGGTCATGGCGTTCTCGAAGGCCGCATGGCAGGCAATGTTGCGCGGCAGCGCCGACTCGTCGTTTTCCTGGTAGTAGCGACGGCACAGCTCGACGATGGTGCGGCCGGCCTGCAGGAACAGCTCCTTGCGGTCGGCGTGGGTGGCCAGGGTCGAGCCGTTGCCGGGCAGGGCCAGGCCGAGGGCCTCGACCAGGCAGTTCATGGAGTTGGCGGTGAACATGCCCGAGCAGCTGCCACAGGTGGGGCAGGCGCTGCGTTCGTATTCGGCGACCTTCTCGTCGCTGGCCGAGCTGTCGGCGGCGATGACCATGGCGTCCACCAGGTCCAGGCCATGGCTGGCCAGCTTGGTCTTGCCGGCTTCCATGGGGCCACCGGAGACGAACACCACCGGGATGTTCAGGCGCAGGGCGGCCATCAGCATGCCGGGGGTGATCTTGTCGCAGTTGGAAATGCACACCAGGGCATCGGCGCAGTGGGCATTGACCATGTATTCCACGGCGTCGGCGATGATCTCGCGACTCGGCAGCGAATAGAGCATGCCGTCGTGGCCCATGGCGATGCCGTCGTCCACGGCGATGGTGTTGAATTCCTTGGCCACGCCGCCAGCCTTCTCGATCTCCCGGGCGACCAGCTGGCCGAGGTCCTTGAGATGGACATGGCCCGGCACGAACTGGGTAAAGGAGTTGGCGATGGCGATGATGGGCTTCTTGAAGTCTTCGTCCTTCATCCCGGTGGCGCGCCAGAGCGCCCGGGCGCCGGCCATGTTGCGGCCCTGGGTGGAGGTTTTCGAGCGATAGTCAGGCATGAAGCGTCTCTCCGAGGCGGCTTTCTAGATCACGGTTCTGGTCATCGTGAGCGCAGACGAGGCACGGTGCAAACGCGGAGTGACGGTTGCCGGGCCGGAGGGCGGCCACGCCATGCGGGATCTCCACAGGGGCTGCCAGGGCTCACGAACCCGCCGGAGGATGCTGGCGGAGGGGAATTCGGATCATACACCCGGGCGCCAGCACTGCACAGCAGGCCGGCGTCCAAGGGGTAGGACTTGCCTGAAAGTCGCCGAGCGATGGTCAGGCAAGGCAAAAATCCGTGAGGAAGCGGATCGGACTCGCGCTCGATTTCACGAAGGGTAAATGAGCATTCCGATCGGACTGGCGACCCAGCGGATTTTTAACGCCGCATGACCGAGCGCAGGCACTTTTCAGGCAATGCCTAGGGCGCTTCCTGTTCGCCGTCGGGGGCGTCTTCCAGATATTCGTCCATGGGCTCCTGGCCGGCCAGGGTCTTGAGACTCAGGTCCACGGCTTCGGGCAGGGTGATGTCGACGCGCTGCTTGTCGCTGCCTTCCAGCGAGGACTCGTAGCTCAGCGCATGGCGCAGGTGGCCGTTCTCGAGGATGGCGCCGACACTGGCCAGCTGGGCGGCAGCTGGAGCCAGGCGCTCGAGGGCGGCCTTGGGCCAGGTGGCCTCGACGGTCGCGTTGCAGGTATAGAAGCCTGCTTCGCCGCTGTCCGAGGGTTCTTCCTGGGTCTTGATGTCGACCAGCGACACCTGGCCGGCTTCCAGCGCAGGCTGGCCGGCGGCGATGTCGTCCGCATAGATCTCGTTGATGGTCTGGGCGTATTGCTGACGGACCAGCTCGGCGGTCTTGGCCGCATCGCAACTGTAGTCATAGCCACCGCAGCCAGTCAGGGAAAGCACCGCAGCTGTGAGTATGAGGTGACGTCTGGACATGCCTGAATTCCTTGGAACGATGGGTAGAACCTGGCGGCGCTGGCCGCGCCTGCGTCGATCCACAGTGCAGGAGGTTGGCGCAGCGATCGGGAATGGCGAGGGCCCATGGTGCTGCCGCTCGCCCATCCTGTCCATCAGACGCCGCCAGCGTCCTTCAGGACACCCGGCCTGGCCGGCCGGTCAGCTCCCGGCTCAGGCGCGATCGGCGCTTTCGCAGGTCTCGAAGTCCTTGCTGTCGACGCGGTTCATGCTATCGAAGCCGATCGAATAGACCTGCTCCTTGCCATCCTTGTTGAGCACATAGTTGTTGCAGGTGCCGGGACGGAATTTGCGGGTATAGGTGCTCGACGGGGTGCCACCGAGGCGCAGCACGTCAGCCTTGCTCATGCCCTTGTCCACCTGCTTCACCAGCGGTTGCTCGCGAAATTCGACACGGCCCACGGTGTAGTCGGCGGTGTTCTTCACCGAGGAGCAGCCCGCCAGCACGGTGCCAGCCAGCAGCGCGGTCGCGACAGCAATCTTCTTGTTCATGGTGTGATTCCTTCAAAGGCGGAAGTGCCTGACACTTCGACGATGGCGGCGCCGATAAATTCGCTCTCCGTCGCACTTCTCGCGGTTTGTCACTTTGACGGACCGGCTGCTGGCCTCGGCAAGTGACTGTATCTAAAGCTGATTCTGCAAACGAACGCTATGCCCCCGTTTTCTAAGGATTATTTTGTCCGAATGGCAGTTGACAGAGACCAGGCGGCAAGCGATCTTTAGCGTTATGTTGTAACTTCCCAGCCGTTTCTCGTTTCTCGCGAGGACCTCATGAATCGCCGTCGTCTGCTCAATCTGATCCTGGCTGGCATGACCTTGCCCGTCGGGTTGCCGGCGTTTGCCGCCCGGCAGCAACTCAAGGGTGCCCGGGCCTGGCAGGATGCCGAGAAGCTCCGCCTGGTCTTCGATCTCACCGGACCGGTGCGCTACAAGACCTTCACCCTGGTCGCGCCGGATCGCATCATTCTCGATCTCGCCGATACCCAGGCCCCCGCGGTGCTCAATCACCTCGCCCTGCAGGGATCGCCGGTGCGCGCCGTGCGCAGCGCTCACTATGGCGCCCAGGACACCCGGGTGGTGCTGGAGCTGGCCCATCCGGTAGAGGTGGAAAGCTTCATCCTTGGTCCGGGCGAAGGCGCGGCCAATCGTCTGGTGCTCGATCTCAAGCGCGCCGGAGCGCCGGTGGTGGCTGCCCGCAAGCCGGCCGACGCCGAGCCGCCACTGGAGGTCAAGCGCGGCAAGGGCCTGGCCACGGGTCGCGACATCATGGTGGTGGTCGATGCCGGTCACGGCGGCAAGGACCCGGGTGCGCTGAGCGCCCGGGGCGATCGGGAAAAGGACATCGCCCTGATCGTGGCGCAGAATCTGGCACGCCGCATCAACCTGCAGAAGGGCTTCAAGGCCAAGCTGGTGCGCAACGACGACTTCTTCGTGCCGCTGCGCAAGCGCGTCGAGGTCGCCCGCAGCTACAACGCCGACATGTTCGTCTCGGTGCATGCCGATGCCGCGCCGCGGCGTACCGCCTACGGCGCCTCGGTCTATGCCCTGTCCGAGGGTGGCGCGACTTCCACCACAGCGCGCTTCCTGGCCGACAGCGAGAACAACGTCGACCTGATCGGCGCCAACGAGATTCTCAAGGGACGCGATCCCATGCTCGCCGGCGTGCTGCTGGACATGTCGATGAACGCCACCATCTCGTCGAGCCTGGACCTGGGCCACAAGGTGCTGGGGCAATTGTCGAGCATCACCAACCTGCACCAGAAACGAGTGGAGCAGGCGGGCTTCGCTGTGCTCAAATCGCCGGATATCCCCTCGATCCTGGTCGAGACGGGCTTCATTTCCAATGATCGCGACTGCCGACGCCTGCTCGACAGTCGTCACCAGAAGCAGCTGGCCGATTCGATCTTTGCCGGTCTGCATGGCTATTTCCAGGAGCGCCCCCCGCTGGGCACCTACCTGGCCAGCCTCAAGAACACCCAAGGAGTGACATGAGTTTGCAAGACAAGGCGCGTCGTTACTGGCGCGTGGTGGTGCTGGTGATAGGTGCGCTCTGTATCGTGGCCGGACTGATCGGCTACGGTCAGGGCGGGCGCGACAAGCAGGGCAGTGCCCAAGAAGGCTTCGTCAACAAGGTCTGGCAGATCAAGACCAGCAACAGCATCGAGCCGGGGATGCTCTACGTCTTCCTCAGCGACGGCACCCTGGTGATGGCGTCGCCGAGCAGCCAGCCCTCCCTGGGCCGCTGGACGCGCACCGAGAAGGGCCTGAACATGATCGAGGAAGGCATCACCTATCCCACGGAAATCCTCAGCCTCAGCCGCGACGAATTCCGTATCCGCAGCCTCAATCCCGGCGATCCGGTAGAGCTGCAGCTGGCCCCGGCGGCGCACTGAGGCGCCTTCAGGCGTCCTCGGAATAGCGCTGCTCCTGCCAGGGATCGCCGCGGTCGTGATAGCCGCGCATTTCCCAGAAGCCAGGCGTGTCGCCGACCCGGAAGTCGATGCGCCTGAGCCACTTGGCGCTTTTCCACAGATAGAGATGCGGGATCAGGGCCCGTACCGGCCCCCCGTGCTCGGCCGTCAGCGGCTGGCCTTCCCAGCTGTGCACCAGCATGGCGCCCGGCGCGGCGAAATCGGCCAGCGGCAGATTGGTGATGTAACCGTCATGGCTGTGCAGGAGCACATGGGTCGCCTCGTCCCGCGGCTGCACCTCGTCGAGCAATTCTGCTATCGGCAGACCGATCCAGCGATTGTCATAGCGTGACCAGGTGGTGACGCAATGCATGTCGCTGACCGTCTCGGTAGTCGCCCGCGCGGCGAAGGTCTCCCAGTTCCAGCGCAGCGTCTTGCGGACCGCGCCGGTCACCGCCAGTTGCCAACGCTCCCGGCTGACCTCCGGGCGGATGCCCAGATCCAGGACCGGCCAGTTGCTGACGCGGTGCTGGCCAGGTGGCAGACGCTCGCTTTCCGCACGCGCACCCTGGCCGGTGAGGAAACGTCCCTCCTGGGCCCAGCGCTCCTTGGAACGGGTCAGCTTGCTCGGCTCGTCGCTCATCGATGGATCCTCTTCACAGGTCGCGGGCTTCTGACCGTCATGATGGCCTTTCGTCGGCATGGGCCGAACCCAGACGACGTCTTGCGCCTCCTATCCTGCAGGCACTCAGAGAGGCGCCTCCTTTTTCTTAACCTGCCGGAGAACCACCATGGTAGATGCAACCCAGATCAAAGAGCATGCGGAAGTTGTCGGTTCGGACGGCCAGCACGTGGGCACCGTCGACCATATGGAAGGCGCCGATCGCATCAAGCTGACCAAGCGCGATCAGGATGCCGATGGCAAGCATCACTACATTCCGCTGAGCTGGGTCCAGTCGGTGGATGGCAGTCAGGTACGCCTGTCCAAGACCCGTGACGAGGCCGAAAGCGAGTGGCAGGCTGCCTGAGGCACGCCGCCCAATAAAAAGCCCCGTTGATGCGGGGCTTTTTATTGGGCGGCGAATAGGGATCAGTTGATGTATTCGAACAGCTTGACGATGCGCTGCACGCCCGAGACGCTCTGGATCAGTTGCACGGCATGGGCGCCTTCCTGCTGGGTCACCAGGCCCAGCAGATAGACGATGCCGTTCTCCGTGACCACCTTGATGCGCGAACCGGGGATGTCTTCATCGGCGAACATCTGGGTCTTGATGCGGGTGGTCAGCCAGGAGTCGTTGCTGCGTGCCAGCAGCGAGGAGTTGCCGGTCACCTGCAGTTCGTTGTGCACCGTCTTGACCCGCTGCACGCTGCGCACGGCCTGTTCGGCCTGGGCCTTGAGATCGGCGCGCGGCGTCTGGCCGGCGATCAGCACCACGCCGTTGTAGCTCACCACCACGATGTGCGAACTGGCCAGATCGGGGTTGGCCTTGGAGATGTTGACCGAGGCCTTGGTCTCGATCAGGGCGTCGTCCACGGTACTGCCCAGGGTGCGGGTGCCGCGGTTGTCGTCGATGGGCTTGTCGCGGCTGGCGGTGACCACGTTGCTGCAGCCGGCGACCGCAAAGGACAGCGCCAGGATGGCGAGCAGGGGAGCCTTCTTCATTCTTCGCTTCCAAACAGTTGCTGATCGATCTGGTCGCACAGGCAGTGGATCACCAGCAGGTGCACTTCCTGGATGCGGGCGGTGACCTTGGCAGGCACGCGAATCTCGACGTCTTCGGGCAGCAGCAGGGAGGCCATGCCGCCGCCGTCGCGGCCGGTAAGGGCAACGACGGTCATCTCGCGGTCGTGGGCAGCCTGGATCGCCTGGATCACGTTGGCCGAATTGCCGCTGGTGGAGATGGCCAGGAGGATGTCGCCCGGCTGACCCAAGGCGCGGATCTGCTTGGAGAACACCTCGTTGTAGCTGTAGTCGTTGGCGATGGAGGTCAGCGTCGAGGTGTCGGTGGTCAAGGCCAGGGCCGGCAGGCTGGGCCGCTCGCGCTCGAAGCGATTCAGCAGCTCCGAAGAGAAGTGCTGGGCGTCGCCGGCGGAGCCGCCATTGCCGCAGGTGAGGATCTTGCCTTCGTTGAGCAGAGCCGCAACCATGACCTGGCTGGCCAGATCGATATGCGGAATCAGGACTTCCATGGCCTGACGCTTGGTTTCGATGCTGTCCCGGAAGAGTTTCTGGATGCGGGCGTGGGTGTCCATCGCGATATCTTTGACCTGTGCTGTGGAGGGCCTCAGGCGTCGAAGGCCTGTTTGATCCATTCGAGTGCCTGAGGGGACGCGTCGGCCCCGGGGCCGATCGCGATCACGTCGAAACGACAGGGCCGCTTGGCCCAGCGCGCTTCGGATTGCAGAAAGAGGGCGGCGCTGTTGACCAGTCGCTGCCGCTTGCGGGCATCTATGCTTTCCGCGGCGCCGCCCCAGGCGGTGTGCCTGCGGGCGCGTACCTCGACGAATACTACTGTATCGCCGTCGAGCATGACCAGATCGAGCTCGCCACCCTGCCAGCGCCAGTTGCGGGCGATCAGCCGCAGGCCGCGCGTCTGCAGGAACTGCAGGGCGCGATCCTCGGCTTGCCTGCCGCGCTGGAGATGCGGCGCCTGCTTCACGGGGTGCTGAGCGAAGCCGGCACGCTGGTGGTGGGCAGCGGTGCATTGTTGGCCGGCAGCGGCTGGGCCACGCCGTTGCGGAATTCCGCCCAGGGCAGGTGACGCACCACGCGCTGGTCGGGCGCCACGCTCAGATTGCCGGACAGGCCCGGCAGTTCGGAGTTGGGCAGGGCCTTGAGCTGCTGCAGGTGCAGCGCCAGCAGGTAGGCATCGGCGCCCATGGCATAGAGCCGACCGATGCTGGTGCCGGCCTGCGGCCATTGGGCGGTGATCTTGGCGCGCAGCGGATTGCTCGGGTCGAGCAGCCAGGGGGTTTCGCAGAACAGGATGCCGTTGAGATCCTGGTTCACGCCGGGTTCGTTGACGCCACTGTTGAGGTTGGAGGTGGCATATACCGGAAGATCACGGGCGTTCTGGTAGACCAGGATTGGCTTGATCTGGCGGGCCTGGGCCGGGGTCGAGGCGAGGAAGATGAAGTCCATGCCCTGGCGCATCTGCAACAGGCTGGTGATGCGATTGGCGATCTCGACCGGTTGGCCGATGCGCTCGGCGGCCACCAGGCGACCGCCCAACTGCTGCCACTCGTTCTGGAAGGCGGCCAGCACGCGGGTACCCCAGTCACCCTGGGGCACCATGGCGCCGGCACTGCGCTTGCCGTCGGCCCAGGCCCGGCGCGCGGCTTCGCGGGCCTCGTCCTCGGCGGCCAGGCCGAACTGGAAGAGTTGCGGCGGCTGGGCGCCCTGGCTGTCGCCATAGTTCAGCGCCAGGGTATTGATCGGCAGTTGCGGGCGATCGCCCAGCTGCTTGACGAAGTTCTTCTCCAGCGGGCCGACCACCAGCTGGATGCCGGCGGCCTGGGCCTGGCGGTAGAAGGCGTCCAGCGAACCCATCTGGGTGCTGTCGTAGACGGTCACCGCCGGGGCGCTCTGGCCGGCGGCCAGGGCTTCGTAGCGGGCGGCCATGAAGCCGTCCTGCAACGCGCGCGAGACGCCGGCGAGCTGGCCCTGCAGGGGCAGCAGCAGGGCGACGCGATTGAGCGGTTCCCGCGCCAGGGTCTTCAGGCGCTCCAGGTCATCGGGCAGATTGCGCGCGGCGGGATGGCCGGGGTTCTGCTTCTGCCATTCCTCGATGGCGGCGAGCTGCTGATCCAGCGCCAGGTTACCGCGGGTGATGGCGGCCAGCGCCAGCCAGCCATTGAGGTCGGCGTCCTTCACGCTCTGGCGCAACTGCGCGTCCGGCAGGCTGGTCACCAGCTGCCAGATCTGCTCGCGGTTGTCATGGGCGGCATCGCCGTCCAGCAGCGGACCTAGGAAGATGCGTTCCTGGGCGGCGGCGAGCGGCTGGCCGTTGGCGGCCTGGGCCGCGGCCTTGGTCAGGCCGCTGCGGATCTGCTGCTGGGCCGGCAGTTCGCCCAGTTGGGCGAAGCTCGGGTGGTCGAAACGCTTGAGCGCCTGGGCCGGCTGCTTGTCGAGCAGGTCGAGCTGGGCCAGCAGCGTCTGGGCGAACATCTGCTGTGCCGGCTTGAGGCCTTCGATATTGATGGAGCCGAGGATCTGCCGCGCTTCGCGGGAATTCTGCTGGGCATAGGCCTTGTCGGCGGCGGTCAGGCGCAGCAGATTGGCCTGCTCGGACTGACTGGAGCCAGCCTGATTCAGCAGCTGCTCGATGCTCGCCTGGCTGGACTGGGGCAGGTCGCCGAGGGCGTTGTTGACGGGCGAGCTGCTGCAGGCGGCGAGCAGGGCGAAGGCGGTGGCGCAGAGCAGCGGACGCAGGCGGAACTTCATGCTGTGGTTCCTGAGCAAAAGTCTGGAAAGGGGGCGATTGTCTCACAGCACCCAAGCGTTGCGAACGCCGAGGGCGAGAGCGGCGTACACTGTTGGGCTATTTCCAGTCCGTCAGGTTTCATCATGATTTCGCCGGGTACTCTTTATGTGGTTGCCACGCCCATCGGCAACCTGGACGACATCACCGCCCGCGCGCTCAAGGTCCTGCGCGAAGTGGCCCTGATCGCCGCCGAAGACACCCGTCATTCGGCGCGGCTGCTGCGCCATTTCGGCATCGAGACGCCACTCGCGGCCTGTCACGACCACAACGAACGCGATGCCGGCGGCCGCTTCATCGCTCGGCTGCTGGCAGGGGAAGACGTCGCCCTGATCTCCGATGCGGGCACGCCGCTGATTTCCGATCCGGGCTTTCACCTGGTACGGGCGGCGCGCGCCCAAGGTCTCCGGGTCTCGCCGATTCCCGGCGCCTGCGCCCTGGTCGCGGCGCTGTCGGCGGCCGGTCTGCCCTCGGATCGCTTCAGCTTCGAAGGCTTCCTGCCGGCCAAGGCGGTAGGCCGGCAGGGACGCCTGGCGGCACTGCGCGAAGACCCGCGCACGCTCATCTTCTACGAGGCGCCCCACCGGCTCGAGGATTGCGTGGCCGACATGGTGGGCACCTTCGGGCCTGAGCGGCACATCGTCCTCGGGCGCGAATTGACCAAGACCTTCGAGACCCTGCGCGGCCTGCCCGCCGGCGAGCTGTTGGCCTGGATTCGCGCGGATCTGGATCAGCAGCGCGGCGAGTGCGTGCTGCTGGTGGGTGGCTGGGCGGCGCCGGAGGACGCGGAGGTCGATGCCGAGACCCTGCGCATCCTCGATCTGCTGCTGGCCGAGCTGCCGATCAAGCGCGCCGCTGCCCTGGCCGCCCAGATCACCGGCGCGCGCAAGAACCAGCTCTATCAGCTGGCCCTGGAGCGCAAGGGCGAGCCGGGCTGAGTCAGGGTGAATTAGTGGGCATCTTTCCTTGTTATCCGCCCCCAGTCTCTATACCCTTGCGCCGCGAGAGCCGACCGGGCAGTCGCTGTCGTGATCCGCAAGGGTTGCGAGGGAGGAAAGTCCGGGCTCCATAGGGCGAGGTGCCAGGTAACGCCTGGGAGGCGTGAGCCTACGGAAAGTGCCACAGAAAATAACCGCCTAAGCGCGCAAGCGCCGGTAAGGGTGAAAAGGTGCGGTAAGAGCGCACCGCACGGCTGGCAACAGTTCGTGGCTAGGTAAACCCCACCTGGAGCAAGACCAAATAGGAATCCATAGGCGTGGCCCGCGCTGGATTCGGGTAGGTCGCTAGAGGCAATCAGCGATGGTTGTCCCAGAGGAATGACTGTCCTCGACAGAACCCGGCTTACAGGTCGGCTCTCGCACCCCTCCCTCCTGGGCCTCTGCGCCCGGGGTCTGAGACCTCTTCTTAAGACATCACTTTAATCAATTGAGCCAATCAATTGACTTCATTTCCGTTTGTCGGAAATCGATGTCGTTCGTCCTGGTCGTGAACTCGTGCAATTTGCTCGAAATCCCCGTCCCACGCGGCCTGGCTACCCCCTCGCTTACCTTGACTGAAAGCGGCCCTCCTCAATATAGTGGCGGCCGGTGGTACGAAGTGGGGCGAAGTGGGATTTAATGGCAAGGACAGCCTATTAGAGGACGCGAAATTGTTCCGGGGAGCGAACGCCATCAGTCTCGACGCCAAGGGGCGCGCCGCGATGCCGAGCCGGTATCGTGACGAGCTGCTGGAGCGTTGTGCCGGCCAGCTCATCGTGACGATCGATGCCGTCGACCCCTGCCTTTGCGTCTATCCACTCCCGGAATGGGAAATCATCGAAAGCAAGCTGCGGCAGTTGCCCTCGCTGCGTGAGGAGACTCGCCGCCTGCAGCGCTTGCTGATCGGCAATGCGGTGGATCTGGAACTCGACGGCAGTGGCCGTTTCCTGGTTCCGCCGCGCCTGCGTGAATACGCCAAGCTGGACCGGCGCGTGATGCTGGTCGGTCAGCTCAACAAGTTCCAGTTATGGGATGAGGACGCCTGGAGTGCCGTGTGCGACGCGGATCTCCTGGCGATTAAGGAACCCGGCGGTATGCCGGATGAAATGCGCGATTTGATCCTGTGACCATGAACCCAGTCTTCCACCACGTCTCCGTTCTCCTGGACGAGGCCGTACAGGCATTGGCCATCCAGCCTGCCGGCCGTTATCTGGACGGCACCTTCGGTCGCGGCGGACACAGCCGGGCCGTGCTGCGCCTGCTGGGTGGAGAAGGGCGGCTGCTGGGCTTCGACAAGGATCCCCAGGCGATCGCCGCCGGCCAGGCCCTGGCCGCGGAAGATCCCCGCTTCGAGATCGTCCAGCGCAGTTTCGCCGAACTGGGCGATGAACTCGTCAGCCGTGGCTGGTCCGGCCAGGTCGATGGCGTGCTGCTGGATCTGGGCGTGTCCTCGCCCCAGCTCGACGATCCCGAGCGCGGTTTCAGCTTCATGCAGGACGGCCCCCTGGACATGCGCATGGATCCGAGTCGGGGGCAGAGTGCCGCCGCCTGGATCGCCACGGCGCCCGAGGCCGACATCGCCCAGGTATTCAAGGAATTCGGCGAAGAGCGTTTTGCCAAGCGCATGGCGCGCGCCGTGGTGCAGCGCCGTGAAGTCCAGCCCTTCGAACGTACCGGCGACCTGGCCAAGGTGCTTACCGAGGCCAATCCGGCCTGGGAAAAGGGCAAGCATCCTGCTACCCGTGCCTTCCAGGGGCTGCGTATCTACATCAATCGCGAACTGAGCGATCTGGAGCAGGGCCTGCAGGCGGCCTACGAGCAACTGGCCGTGGGTGGCCGGCTGGTAGTGATCAGCTTCCACTCGCTGGAAGACCGCATCGTCAAACAATTCATGCGCCGATTGGCCAAGGGCGAGGCCGACCAGCTGCCGCGCGACCTGCCGATCCGCGCCACGGTCCTCGAGCCCTCGCTGCGCCTGCTGGGCAAGCCGGCCTATGCCAGCGAAGCCGAACTGGCCGCCAATCCCCGCGCCCGCAGCGCCGTGATGCGCGTTGCCGAGAAGCTGAAATGAGCCGGCTCTTCGTCAAGAAACTGCCCTTGGGCAGCAGCGTCATGCTGGTGCTGTTCGTCGGTGTACTGCTGTCGGCGGTAGCCGTGGCCTATAGCGCCCACTGGAATCGCCAGCTGCTCAACACCCTCTATGGCGAGATGGCCATCCGCGACAAGGCCCAGGCCGAATACGGTCGGCTGCTGCTGGAGCAGAGCACCTGGACCGCCCACAGTCGCGTCGAGGCCCTGGCCAGCGGCCAATTGCAGATGCGCATTCCCGATCCGACCGAAATCCGGATGGTCAATCCGTGAAAGGCCTGATCGCGCGCCTGCCATGGCGCTTCAGCCTCATTATCGGGCTGTTGCTGGTCATGGTCGGCACCATCATCTGGCGCATCGTCGATCTGCACGTGATCGACCGGGCCTTTCTGAAGGGGCAGGGCGATGCGCGCAGCGTGCGCACCATCCCCATTCCCGCACACCGTGGCCTGATCACCGATCGCAACGGCGAGCCCCTGGCCGTGAGCACGCCGGTCACCACCCTGTGGATCAATCCCAAGGAACTGCTGGGCGCCGAGGATCGCTGGGCGACCCTGGCCGATGCCGTCGGCCAGCCACGTGCGGAATTGGCCAAGCGCATCGAGCAGAACGCCAGCAAGGAATTCCTCTACCTGGCCCGTGGCCTGACGCCCGAGCAGGGCGAGGCGGTGATGAGCCAGGTCAAGGCGCACAAGATTCCCGGTGTCTACGACATCGAGGAATTTCGGCGTTTCTATCCGGCGGGTGAGGTGGCGGCCCATGTGGTCGGCTTCACCGATATCGACGATCACGGCCGCGAAGGCATCGAACTGGCCTTCAACGAGTGGCTGTCCGGCGTGCCGGGTCGTCGCCAGGTGGTCAAGGATCGCCGCGGTCGGCTGATCCGCGATGTCCAGGTCGCCAAGAACGCCAAGCCGGGCAATACCCTGGCGCTGTCCATCGACCTGCGGCTGCAGTATCTCGCCGCGCGCGAACTGCGCAATGCCCTGACCCAGTTCGAAGCCGAGGCCGGCAGCCTGACCATCGTCGACGTCAAGACCGGCGAGGTCCTGGCGATGGTCAACATGCCCACCTACAACCCCAACAATCGCCGCAGTCTCGAACCGGCCGCCATGCGCAACCGGGCGATGATCGACGTCATGGAGCCCGGCTCGGTGATGAAGCCGATCTCCATGACCGCGGCGCTCGCCAGCGGTCGCTGGAAGCCCACCGACAAGGTCAACGTCTATCCCGGTTCGCTGCAGATCGGTCGCTACACCATCAAGGACGTCTCCCACAGCGACGGCGCCCTGGACCTGACCGGCATCCTCATCAAGTCCAGCAACGTCGGCATGAGCAAGATCGCCTTCGACGTCGGTGGCGAGAACATCTACAACGCCATGCGCGCCGTGGGCCTCGGCCAGGACACCGGTCTGGGCTTTCCCGGCGAGCGGGTCGGCAATTTGCCCAACCATCGCACCTGGCGTCCGGCCGAGACCGCGACCCTGTCCTATGGCTATGGCCTGGCGGTAACCGCCGTGCAACTAGCCCATGCCTATTCGGTGCTGGCCAACGACGGTCGCTCGGTGCCGCTGTCCATGGTGCGCCTGGACAAGGCCCCGGCCAGCGATCAGGCGGTGGAAGAACGCGTTGCCAAGACCCTGCAGGGCATGCTGCAGCAGGTCGTGGAAGCTCCGGGCGGGGCCTTCCGCGCTCAGGTACCGGGCTACCACGTCGCTGGCAAGAGCGGTACCGCGCGCAAGACCAGCACCGGCACCCGTGGCTATGCCGAGAATTCCTATCGCTCGCTGTTCGCCGGCTTCGGTCCGACCAGCAATCCGCGCCTGGCCGCGGTGGTGGTGATCGATCGTCCGAGCAAGGGCGGCTACTACGGTGGCGTGGTCTCGGCACCGGTGTTCAGCCGCGTGATGTCCGGCGCCCTGCGCCTGATGAACATCCAGCCGGATAACCTCCAGCCGCTGCCGGTGCAGCAGGCCCAGGCCGGCAAGCCGCTGCTGGTCGGGGAGCGTGATCGATGAGCCGCCTGCTGACCGACCTCCTGCCTGAAGCTGCCACTGCCGTCGACATCGGCGGTCTGGCACTGGACAGCCGCGAGGTCCGCCCGGGCTCGCTGTTCCTGGCCATTCCCGGTCTGCACAGCGACGGCCGTGCCCATATCGCCAGCGCTGCCGAACGCGGCGCCGCGGCCATCGCCTATGAGGCGAAGGACGCTCCCGCACTGCCGGCCCTGGACATTCCCCTGGTTGCCGTCGAGGGCCTGGCCGCGCGGCTGTCCGCCATCGCCGGTCGTTTCCATGGCGAGCCGAGCCGGCGCCTGGCGCTGGTCGGCATCACCGGTACCAATGGCAAGACCAGTGTCAGCCAGTTGATCGCCCAGGCCTGCGACCTGCTCGGTCAGCGTTGCGGCATCGTCGGCACCCTGGGTAGCGGCTTTCATGGCGCCCTCGCCGAAGGCCGTCACACCACCCCGGATGCCCTCAAGCTCCAGGCGACCCTGGCCGAACTGGCCGAGGACGGCGCCACTACCGTCGCCATGGAAGTCTCTTCCCATGGCCTGGCCCAGGGTCGGGTGGCGGCGCTGGCCTTCAAGGTCGCGGTCTTCACCAACCTGTCTCGCGATCACCTCGATTATCACGGGACCATGGCCGCCTATGGCGAAGCCAAGGCCCAACTGTTCGCCTGGCCGGGGCTCGGTACCCGCGTCCTCAATCTGGACGATGCCTTTGGCCGCGAGCTGGCGGCTCGCCCCAGTCCGGCCGCGACCCTGACCTACAGCCTGAGCGATCCGGCCGCCAGCCTCCATTGCCAGGCCATCCAGTTCGACGACCACGGCGTGCGCGCCCGGCTGGTCACCGCCCAGGGTACCGGTGAGCTGCGCAGCCAGCTGATCGGACGCTTCAACCTGAGCAACCTGCTGGCCGCCATCGGTGCCCTGCTGGGGCTCGGTCATGCGCTGGCCGACATCCTCGCCATCCTCCCGCAGCTGCAGGGCCCGGCCGGACGCATGCAGCGCCTGGGCGGCGCCGGGCGACCGCTGGTGGTGGTGGACTACGCCCACACCCCCGATGCCCTGGACAAGGTGCTCACCGCCCTGCGGCCCCATGTCGGTGCCCTGGGTCGCCTGGTCTGCGTGTTCGGCTGTGGTGGCGATCGCGATCGCGGCAAGCGGCCGGAGATGGCCGCGGTGGCTGAGCGCCTGGCCGATCAGGTGGTGGTGACCGACGACAACCCCCGTACCGAGGATCCGGCCGCCATCGTTGCCGACATCCGCGCCGGCTTCGCGCATCCCGAGCAGGTGAGCTTCGCCGGCCGGCGTGAAGCGGCCATCGCCCAGGCCGTGGCCGCGGCGACCGCCCAAGACATCGTGGTGCTGGCCGGCAAGGGCCATGAGCCCTACCAGGAAATCGCCGGTGTCCGTCATCCCTTTTCCGATCTCGACCAGGCCGAGCGGGCCCTGACCGCCTGGGAGCGACAGCATGCTTAGAACCTTCACCCTCACCGAAGTGGCCGAGGCCCTGACCGGCAACCTGCTGGGCGCCGATGCCCTGTTCGACGGCGTCGGCACCGACAGCCGCAAGGCCGTGGCCGGACAGCTCTTTGTCGCCCTGAGCGGGCCGCGTTTCGATGGTCATGCCTATCTGGCCGACGTGGCCGCCCAGGGCGCTACCGCAGCCCTGGTGGAGCGGGCCGTGCCCGAGGTCCAGCTGCCCCAGCTGGTGGTCGCCGATACCCGCCTGGCGCTGGGTCGCCTCGGCGCCTTCAATCGTGATCTGTTCCAGGGCAAGCTCGCTGCCGTGACCGGCTCCAGTGGCAAGACCACGGTCAAGGAGCTGCTCGCCGCCATCCTGCGTCAGCAGGGCGCCACCCTGGCCACCCAGGGTAATCTGAACAACGACCTCGGCGCGCCCCTGACCCTGCTGCAACTGGCCGCCGAGCACGCCTATGGCGTCATCGAGCTGGGCGCTTCCCACGTCGGTGACATCGCCTATACCGTGAGCCTGACACGCCCGGATGTCGTTATCATTACCAACGCCGGCCAGGCCCATGTGGGCGAATTCGGCGGTGTCGATCGTATCGTCGAGGCCAAGGGCGAGATCATCGAAGGCGTGGGCGAGGCGGGCACCGTGGTGCTCAACCGCGACGACGCCGCCTTCGAGACCTGGCAGCGCCGCGCTGCCGGTCGCAGCGTCGTCGCCTTCGGCCTGGACGCCCGCGCCGATGTCCGCGCCAGCGAGGTGACCCTGGATGCCCAGGGCCGCCCGAGCTTCCTCTTGCACACTGCCCAGGGCCAGGCGCCGGTCACCCTGCAGCTGCTGGGTGCCCACAACGTCGGCAATGCCCTGGCCGCCGCGGCCGCCGCGCTCAGCCTGGGGCTGGAGCTAGCCACCATCGCCCGTGGTCTCGCCGCCGCGGCACCGGTCCAGGGCCGCACCCTGACCCGCACCAGCCAGCGCGGCGCCCAGGTCATCGACGACAGCTACAACGCCAACCCCGCGTCGGTTAAGGCCGGGATCGACCTGCTGGCTGCCCTGCCGGGCCGTCGGGTGGCGGTCCTGGCCGACATCGCCGAGCTGGGCGAGTGGACCGAACAGGGCCATCGCGAGGTGGGCGAGCACGCCCGCGGCAAGGTGGATGCCTTCTACAGCGTCGGTCCCTCGATGGCCCATGCGGCCCGCGCCTATGGCGCCGAGGCCCGGCATTTCGCCGATCGCGAACAACTGATCGAGGCCCTGGCGGACGAGGACCGGGCCGGAACCACCCTGCTGATCAAGGGATCCCGCAGCGCCGCGATGGACAAGGTCGTCGCCGCGCTCTGCGCTATCAACACCGAGGAGAAACACTGATGCTGCTGCTGTTGGCGGAGTTCCTGCAACAGTTCTACAAGGGCTTCGCCGTCTTCCAATACCTCAGCCTGCGCGGCATTCTGGGCGTTCTGACCGCCCTGTTGCTGTCGTTGTGGCTCGGCCCCTGGATGATCCGCACCCTGCAGATCCGCCAGATCGGCCAGGCCGTGCGCAACGATGGCCCCCAGTCGCACCTGTCCAAATCCGGCACCCCCACCATGGGCGGCGCCCTGATCCTGACCACCATCGGCATCAGCACCCTGCTGTGGGCCGATCTGCACAACCGTTACGTCTGGACCGTGCTGGCGGTGACCTTCCTGTTCGGCGCCATCGGCTGGGTCGACGACTATCGCAAGGTGATCGAGAAGAATTCCCGCGGTCTGCCCAGTCGCTGGAAGTACTTCTGGCAATCGGTATTCGGCCTGGGGGCGGCGATCTTCCTCTATGTCACGGCCAAGGCGCCGATCGAAACCACGCTGATCCTGCCCCTGCTGAAGAACATCGAGATCCCGCTGGGGATTTTCTTCGTTGTGCTGACCTACTTCGTTATCGTCGGCTCCAGCAACGCGGTCAACCTCACCGATGGCCTCGACGGCCTGGCGATCATGCCCACCGTGATGGTCGGCGGCGCCCTGGGCATCTTCTGCTACCTGTCGGGCAACGTGAAATTCGCCGACTACCTGCTGATTCCCTATGTGGAAGGCTCCGGCGAACTGATCGTCTTCTGCGGCGCCCTGATCGGGGCGGGCCTGGGCTTTCTCTGGTTCAACACCTATCCGGCCATGGTGTTCATGGGTGACGTCGGCGCCCTGGCGCTGGGCGCCGCCCTGGGCACCATCGCCGTGATCGTCCGCCAGGAAGTGGTGCTGTTCATCATGGGTGGCGTCTTCGTCATGGAGACCCTCTCGGTGGTCATCCAGGTTGCCTCCTTCAAGCTGACCGGCAAGCGCGTCTTCCGCATGGCGCCGATCCACCACCATTTCGAATTGAAGGGCTGGCCCGAACCGCGGGTCATCGTGCGCTTCTGGATCATCACCGTGATCCTGGTGCTGTTCGGTCTCGCCACCCTGAAACTGAGGTAATCGCAGTGCTCATCGCTTCCGACCAGTTCCGTATCGTCGTCGGCCTCGGCAAGAGTGGCATGTCGCTGGTGCGCTTTCTCGCGCGCCGGGGCGTGCCCTTCGCCGTGGCCGACACGCGGGAACAGCCGCCGGAACTGGAGGCCCTGAGAACCCAGTATCCTCAGGTCGAGGTGCGCTGCGGCGAGCTGGATGTCGACTTCCTCGCCCGCGCGGCCGAGCTCTATGTGAGTCCCGGCCTGGCCCTGGAAACGCCGGCGCTGCAGGAAGCCGCCGCCCGCGGCGTGCGGCTGTCCGGCGATATCGAGCTGTTCGCGCGCCAGGCCCGGGCACCCATCGTCGCCATCACCGGTTCCAACGCCAAGAGCACCGTCACCACCCTGGTGGGTGACATGGCGCTGCGCGCCGGCAAGCGGGTGGCCGTGGGGGGCAACCTCGGTACCCCGGCGCTGGACCTGCTGGCCGATGACGTCGAACTCTATGTGCTGGAGCTATCGAGCTTCCAACTGGAGACCTGTGAGCGACTCAATGCCGAGGTGGCCACGGTGCTCAACCTCAGCGAAGACCACATGGATCGCTACACCGGCATGCCGGCCTATCACCAGGCCAAGCACCGCATCTTCCGTGGCGCCCGCCAGGTGGTGGTCAATCGCGACGATGCCCTGTCGCGGCCGCTGATCGGCGATGACGTGCCGCGCCTGACCTTCGGCCTGGGACGGCCCGATTTCCGTGCCTTCGGCATTCGCGAGGAGGAGGGCCGTCGCTATCTGGCGCTGGCCTTCGACAACCTGCTGGATGTCGAGGAACTCAAGATCCGCGGTACCCACAACCACAGCAATGCCCTGGCCGCACTGGCCCTGGGCCAGGCCGCCGGTCTGCCGCTGGCACCCATGCTGGAGGCCCTGCGCGCCTTCCCGGGTCTGGAGCATCGCTGCCAGTGGGTCGGCGAGGTCGCGGGCGTCAGCTACTACAATGATTCCAAGGCGACCAACGTCGGCGCTGCCCTGGCTGCGGTCGAAGGCCTGGGTGATGACATCGCCGGCCAGTTGGTGCTGATCGCTGGTGGCGACGGCAAGGGCGCCGATTTCAGTGCCCTGCGCGAACCCATCGCGCGTCACTGTCGCGCCGTGGTGCTGCTGGGGCGCGATGCGGCACGGATCGCCGAGATCCTGCCGGCCACCGTGCAACAGGTGCATGTCACCACCCTAGAAGAAGCCGTGGCCGAGAGTCGCGGGCTGGCCCAGCCAGGCGACGCCGTGCTGCTGTCGCCGGCCTGCGCCAGTCTCGACATGTTCCGCAATTTCGAAGAACGCGGACGGCTGTTCGCCCAGGCCGTGGGAGCTCTGGCATGATCCTCAGCCTGCTGCGCCCCTATCCCTCGCCGCTGGCCAGCCGCCACGGCATCGACCTGGACTTCCCGCTGCTGGCGGGTTGCCTGCTGCTGCTCGGCCTCGGTCTGGTGATGGTGACCTCGGCTTCCTCCGAAGTGGCCGCCGCCCAGTCGGGCAATCCGCTGTACTTCATGTACCGCCACCTGGTCTACCTGGCGATCGGCTTCGTCTCCTGCGGCGTGGTGATGCTGATCCCCATGGCCACCTGGCAGCGCTTCGGCTTTCCGTTGCTGATCATCGCCTTCCTCCTGCTGGTGGCGGTACTGGTGCCTGGCATCGGCCGCGAGGTGAACGGCTCCCTGCGCTGGATCGGCTTCGGCATCTTCAACGTGCAGCCCTCGGAGATCGCCAAGGTCTTCGTGGTGCTCTATCTGGCTGGTTACCTGGTTCGTCGTCAGCATGAGGTGCGCCACACCTGGGCCGGCTTCTTCAAGCCCTTCATCGTGCTCCTGCCGATGGCCATGCTGCTGCTGCGCGAACCCGACTTCGGTGCCACCGTAGTGATGATGGGCGCCGCCGGTGCCATGCTGTTCCTTGGCGGCGTCGGTCTGTTCCGCTTCCTGATGATGGTCGCCCTGGCCGTGCTGGCGGTGTTCGTGCTGGTGCAGACCCAGTCCTACCGGATGCAGCGCCTGATCACTTTCACCGATCCCTGGGCTGACCAGTTCGGCTCCGGCTATCAGCTGACCCAGGCGCTGATCGCCTTCGGTCGTGGCGGCTGGACCGGTCTCGGCCTCGGCAACAGCATCCAAAAGCAGTTCTATCTGCCCGAAGCCCATACCGACTTCCTCTTCGCCGTGCTGGCCGAAGAACTCGGCCTGATCGGGGCCATGGCCACCGTCGGCCTGTTCCTCTTCGTCTGCGTGCGCGGGCTGTTCATCGGTCACTGGGCCGAGCAGTCCAAGCAGTTCTTTTCGGCCTATGTGGCCTACGGCCTGTCGATGCTCTGGATCGGCCAGTTCCTGATCAACATCGGCGTGAACGTCGGCCTGCTGCCGACCAAGGGCCTGACCCTGCCGTTCCTCAGCTACGGCGGCAGCTCCCTGGTGATCTGCTGCGTGAGCATGGGCCTGCTGCTGCGCATCGAGTGGGAGAGACGCACCCTGGTGGATACCGAGGATGTGGAATTCACCGAAGAGGATTTCGCCGATGTCCGCTAACGTCCTCATCATGGCCGGCGGTACCGGCGGGCACGTCTTTCCGGCCCTGGCCTGCGCCCGTGAATTCGAAGCCCGCGGCTATACCGTGCACTGGCTGGGTACCCCGCGCGGCATCGAGAACGACGTGGTGCCCAAAGCCGGCATCACCCTGCACCACATCCCGGTCACCGGCCTGAGAGGCAAGGGCGTGCGCTCCCTGGTGAAGGCGCCGCTGCAACTCAGCGGGGCGCTCATGCAGGCCATGGGGCTCATGCGCCGGCTCAAGCCGGTCTGCGTGCTGGGGCTGGGTGGCTTCGTCACCGGTCCTGGTGGCCTGGCCGCCAGGCTGTGCAACATCCCGCTGGTGATCCACGAACAGAATGCCCATGCCGGCACCGCCAACCGTCTGCTGGTGCCCATGGCCGCACGGGTCTGCGAAGGCTTCGCCGACACCTTCCCGGCGTCCGCCAAGCGTCTGTCCACCGGCAATCCGGTACGCGCCGAGCTCTTCGCCCCGGTGACCCGCGCGCCGCTGGAAGAGCGCGCCGCCAATCTGCTGGTACTGGGCGGCAGCCTGGGCGCCGAGCCGCTCAACAAGCTGCTGCCCGACGCCCTGGCCCAGCTGCCCGCGGGCCTGCGACCCAATGTGCGCCACCAGGCCGGTCGCCAGCATGCCGAGGTGACCGCCGAGCGCTATGCCAACGTCGCCGTGGAGGCCGATGTCCAGCCCTTCATCGCCGGCATGGCCGCCGCCTACGCCTGGGCCGATCTGGTGATCTGCCGGGCCGGTGCCCTGACCGTCGCCGAGCTGACCGCCACCGGTCTGCCGGCGCTGCTGATCCCCCTGCCGCACGCCATCGACGACCACCAGACCAGCAATGCGCGCTTCCTGGAGCGCGCCGGTGCCGGTGTGGTGCTGCCGCAACATTCCACCCGCCCGGCGGATCTCGCCGCGCAGCTTACCGAGGTCCTGATGCATCCCGAACGTCTTGCCGGCATGGCCGCTCGCAGCCGTGCCCTGGCCAAACCCGATGCCACCCGTGCAGTCGTCGACGCCTGTCTGGAGGTAGCCCGTGGTTAAGTCGCAAAGTGCCATCCAGGCCGAAGTTCGGCGCATGCGCAGCATCCGGCGCATCCATTTCGTCGGTATCGGCGGCGTCGGCATGTGCGGCATCGCCGAGGTGCTGCTGAACCTGGGTTACGAAGTCTCGGGTTCGGACCTCAAGGAATCCGCGGTGACCGCGCGCCTGCAGCAATTCGGCGCGCGCATCTACATCGGCCACCGCGCCGAGAACCTGGATCAGGTCGACGTGCTGGTGGTGTCCAGTGCCATCAACAGATCCAATCCGGAAGTCTCCGCCGCCCTCGAGCAGCGCATTCCCGTGGTGCCCCGCGCCGAGATGCTCTCCGAGCTGATGCGCTATCGCCATGGCATCGCCGTGGCCGGTACCCATGGCAAGACCACCACCACCAGCCTGATCGCTTCGGTGTTCGCAGCCGAAGGCCTGGACCCGACCTTCGTCATCGGCGGCCGCCTCAATGCCGCCGGTACCAATGCCCAGCTCGGCACCAGCCGCTACCTGATCGCCGAGGCCGACGAGAGCGACGCCAGCTTTCTGCACCTGCAGCCCATGGTTGCCGTGGTCACCAATATCGACGCCGACCACATGAGCACCTACGAAGGTGACTTCAATCGGCTCAAGCGCACCTTCGTCGATTTCCTGCACAACCTGCCGTTCTATGGCCTGGCCGTGCTCTGCGTCGACGATCCGGTGGTGCGTGAGATCATTCCCCAGGTCGCCCGGCCCACCGTCACCTACGGTACCGCCGAGGATGCCGACGTCCGTGCCGTGGATATCCGCCAGGAAGGCATGCGCACCTATTTCACCGTGCTACGCGAGGGCCGCGCACCGCTGGCGGTCTCGGTCAACATGCCGGGCGTGCACAACGTGCTCAATGCCCTGGCGACCATCGCCATCGCCACCGACGAAGGCGTCAGCGACGAGGCCATCCTCAATGGCCTGTCCGGCTTCCAGGGGGTGGGGCGGCGCTTCCAGGTCTATGGCGAGCTGCCGGTCGCCAATGGCAGCGTCATGCTGGTGGACGACTACGGTCACCATCCCCGTGAAGTCGCCGCGGTGATCAAGGCCGTGCGCGGCGGCTGGCCCGAGCGCCGGCTGGTGATGGTCTATCAGCCGCACCGCTTCAGTCGCACCCGCGATCTCTACGAAGACTTCGTCCAGGTGCTGGCCGATGCCAACGTGCTGTTGCTGATGGAAGTCTATCCGGCTGGCGAAGAACCCATTCCCGGCGCCGACAGCCGCCAGCTCTGCCACAGCATCCGCCAGCGCGGTCAGCTCGATCCCATCTACGTCGAGCGCGGCAGCAACATCGCGCCGCTGGTCAAGCCACTGCTGCGCCCGGGCGACATCCTGCTCTGCCAGGGCGCGGGCGACATCGGCGCACTGGCGCCGCAACTGCTCAGCCATCCGCTGTTCGCCACTGCCGCGACCACCGGGAGTTCGGCATGAGCCGCCATCCGTACAACCCCTTGCCGGCAACCGCTGTTGCCGGCGCGCACGTGGAGGGCTGAACCTTGGTCGCCACCCTACGTCACAACCAGCCCGGCTTCGGTCGGTCGCGCAACGTCGAACAACGGGGCGCCAGTCGCCTGGTCGCCGAAGAGCCGCTGTCGACACGCCTGCCACGCCCCAGCCTGGGCCTGCTCAAGCGCATCCTCTGGCCGTTCCTGCTGCTGGGCCTGGGCTTCGGCACCTACGAGGGCGCCCAGAAATTGCTGCCCTATGCCGACCGGCCGATCGCCAAGGTCAGCGTCAAGGGCGATCTCTCCTACATCAGCCAGGCCGCGGTGCAGCAGCGGATCGCGCCCTTTGTCGGCACCACCTTCTTCCAGGTCGACCTGGCCGACATGCGCCACGAACTGGAAACCATGCCGTGGATCGCCCACGCCGAGGTGCGCCGGGTCTGGCCGGACGAGATCAGCATCCGCTTGGAAGAGCAGATGCCCATCGCCCGTTGGGGCGACGAGGCGCTGCTGAACAACCAGGGTGAGGCTTTTGCCCCGCAGGATCTGGCCAACTATGACAATCTACCGCGGTTGTACGGTCCCAAGCGGGCCCAGCAGCAGGTGATGCAGCAGTACCAAATGTTCAGCCAGATGCTCCGGCCGCTCGGTTACACCGTGTCGCGCCTGGAAATGCATGAGCGCGGCAGCTGGTACCTCACCACTGGTCAGGGCCTGGAACTGGTGTTCGGCCGCGACCAGCTGGTGGAAAAGATGCGGCGCTTCATGCGCCTGTACGATCAGGTGCTCAAGGCACAGATGGACAATATCGCGCGGATCGATCTGCGTTATCCGAACGGTCTGGCCGTGGCCTGGCGTGATCCCGCTGTCGCCGCCACCCCCGTGACCGAACCGGCCAAGCATTGAGGAGAAGTTTTTTACTATGGCAAGCGTGCAAAGCGGCAAGATGATCGTCGGCCTCGACATCGGCACTTCCAAGGTCGTGGCTCTGGTCGGCGAGGTGTCTTCCGATGGTCAGATCGAGATCGTCGGGATCGGCACCCATCCGTCGCGCGGGCTCAAGAAGGGCGTGGTGGTCAATATCGAATCCACCGTCGCCTCCATCCAGCGGGCCATCGAAGAAGCCCAGCTGATGGCCGGTTGCCGGATCCACTCGGCCTTCGTCGGCATTGCCGGCAATCACATTCGCAGCCTGAATTCCCACGGCATCGTAGCCATCCGCGATCGTGAAGTGAGCCCGGCGGACATCGAGCGGGTGCTCGATGCCGCCCAGGCGGTGGCCATTCCCGCCGACCAGCGCGTGCTGCACACCCTGGCCCAGGACTATGTGATCGACAACCAGGAAGGGGTGCGCGAGCCCCTCGGCATGTCCGGCGTGCGACTGGAAGCCAAGGTCCATGTCGTCACCTGTGCCGTCAACGCTGCGCAGAACATCGAGAAATGTGTTCGTCGTTGCGGTCTGGAAGTCGACGACATCATTCTCGAGCAGTTGGCGTCGGCCTATTCGGTGCTGACCGACGATGAAAAGGAACTAGGCGTCTGCCTGGTGGATGTTGGCGGCGGCACTACCGACATAGCCATCTTTACCGAGGGCGCCATCCGCCATACGGCGGTAATACCCATTGCTGGCGACCAAGTCACAAATGACATTGCCATGGCCTTGAGAACCCCAACGCAATATGCCGAAGAAATCAAGATTCGGTATGCTTGTGCCTTGGCGAAACTGGCTGGACCGGGCGAAACCATCAAGGTGCCCAGCGTGGGTGACCGTCCGCCGCGAGAATTGTCGCGTCAGGCCCTCGCGGAAGTGGTCGAGCCCCGTTACGATGAGCTATTCACACTGGTGCAAGCGGAACTGCGCCGCAGTGGTTACGAGGATCTGATCCCCGCAGGGATCGTACTCACCGGTGGTACCGCGAAGATGGAAGGCGCGGTCGAACTGGCGGAAGAGATTTTCCATATGCCGGTACGCCTGGGGGTGCCCCAGACGGTCAAGGGTCTGACTGACGTGATCAGCAACCCGATCTATTCCACAGGCGTCGGCCTGTTGCTCTATGGTCTGCAAAAGCAGACCGATCCCTTGCCGGTTGTTTCTGGCGGATATAGCAGCGAAACCAAATCCACAGTCCTGGAACGCATGAAGCGTTGGGTCCAGGGCAACTTGTAATTCACAATTAAACCGCGGCAGTAGGCGAAGATCCGAAAGGAAGAGAGGGGACCATGTTCGAACTCGTAGACAACATTCCACAAAGCGCCGTGATCAAAGTCATCGGCGTGGGCGGTGGCGGTGGCAATGCCGTCAACCACATGGTCAAAAGCGGTGTTGAAGGCGTCGAATTCATCTGTGCAAATACCGACGCCCAAGCCCTGAAGAACGTCACATCCCGTACCGTGCTGCAACTCGGCCCGGGCGTCACCAAGGGTCTTGGTGCGGGCACCAACCCGGAAATCGGCCGCCAGGCGGCCATGGAAGATCGTGAGCGCATCGCCGAAGTCCTCGAAGGCGCCGACATGGTCTTCATCACCACCGGCATGGGCGGTGGCACCGGTACCGGTGCCGCGCCGATCATCGCTGAAGTGGCCAAGGAGATGGGTATCCTGACCGTTGCCGTGGTCACCCGTCCGTTCCCCTTCGAAGGCCGCAAGCGCATGCAGGTCGCCGACGAAGGCATTCGCTCCCTGTCCGAATGCGTCGACTCGCTGATCACCATCCCCAACGAGAAGCTGCTGACCATCCTGGGCAAGGACGCCAGCCTGCTGGCCGCCTTCGCCAAGGCTGACGACGTCCTCGCCGGCGCCGTTCGCGGTATCTCCGACATCATGCAGCGTCCCGGCCTGATGAACGTCGACTTCGCCGACGTCAAGACCGTGATGGGCGAGATGGGCATGGCCATGATGGGTACCGGCCACGCCAGCGGTCCGAACCGTGCGCGCGAAGCCACCGAAGCCGCCATCCGCAACCCGCTCCTGGAAGACGTCAACCTGCACGGCGCCCGCGGCATCCTGGTCAACATCACCGCTGGCCTGGATCTGTCCCTGGGTGAATACGCCGCCGTCGGCGAGATCATCGAGGACTTCGCGTCCGAGCACGCCACCGTCAAGGTTGGCGCGGTGATCGATCCGGAAATGCGCGACGAGCTGCACGTCACCGTGGTCGCCACCGGCCTGGGTGCGCGCATCGAGAAGCCGGTCAAGGTGGTGGACAACACCGCTCAGACCCTGGCCGCGGCCCGTCAGGAAAGTGCTCCGGTCAACTACGACGACCTCAAGTACCCGACCTCGATGCGCTCCGGTCGTGGCAGCCAGAATCATGGCGGCTCGGCAGCGGCGACCAAGGTCAATCCCAACGACGACCTGGATTACCTGGACATTCCGGCCTTCCTGCGTCGTCAGGCTGATTGATCGGGTATATCACAAGCCAGGGTGTGATTAGTGGGCATCGATTTTCGCATCTGCTATCATCGCGACTTCGTTGAACACCATTCGCACCCTGCGACCGAGCGGCCCTGGCATGATTAGACAACGCACCCTCAAGAACACCATTCGCGCCACTGGCGTCGGCCTGCATTCCGGGGAAAAGGTTTACCTGACCCTGAAGCCGGCTCCGGTCGATACGGGGATCGTGTTCCGTCGCACCGATCTCGATCCGGTCGTGGAAATCCCGGCCTGGGCCGAGAACGTGGGTGAAACCACCATGTCGACCAACCTGTTCAGTGACAGTGGCGTCAAGGTCGGTACCGTTGAGCACCTGCTGTCGGCCATGGCCGGTCTGGGGATCGACAACGCCTACGTCGAGCTGTCCGCGGTCGAAGTACCGATCATGGACGGCAGCGCTGGTCCCTTCGTGTTCCTGATCCAGTCCGCCGGTCTGCAGGAACAGGAAGCGGCCAAGCAGTTCATCCGCATCAAGCGTGAAGTGAGCGTCGTCGATGGTGACAAGCGCGCCACCTTCGTGCCCTTCGACGGCTTCAAGGTGACCTTCGAAATAGATTTCGATCACCCGGTGGTCAACAACCGTACCCAGAAAGCCTCGGTGGACTTCTCGAGCACCTCCTTCCTCAAGGAAGTCAGCCGTGCCCGTACCTTCGGCTTCATGCGTGACCTGGAATTCCTGCGTTCGCACAACCTGGCCCTGGGTGGCAGCGTCGACAACGCCATCGTGGTCGACGAGAAGGGTGTGATCAACGAAGACGGCCTTCGTTACGAAGACGAATTCGTCAAGCACAAGATCCTCGACGCCATCGGCGACCTCTACCTGCTCGGCAAGAGCCTCATTGGCGAATTCCGCGGCTACAAGTCCGGCCATGCCATGAACAATCGCCTGCTGCGTGCGCTGCTGGCCGATCGTGATGCCTGGGAAGTGGTGACCTTCGAAGACTCCGGTCTGGCACCGATTTCCTACATGAGACCCGCGGCTGCGGTCTAAGCCCGGTCCAAGAAAAAGCCCTGCATCCGCAGGGCTTTTTTTGTTCGCTGAAAAGGTCTAGCGACGCGTCAGGGGCTCGCCCTGGAAGCTCACGCCGGCCAGGCCGTGGGCGATAAGGGCGCGGATATTGGCGTGATCGCTACCCTCGGGCGTCTGCAACACGCTGCGATAGTGCTCGCCAAAGGCCAGCAGCGCCTCTTCATCGCTCAGGCCCTCGAGTCTGGCCAGACCCAGGGTCTTGCAGGAGCCTTCGTTCTGGCCTGCGGCATTGTCCACCTCGCCGTTGCGAAAGGCCGTGGGCTGGTAGTGGTAGTGCTCGGCGACGAAGGCCAGGGTGTCGGCGAAGGCATGGTTGCCCTGGCCCAGGCTGACGCGGAAGCTGGCGAGATCGCTCATTTGCTCTGCTGCTCCTGGAAGGCCGCGGCCTGGGCTGGCGAGGCCTCGGTCTGGTACCGAGCTTTCCAGTCCGCATAGGGCATGCCGTAGACGACCTCACGGGCATCGTCCAGGCCCAGTTCCAGGCCCTTGTCGTCGGCCGCTGCCTTGTACCACTTGGACAGGCAGTTGCGGCAGAAGCCGGACAGATTCATCAGGTCGATGTTCTGCACATCGGTGCGCTTGCGCAGGTGGTCGACCAGGGTGCGGAAGGCAGCGGCTTCCAGTTCCAGGCGGTCTTGTTCGGTCATGACTGATTCCTCTTGCTAGCGGCGGCCGTGGCGCAGGTGGCGCCCGCCGTTGACGGTAAAGGTACTGCCGGTGGCGTACTGGGTCGACAGCAGATAGAGCACGGTATCCACGATGGGATCGGCGCCGGGTTCGAAATCCAGTAGCGCCTTGTCCAGGGTCGCCTGGCGATAGGCCTCGTCGGCGCCTTCCTTGAAGATCAGCAGGCCCGGCGCGATGGTGTTGACCCGCACCCTGGGTGCCAGGGCTTCGGCAAAGGACAGGGTCAGGTTGTGCAGGGCGGCCTTGGTGGCGGCGTAGCCGATGTGATTGCGGCTGCCGCGTGTGGCGCTGTCGTCGCCGATATGGATGATGTCGGCCCGCGGCGCGGCCAGCAGCAGGTCCTGCAGGCCCAGATTGAGGTGGTAGGGCGCTTCCAGATGCAGACGGTAGAGCAGCCGCAGATTTTCCAGGCCGTCTTCGGCCCAGACCGAAGCGTTGTGCACGATGCCGCGCAATGCCGGATGGCGTTCATGCAGTTGCTGCAGCAGGGTGTCGCGCTGTGCCTCTTCCGCCAGATCGACCTGATAGGCCTCGATCTCAAGGTCACGCAAGGGGCCCGGATCGTCGCGATAGACGGCGATGACGGGTTGGCCCTCCGCCAGCAGCCGGCGGGTCAAGGCGAGACCGACGCGGCGATTGGCGCCGGTGACCAGAAGGGGAAGGGTTGCGGACATGAGGGTACCCGATCCTGATGAGCGAAGCGGCCAGGAGGCTGGCCGTGGCCATTGTACGCATTCGACGCGTCAGGATGCAGGCCGATCCGTGCTGGCCTAGCGGGCGCTACCGCGCCAGTCGCCGGTCCGCGACGAGGCACTGTGCAGCCAGCCCTTCAGCGCGCGGGTGATCAGCGGAATGAAGACACAGACCATCACCGGGGTGAGGATCAGGGTGCTCAGCAGGATGCGCGGCAGTAACGGCAGATGCGCCAGGTAATCGCCGAAAGCGGCATTGAACAGCAGCGAGATGGGAAAGAACGCCAGCCAGACGGCGATGCTCTGTTTCCAGCGCGGCGGCGGCTGGATGCCCGCGCCGAACCAGTCGTCCATGCCCTGGGCACGCCGTGCCAGGGGCGCTTCGAACAGGCCCTGGCCACGCTCCAGCCAGAGACGCCGCGTCTCCGAGTGTTCCCAGGCGTCGAGGGTCTGGGGACAGGCGAAGCGAAAGATGATCTGTACCAGATTGTCGCCTGGAGGCGGGGTCAGGACCCCCGAACCGAGATAGCCGGGATACCCGGTGGCCAGGGCTTCGCCTTCGCGCAGCCAGATCAGAAAGGCATCGTATTGGCCGGCCGCGACGCGCCGCGCGACCATGAGGGTAACAGGCTGATTCATGCTCCAACTCCGGGCGATCGGGCCGGATAGGCCGGATGCCGTCATGCCGCCGGGTAGGCGGACAGGTGGCGAAAACGCCTGGGGTAGCAGGCGGCGCTAGCATAACAAGCCTTGAGACCCCTGGCTGCAGCCGGGGTTGCCAGCGGAGCCATCTTGCTGACGGAGCGCCAAGCGCGGGCCGCGCCAGGCATACTGGACAGGATTCCACGCAAGAGGTCCGTATGAAAGTCGCACTGTTGAATGGCTCGGTCTATGGCACCGCGGAAGATATCGCCCGACAGGTGAAGTCGCGGTTGACCGCGGCAGGCCATGAGGTCTGGCACCAGCCCAATGCCGATCTCGGCAGCCTGGAGGCCTTCGCACCCGAAGCCTTGCTGGCCATTACCTCCACCACCGGTATGGGCGAATTGCCCGCCAACCTGGAATCCCTGTATTTCCAACTGCGCGATCGGTTGCCGCCGTGGTCCGGACGGCCCGGCGCGGTGCTGGCCCTGGGTGATTCCAGCTATGGTGACACCTATTGCGGTGGCGGCGAGCTGATGCAGGAATTGTTCGCCGAGCTGGGGCTGCGCGAACTGCTGCCCATGCTGCGCATCGATGCCAGTGAAACGGTGACGCCGGACGAAGATGCCGAGCGCTGGGTCGCCGAGGTCATCGCCGCCCTGGGCTGATCTTGCCCAGGCTGCAAAGCTGCTTTACCCGTGCTGATCCCGCCGCCTGGTCCGGTTTGCTGTCCTCGTCCCCTCAGCCTCGGTATCCTTGAGCGCCTGATGAAGATTTGAGATGGAGCCCTGGGTGAATAGATATCTGCGCCTGGCTCTGGAGCTGTGCGGATTGGGCGCGCTGTGGGCCGTGGGTACCTGGCTGGCGACCTCTTTCGCCTTGCCGGTCCCGGGTGGTGTGGTAGGTCTGGCCATGCTGCTGGTGCTGCTGGCCGCGCGCATCGTCGAGCCCGAGTGGTTACAGGGCGGCGTGCGCCTGCTGCTCGGCGAAATGCTGCTGTTCTTCATTCCCGCGCTGCTGAGCCTGCTCGACTACGGCCCGCTGCTACGGCAGGAGGGCGTGCGCATCCTGCTGGCCATCCTGCTCAGCACCGTGCTGACCATGATCGCGACCGCCTGTACCGTGGACTGGATGTTCCGCCGTCGGGGACGTCGCGATGCCTGATCTGCCCGGGCTCTTCTGGCTGTTGCTGACGGTGGCCGGGTACGTGGTGAGCCGCGTGCTCTATGCGCGCCTGCGCTGGTATGTGGTCAGTCCGATCATCTTCGTCACGGTGCTGCTCTATGCCGCCACGCTCTGGCAGCAGGTGAGCTATGCCGAATACGCCCACTACAGCCACTGGCTGATCACCCTGCTGGGACCGGCGACGGTGGCCTTCGCCGTGCCGATCTGGCAGCAACGCCGCCTGCTGGCGCGCTACTGGCAGGCGCTGCTGGCCGGCCTCTGCGTGGGCAGTGGCGTGGCCATCGGCAGTTCCTGGCTGCTGGCCCGCCTGCTGCTGCTCGATGACCGGGTGCTGCTGTCCATGCTGCCGCGCTCCATCAGCACCCCCTTCGCCATGCCGATGTCCGCCACCGTGGGGGGTGTCCCCGAGTTGACCGCGGCCTTCGTGATGATCACCGGCCTGGGTGGGGCCATCCTCGGCAGCCTGCTGATCAAGCTGCTGCCGCTCAAGTCGGCCCTGGCCCGCGGCGCCCTGTTCGGCATGGGTGCCCATGGCGTGGGGACCAGCAAGGCCTACGAGGTCGGTCTGGAGGAGGGCACCGTGGCCGGCCTGGTCATGGTGCTGGCCGGGCTGAGCAATCTGCTCGGCGCCCAGCTGGTGCTCTGGTTGCTGCGCGGCTAGTGCAGGGTGGCGGAAGGCGCGCCCAGTTGCTCCAGCCGCCGTCGCACCTGCTCGCGTTCGGCGTCGTCTTCGCTGATCAGCAGGGCGTGCTGCAGGTCATAGCGCTCGGCCTGGGGGCAATCGAGTTGGCGGTACAGGTCGGCGCGCGCCAGGTGATCGATGACCCCGACCGCGCCCAGCTCGATGACCCGCTGGGCATCCTTGAGCGCGGCCAGTGGCTGGTCGCCCTGGCGATGCAGTTCACGCAGATTGCGCGAGAGGCGCTGCATCATCTGCCGCGGACCGAGGGGCGCCAGGTAGCTCGCCTGCAGTTGCGCGGCGGGACCGAACTGATCCACCAGCAACTGACGGCAGTCGTTCATGTACAGGCGGCGTCCGCCAAAGGGTTCGAGCAGGTGATCCGCGCCGGGGACGCGCAGCAGGAAGTGCCCGGGAAAGCCGATGCCCTGCAGGTCGATCTCCAGGCGCCGCGCCAGTTCCAGGGCCACCAGCGCGATCGACAGCGGTTGGCCGCGCCGCCGCGCCAGGACTTCGTCGAGCAGGGCTGCGGTGGGATTCAGGGGCCACTCGGCGGCGCGAAAGCCGGCATCGCACAATTGCCGTAACAAGGCCTGGGCACGCTCGGATTGACTGGCATCGCCATCCAGGGTGGCGACCAGGCGCAGCGCCAGATCGTCCAGCGAGTGCAGCAGGGCCGGCGGATCGACCTGGTCATGGTGCTCGGCCGCGATCCACAGGGCAGCTTCCAGCAGCCGGGGATCGGGCCGGTCCAGGCAGGCGAGGCAGGATAGACGCGCTTCCACAGTAGACTCCAGAGCCCTTGCGGGCTTTTCCTCAGGTTTTAGCCTGCCAGCGGCGGGCCGTCCAGTCTGCGACAGTTGCGCACTGGTCGGCGGTCCGGCTTCTCGCTATAAGAGCGGCTGGTGCCAGAGCAACCTTGAGAACGGGAATTTCAACATGGACGAGTCTGCAGGTGGGTGTATTCGGACACGGCAGTGGGGTGGCAGGCCATGAAATGGGCAGACAGCGGTCGCAAGCGCATGCACGACGGGGCGAACTCCCTCGGCAACCTTTTGGTGGAAGGCTTCCACTACTTCGGCCTGTTCGCCATTGGCGCGGCCACGGCCTGGGCCTCGGTGATGGCCTTCATGGAGATGTTCAACAAGGGCCAGGCGAGCATCGATGACATCCTGCTGCTCTTCATCTATCTGGAGCTGGGTGCCATGGTCGGCATCTACTTCAAGACCAACCACCTGCCCATCCGCTTTCTGCTCTACATCGCCATCACTGCCCTGACCCGCTACCTGATCGGTGATGTCTCTCATCATCGGCCGCCGGATGTCGGGCTGCTGTATCTCTGCGGCGGCATCTTCCTGCTGTCGCTGTCGGTACTGGCGGTCCGCGTCGCCTCGAACAGATTCCCTTCCAGCAAGGTGCTGGATGCGACGGGAGATGTGGTGGGCGAGGGTGCAGGCGACAAGTAGCGAGGTGCGGGCTTTCCCGCTCTGCTCCTGACGCCGCCGGTTACCTCACGTCGTCAGAAGCGACAGTCGACCTGGCTTGCTAGCGATCCAGTGGTGCCAGCAGCTGGGTCAGGTCGCTTTCGGTCAGGCGCCAGTCGCCACTGTTCTCGCTGAGGATACCGGCGCTCAGACGGGCCTTTTCCTGCTGCAGCTGCTGGATACGTTCTTCCAGCGTACCGCGGGCGATCAGCTTGTAGACGAACACCGGACGATCCTGACCGATGCGGTAGGCGCGGTCGCTGGCCTGCTGCTCGGCAGCCGGATTCCACCAGGGATCGAAGTGGATCACCGTGTCCGCCGCCGTCAGGTTGAGACCGCTGCCGCCGGCCTTGAGACTGAGCAGGAACACCGGCACCTCGCCACTCTGGAAGCGCTGCACCGGGGTGCGCCGATCCCGGGTTTCGCCGGTCAGGGTGACGTACTCGATGCCGCGCTGGTCGAGGTCGGCGGCGATCAGATCGAGCATGCTGGTGAACTGGGAGAACACCAGGACCCGACTGCCGCCGGGGAGCAGGGCGTCGAGGCGCTCGTTCAGCGCCGCCAGTTTCGCCGAGGGCTTGGCCACGCTGGCGTCTTCGTGGGGTACCAGGCGCAGATCGCAGCAAACCTGGCGCAGCCGCAGCAGGGCATCGAGGATCAGCAGCTGGCTGCGACCGATGCCCTGACGGGCGATCTCGGCGCGGACGCGTTCGTCCAGCAGCAGCCGCAGGTCTTCGTAGCGCTCGCGCTGCGCCGTGCTGAGCTCGACCAGCTGGACGATCTCGGTCTTGGGTGGCAACTCGCTGGCGACCCGCTGCTTGGTGCGGCGCAGCATGAAGGGCCGCACCCGTGCCTTGAGGGCCGCCAGGCGCTGCACATCGCCTTCGCGCTCCACCGGAATGCGATAGGCCTGCTTGAAGCCTTTCTCGTCGCCCAGCCAGCCGGGCATCAGGAAGTGGAATTGCGACCAGAGTTCGCCCAGGTGGTTTTCCAGCGGCGTGCCGGTCAGGCAGAGACGATGGCGGGCACGCAGGTGGCGTGCGGCCTGGGCGGCCTTGGTGGCGGCATTCTTGATCGACTGGGCCTCGTCCAGCACCTGCAGGTGGAAATCGTAGTCGGCCAGGCGCTCGGCATCGCGGGGCAACAGGGCATAGGTGGTGAGCACCACATCGTGCTCCGGAATTCGCTCGAAGCGACTGCTGCGGGCGCTGCCCTGCAGGGTCAGCACGCGCAGTCCGGGGGCGAAGCGGGCGATCTCGTCCTGCCAGTTGGGGATCAGGCTGGTCGGCATGACGATCAATGCCGGTGCGGTCAGGCGCCCGGCGGCCTGTTCGACGAGGATGTGCGCCAGGGTCTGCAGCGTCTTGCCCAGGCCCATGTCGTCGGCCAGGATGCCGCCCACTTCCAGTTCGCGCAGCGCCTGCAGCCAGGCCACGCCGTCGCGCTGATAGGGGCGCAGTTCGGCGTGCAGGGTGTCCGGCAGGACGACGGGCTCGGCCGCGTAGCTGCGCAGCCGCTCGGCGAAGCTGCGCAGGCGTTCACCGCCTTCCCATTCCAGCGGCAGGCGCTCGTCCAGCTCGGCCAGGCGCGCGGCGTCCAGGCGCGGCAGGCGCAGGGCACGGTCCTGGGTGAGGCGGTCGGTCGCATAGAGCTCGCCGAGGATCTGCAGGATCGGCTTGAGCCGACCCAGGGGCACGGCGACCCGTTGTACCCGGCCCTGCGGGCCGGCGAGGCGCGGAGGATCGATGCGCAACAACACGGGTTCGTCGTCGGCGCGCTTGGCCAGCATCGCCAGCTCGTACTGGGAGGGTTCGCGGCGCAGGGCGTCGATCAGCAGCGGAATCAGGCTGACGCGGCGCTGGCCCAGGCGGATACCCAACTCGACATCGAACTGGCCGTTCGCGGCGGTCGGATCCTGCACCTCTTCGAGGTGACCGTACCAGCCTTCCACCGGTGTCAGGTCGAAGGTGAATTCGGGATGGGCCTCGATCTTCCAGCCGGCTTCGCGCAGACCGGGGATGACCTGCTGCACGAATCTGAGCCAGGCGGGGTCGTCCGGCAATTCGAACATCTCGCCACTGTCGTCGGGCAGCGCGGCGCTGCGCCGGGTGGCCAGGCGCAGGCCATGATCGAGCAGCGTCTGCCGCCAGCGTTGTTCGGCCGGCAACTGGCGTGCGGGATAGGCGGCGTCCGGGGTACGCGGCGGGGTGCCGAACAGTCGCCGCGGGCCATAGGCAAAGGCCAGGGCGGCGCGATGGCGCACCGTGGGTCGCATCTTGCCGATGTGCCGGTCGTAATCGATCTGGGTATGGCTGCCGAGGGTCAGGACCGGTTGCGGCAGCTCCGGATTGGCAACCGGCGTGGCCGGCAAGTCGGCCTCGCTGCGTTGCAGCCGTTCGAGCTCGATGAGGGCGGCGGCGGCATGCTTGCAGTTGCGGCCGACCGGGCAGGTGCAGCGGGCGTCGACCCGCCAGGCGGTCTCGCCCGCGCGCAGGCTGATCGCCTGCCGATAGGCCGGTCCGGCCGGGCTGCTGCACTCGGCATAGAGCTGGCCCCTGGCCGCCGAGCGCAGCTGCACCAGGCCGTCGAGTGCCAGGCGCCGACCGCGCTCGTAGTTGCGCTCCGTGAAGGCGCCTTTCCAGTCCTGCCACTTGAGCCGTTCGAAACGTAACGCCATCGTTCACCCAGGCTGTTCGCACCAAACCGGCTATTCTGCCACAGTCCGGCAGACGCTCGTCGGACTCCCTTGATCTATGTGAGAATGAGAATATAGTGCATTAAGAGACTGGGGGAGCGAAACGATGCGTGAATCACCGTTGGCCAACGTTGCGCTGCTCGATGCCACGCGCCTGGCGGCCCGCCGTGAGGGGCGCTTGCGCTCGCTGCAGCGTGGCATCCTCATCGTCTGTAGCCTGGGCGTGCTGGGTGCGGCGGCCTTGCATCTGGCCTACCTCGCCTTCAAGGGTCTCTAGCGCTGCCCTTTAGGTGCCACCTGCGCCCAAGAAAAAGCCCCGAGCAGTCGCCTGTTCGGGGCTTTTCGTCAGCACCGGTCAAGGACCGGCGGCAGGGATCAGACCAGCAGATCGCCCACGCGGTACATCTTCATGGTGTTGGTGCCGTCACGCTTGGTGTAGCTGTCGCCCTTGGTGAGGATGACCCAGTCACCGTGCTCGACGATGCCGCGCTTGAGCAGCTCGTCCACCGCCGCCTGGCTCACCTTGTTCGCCGGCATGGTGGTCGGGTCGAAGGGGATGGTGTGCACGTTGCGGAACAGCGCGGTGCGGGCCTGGGTGGCGCGGCTGGAGGCGAAGGAGAAGATCGGCACCGAGGAGCGCAGGCGCGACATGATCAGCGGGGTGTAACCGGTGTCGGTCAGGCTGATGATCGCCTTCACGCCCGGGAAGTGGTTGGCCACGTAGATGGAGGCCAGGGCGATACTCTCGTCCCACCGGGTGAAGGTATGGCCCAGGCGGTGGCTGGACAGCTTGCTGGTGGGCTGCTTCTCGGCACCGACGCAGACGCGCGCCATGGCCTTGACCGCTTCCACCGGGTACTGGCCGGCGGCGCTCTCGGCGGAGAGCATCACCGCGTCGGTGTTGTCCAGCACGGCGTTGGCCACGTCGGAGACTTCCGCACGGGTCGGCATCGGGCTGCTGATCATCGACTCCATCATCTGGGTCGCGGTGATCACCGCCTTGTTGAGGCGACGGGCGTGGGAAATGATGCGCTTCTGGATGCCCACCAGTTCGGCATCACCGATTTCCACGCCCAGGTCGCCCCGGGCCACCATCACGGCGTCACTGGCATGGATCAGGCCGTCCAGGGCTTCGTCGTCGGCCACGGCTTCGGCGCGCTCGATCTTGGCCACCAGCCAGGACTTGCCACCGGCGGCTTCCATTAGGCGACGGGCTTCGTGCATGTCTTCGGCATCACGCGGGAAGGACACGGCCAGGTAGTCGACCTCCATGGAGGCGGCCAGCTTGATGTCGTCCCGGTCCTTGTCGGTCAGCGCAGGGGCGGTGAGACCGCCGCCACGCCGGTTGATGCCTTTGTGATCGGACAGCGGGCCGCCGATCAGGGTGGTGCAATGCAATTCGGTGGCGGTCATGCCTTCCACGCGCAGGACCACGCGGCCATCGTCCAGCAGCAGTTCGTCACCCACGCGGCAGTCGGTGACCAGGCCCGGGTAGTCGATGCCGACCACTTCTTCGGTGCCTTCGGTGCGGGGATGGGCGATGGACAGGCGGAAGGGATCGCCGACCTTGAGTTCGATGCGCTTGTTGACGAACTTGGCGATGCGGATCTTCGGACCCTGGAGGTCGCCGAGCAGGGCGACATGGCGACCGTGCTTGGCGGCGAGATCCCGTACCAGCTGACCACGGGCCCGGTGCTCGTCGGGCGTTCCATGCGAGAAGTTCAGGCGGGCGACGTCGATGCCGGCGATGATGAGCTGCTCGAGGACTTCCGGAGAATTGCTGGCCGGGCCGAGGGTGGCGACGATCTTGGTACGGCGATAAATCATGCAGTCTTTCCTTTAGCGGATTGCAACCATGAGTCGGCGCCTCAGCGCCGAGTCGACGTAGAACACGAAGCGCACCTCATTGTAGCGCTGTCGCGTGGCCAGCACATGACGGCTTTTCGCAGCTCCGTCACACCAATGGTCGTTTGCCCTCAAGAAGCGCGCCCCGGCGCCGATCTAGCGAACAGGAGGACTTTCCATGCGCCCTTATCTCTGCCTGTTCCTGCTGTTCGGCCTGACCGGCTGCACCAGCGTTTCGATGAATTCCTATCTCGACGCCGCCTACAAGTCCTATGCTGAAGGCGACTGCACCAATGCCCTGCTGCAGATCTCCCAGGCCGAGCGCAAGGGTCGCGCCCGCCCCTGGCTGCAGCCGGAATTCTCCATGCTGCGTGGCCAGTGTCTCGAGCAGCAGCAGCTGTACGCCGACGCCGCTCAGACCTATCGTTTCATCCAGGTCCGGTTTCCGGCCAGCGAATACGCCTTTCGGGCCCAGGCCCGACTGGACACCCTGCGCCAATTGGGGCTAGATGGCGGAACGGCCGTTGCGACGCCCCAACCGGTGCGAAAACTACCGCAGCGCTGAGCTTTCCAGGACGTTGTCGGTAAAGTGGCTTTACCGTGTGCAGGATGAATCGCACCATGACTCAGAATCGTCGTATCGAGCGCCACCAGCTGCCCTACTATCTAAAGGTGTTCAACCGCTTCACCGACAAGCCCATGGGCTACATCGGCAACATCTCCCGCGAGGGGTTGCTGATGATCAGCCAGCTGCCCATGCTGGTGAATGCGCGTTTCGAACTGCGGCTGAAGATTCCGGGGCAGGACGGTCAGCTGCACTTCGTCGACTTCGATGCCCGTTGCCAGTGGAGCCACGAAGACGTGACCCCGGGCAATTACGATTCCGGCTTCAGCGTCGCCGAACCGCCAGCGGAATTCGCCGAGCTGATCGACGTGTTGCAGCACTATTTCACCTTCGGCCGTCTTTCTCAGTCGGCGATCTGATCCGGGTCACCGGCATTCCATAGCTGCAACAGGCGGGTCTGCAGATCCGCCGTCGCGCTGGCAGGCAGCCAGTGGATTCCCCTTCTCTCCAGGCGCGCGGCCAGACGCTCGCCCTGAAGCCTGGTCTGCCAGGCCTCGGCATAGCGGCAGGCGTCGCGCCAGGCACGGATGTCGTCGGGCTCTGCCAGCTCCTCCAGCGCCGTGTCGACCAGCCAGAGCTGCAGGCCGCGTCGGCCCAGATCCAGACGACCGAGCCAGGCCACCCTGGCTTCATCCAGTGGCGCCAGAACCACCAGGACACTGCCGGGTCGCGCCTGGCTGCAAAGCCGCGCCAGCGCCGCCTTGAAATCAGCCGTCGCGCCTGGGACCGACCGAGGAAGGACATCAGGCTTCAGGGGGCGAGCGGGCGTGGCCGCCGCCAGCAGGCGCAGCTCGGGATCGAGGCCGTAGAGCCGCAGCTCATTGCCACTGGCCGCCAGCGCCTGCCAGAAGCCCTGCACCTGTTCGTGGCTTCCGCGTCCGTCGGTCTTTACCAGTCCCGAGCTGGCGATCAGCAGTTGCACAGGCGTGTTCGCCCGCAGGCGTGCCCTGGCTGGCTGCGCGATGAGCGGATTCGCCCGGATCTTTCGCCAGTGCCGGCGCTCCAGCAGGGCCAGCCCCAGGAGCAGCGATGCCCCTGCGGCCGGCAGGGCCTGCCAGCGCAGAGGCGCCAGCCAGCCCAGGATCAGGCTGAGCAGGGCCAGGGCGCCCAGCGCCAGTGGCAGCCAGCGCTGGATCATGGGCGCGGTGCCGGACACTGTCCCAGCAGCTTGAGGATCTGGCCATCCAGGCTGTCGCCCTCGAATTCGCGCTCTGGGGTCAGCCGCAGGCGTGGACGCAGCACGGCGGGCAGCAGGGTGCGCACATCCTCGGGCGTCACGCTGTCGCCACCCCGCAGAAAGGCCTGTGCCTGGGCCAGACGCAGCAAGGCCTGTCCGGCGCGCGGCCCGGCGCCCTGCTCGAAGGCCGGCCACTCCCGGGTGAGGCGGATCAGGCGCACGGCATGCTCGAGGACCGGCTCCGCGACCGGCAGGCCGGCCACCAGTCGCTGCAGGGCTGGCAGATCCCGCGCCTGCAGCAGCGGGCGCAGGGTCGCAGCTTCCAGGGGATCGCCGTGACCCTGCTGGACAGCCTGGCGCAGGGCGGCGAGCTCCTGGCCTTCTGCCGGCCACTCCAGTCGCAGGTGCGCCAGGAAGCGATCCCGTAGCGCCAGCGGCAGATCGCTGCTTGAGGAGCGGGTAGCGATCACCATGAAGGGCGCTGGCAGGGGCACCGGGCGGCCGCCCAGACTCAGCTGGCGACCCTGCAGGGCGTCGTCCAGCAGATTGAGGATCGCTGGCGGAGCCCGCTGCAGCTCTTCGAGCAGAACCAGGGAGTTGAACAGGGGACCCCGACGCAGACGGGCACTGTCGCTGCCGGCGTCCGTGACGATTTCGCCGGCCACCTCGGCAGGGGTCAGAGCCGGATGGCACTGCAGCCGGGCGAAGCCGGCGTCCAGGCTGGCGGCCAGGGCGCGAACCAGCAGCGTCTTGCCGGAGCCGGTCGGACCTTCCAATAGCAGGTGACCGCCGGCCAGCAGGGTGGCGAGCAGACCGTCCACGGCGGCCTCCTGCTGCGGCAGCACCTTGAGCAGCGCCTGTCGCAGGGCCTGCAGCCGGGCCAGGGCGCGGGCCTTGACGCCGCTTTCGCCGGGGTCCGCCGGGGTGGCGTCAGGAGCAGAGCTGTCGGTCATCGGAAGTCCTCGGAAACGGGGGCGCGCACGGCCAGGCGCAACAGGCGCAGCTGGACGATGCGGCGGGTGAAGTCGCGGGTGGAGAGGCGTGCCGGGCTGGGCCGCATCGCCTCGCCCACCATGCGGGTGCTCAGGCCGCTCAGGCGCGCCAGATATTGCCAGCGCTCGGCCACAGTCTGATCGGTGAGTTCGGGGCGACGGCGGCGCACCTCGCGCTGGATATCGCGCTGCAGGGTGGCGATCAGTTCGGGCCAGCGTCTGGCGTCACGCCGGGGCGCCGGATGGTCCTGGCGGCGTCTCAGCCAGAGACCCGCCGCCAGCGTCAGGAGGAGCAGGGCCAGGCCATAGCGTTGCAAGGCGTCCAGCCACAGGGGGAGCGGTGGCGCCGGGGCGATCAGGGTCACCGGCGCGCCCTGGGTGAGGTACCACAGCAGCCAGGCATTGTCGTACTGGGCGAGGTGGGCGTTGCTCCAAAGCGCGGTGTCCGACAGCAGCGTCACGCTGCCGTCGCCCCAGGGCAGCATCAGCATATGGGTGGCGCTGGCGCTGCTGGCCCAGGCCACCGCCTGATCACCGACATCGAACAGATGGCGGCTGTCGTCGAAGCCGAGGTAGGCGGGGGCGTCGTCCTCGGCGAGATAGAGCTGGGTCAGGTTGGGCCAGAGCGGCAGCGCCATGATGGGTGGGGCGGCACCCCCCAGCTCGCGGGTCGGCATGGGGCGAACGCCCAGGGTCGCGCTGAGCGCCAGAGTGCTGTCATCGGCGACGGCCACCAGATGGCCGCCCGCCTCGACCCAGTCCAGCAACGTCTGCGCCTGAGTCTCCGCCAGGGGCGGATTGCCGGCCAGCCAGAACCTGACGTCCCCGGCCGGCAGCTCGGCGAGTTGTTCGGCTTGGCCGTGCCGCACCCGACTGCCGAAATGCTGCAGGTAGGCCGCGGCCAGCGCCTGGGGATCGGTGCCGCGGGTGGTCGCGGCGAGTTGGGTGGCGGTCTGCCGCGCCGTCCGGCTGTCGAGCCCCTGATGGGTCAGGCGCAGGCTGCCCGGGCCGCTGTCGGACTGCGGCGGCAGGGGGCAGGACAGCGGCTCCTGCTGCGCGAGGCAGGCCAGGGACAGGGTCAACGCCCAGACGGCGGCGCCCAGGCGTACGCCGATACCCCGGCACCTGAAGCGAAGGGAGAGCCGATCGACTGAACGCATGGGTAGAGAGAATACGCGGTAGACAGGCATCAGAGCCTAGCGGGTGCGGGCGCTCGGGAGCAAGGCGCACGACGATGCTAGACTGCGCCGATTCTAGGGGAGGGCGGTGTGACGCAAAGTATCTTCTGGTACGACTTCGAGACCACAGGGATCGATCCACGGCGGGATCGACCGCTGCAGGTGGCCGGGGTGCGTACCGATCTGGAGCTCAACGAAATCGAGGCGCCGCTCAACCTGCATTGCCAACTGAGCGAGGATGTCCTGCCCCATCCCGCGGCCTGCCTGGTAACCGGTATCCTGCCGGCCACCCTGCAGCGGCTGGGGCTGCGTGAGCGCGACTTCGTCCAGCGCCTCCACGAGGAGTTGCGGCGTCCCAACACCTGCGCGGTCGGCTACAACAACCTGAGATTCGACGACGAAATGGTACGGCACAGCCTGTACCGCAACTTCCACGATCCCTATGCCCGCGAATGGCAGCAGGGCAACAGTCGCTGGGATGTGCTCGGCGTGATCCGGGCGCTCTATGCCTTCCGCCCGGAAAGCCTGAACTGGCCGCAGGACGCTGAGCGCGTCTCCCTGCGCCTGGATCGCCTGACCGTCGCCAATGGCATCGAGCACGCCCAGGCCCACGACGCCCTGGCGGATGTTCGCGCAACCCTGGCCCTGGCGCGTCTGGTCAAGCAGCGGCAACCAAGGCTCTACGACTATCTCTGGACGCAGCGCCAGAAGAAGGCGGCGCTGGCGCGCATCCGTCTGCTCGAACCCCTGTTGCACGTCTCCGGACGCTTCAGCGCCGAGCGACACTTTCTCGCACCCGTGCTGCCGCTGGCCTGGCATCCGGTCAATCGCAACGCGCTGATCGTCTGCGATCTCGGCCTGGCGCCGGAGCCGCTGCTGGAACTGGATGTCGAGACCCTGCGCGAACGCCTCTATACCCGGCGGGAGGCGCTGGCCGAGGGTGACCTCCCGGTGCCGCTGAAGCTGGTACAGATCAACAAGTGTCCGATTCTGGCGCCCTTCAGCGTCTTGCGCCCTGCGGACACGGAGCGGCTGCAATTCGATCAGGCCGCCGTCTGGCGCCGCGCCCGCCAATTGCTCGACCAGCGTGCGATCTGGCAACCCAAGGTGCAGGCGCTCTATGCCGAGGCCTCCGGTTTTGTCACCCAGGAACAGGATGCCGAAGAGAGGCTGTACGACGGTTTCATTGCCGCCGAAGAACGGCAACTCTGCGAACAGGTTCAGCAGTGTCCGGCAGAGCAACTTGGCAGCCGGCCCTGGCCTTTTCAGGACGAGCGACATCCGGAGCTGTTCTTTCGCTATCGTGCGCGCAACTTTCCCGAGTTGCTGACCGCGGAAGAGGGGGCGCGCTGGCGACAATTCTGCCGGCAGCGCCTGCTGGGTGAAGAAGGTCAAGGCCATATGACCTGCACGCAGTTCATTACCCTGGCCGAACAACTGCAGCCTGAGGTGGCCAGCGAGCGGGTACCGATTCTCGAGGCCTGGTCCGCCCATGTTCGGGCGTTGATGCAGCGGTTGGATAATCCTGTTGCCTGAAGTCGCGAACAACAAAGGTCGTTAGAGACGTCTGCTAACAGAAAAGACGTGCACAGCCAAAGGTGCCGCGGCCAAGGACCGCAGCTTCAGCTGAGAAAGATGTTGCTTGGGCAATATGAAAGACGCGGTGAACGGTCGTGTCAGCGGAGTCTTGAAGCTGGCAGTCGGTGTTTGGGGTTGGCCGGTTGCGCAATCCTTTGCCGTGCAGGCAAAAAAAACGCCGACTGGCCGGCGTTTTTCTGATCAATCCAGCAGGGTTACCCAGGACTCGACGTCGTCCGAACCCCACTTGGCTTTCCACTCTTTCAGCGTCTTGTGATTGCCACCCTTGGTTTCAATCACTTCGCCATTGTGCGGATTCTTGTATTGCTTAACTTTACGGGCGCGCTTGGGCTTACTGCCATTGCTGGCCTTGGGAGTTCGGGTCTGGCGAGCGGGCTTGGCTTCGGTATCGAGAATGCCGATGATGTCACGCAGGGATTTCTGATACTCACCCATCAGTGCGCGAAGTTTCTTCTCGAACTCCAGCTCGCGCTGCAGTTTGTCGTCCTCTTGCAGCGACTTCAGGCGCTCCTGCAATTCCTTGATGGCTTCTTCGGTCTGGCGATATTCGTTGATGAGCGACATAAACGGCCTTTGTTCTGAGTGATGCAGAGATGAAATTCTGCATCGATCATAGATTGGCTATTGGAATAAGTAAACTGTCCGCATGACAGCCCGATAATTAAGGCGGCGTCCGTCGCAACAATGATGTTGGTAAAAGTCGCGCAACTTTCAGCAGGGCGGCAGTGGAACTTGTCGGTCCTTACTTGTCCTTTGCAAAGTCTTTACCCACGCCGTACAGGCGCGCGCCGTGGCACCTTGCGCCGCTCGACGCTGCAGGCGACTGCGCCTAGAATGCAGCCCCTTTTCGTTCGAGGTTGTGCTATGCAAACGTTTCGTCTGGTGATCGCCTGTCCGGACGGGGTAGGTATCGTGGCCAAGGTCAGCAACTTCCTGGCGACCTATAACGGCTGGATTACCGAAGCGAGTCATCACTCGGATACGGAGAGTGGCTGGTTCTTCATGCGCCATGAGATCCGCGCGGATTCACTGCCCTTCGATCTGGCCGGCTTCAGTCAGGCCTTCGCGCCCATCGCGCGGGAATTCTCCATGCAGTGGCGGATCACCGATTCGGCCCAGCGCAAGCGCGTGGTGCTCATGGCCAGTCGCGAATCCCACTGCCTGGCCGACCTGCTGCACCGCTGGCACAGCGGCGAGCTGGACTGCGAGATCCCCTGCGTCATCTCCAACCACGACACCCTGCGCAGCATGGTCGAGTGGCACGGCATTCCCTTCTTCCACGTGCCGGTCGATCCTGCCAACAAGCAGCCGGCTTTCGACGAGGTATCGCGGCTGATCGATCTGCACCAGGCCGATACCGTGGTCCTGGCGCGCTACATGCAAATCCTGCCGCCGGATCTCTGCGCGCGCTATGCCCACCAGGTGATCAACATCCACCACAGCTTCCTGCCGTCCTTCGTCGGCGCCAAGCCCTATCACCAGGCGTCGCTGCGCGGCGTCAAGCTGATCGGCGCCACCTGCCACTACGTGACCGAAGAGCTGGATGCCGGTCCGATCATCGAGCAGGACGTGGAGCGCGTCAGCCACCGGGACAATGTCGAGGACATGGTGCGGCTGGGCAAGGACGTCGAGAAGATGGTGCTGTCCCGCGGTCTGAGATACCACCTGCAAGAGCGGGTCATGGTCCATGGCAACAAGACCGTCATCTTCGACTGACAGCGACTCCCCGGCGGCTGCTCCCGGTACCGCGGAGCAGCCACCCCGTCTGGGCGAAGGTTGCCTGGCCCGCTACGACCTGCAGGCGATGACTCTCGACGGCGGCGCCGACTTCACTGCCGCCGCGGCGCTCTGGCGGCAACTGCAGGCACGGCAAGGCGACGAAGACGGCGTGGCGGACGCTCCGGACAGCGCGGCTGAAGACTCGCCTCAGGTGTCCTGAGTGATGGACTCGTCGCTGGCTTTGGCCTTGAGATCGGCGATCTTGCGCACTTCCGAGGCGAACACCTCGTCCTGCACGGTCGGCCGTTTCTTCCAGGGCTTGCGGTCGGGTTTGGGTTGCGCGGCGTAGGTGACGATTTCGCCACCGTAGACATCCTGATAGCGCTGGGCCTGGCGTTCCAGTTCAGCGCGAAGTTGATCTTTGGTCACGGGTTCGATCTTGTTCGAGTGTCGCGAGAGGCGAGCGGTCGTCAGGACCGCTCGAAGCCGGTGCGCAAGAGGCGCGGCTGCGGAGTCTAGCCGCCGCGCGGCACTTTGCCTATCCCGCTCAGTTCAGGATGCGCATGGACAGGTCGACGGCCTTGACGTCCTTGGTCAGGGTGCCGATGGAGATGTAGTCGACACCGGTCTGGGCGATGTCGAGCAGGGTGTCCTGGTTGACGCCGCCCGAGGCTTCCAGCTTGGCCCGGCCCGCGGTCAGGGCCACCGCCGTGCGCATGTCGGCCAGACTCAGCTCGTCCAGCATGACGATGTCCGCGCCGGCGCTCAGGGCCTGTTCCAGCTCCCGCAGATCTTCCACCTCGACTTCCACCGGACGCCCCGGCGCCAGTTGCCGGGCGGCGGCCACGGCCTGGGCGATGCCGCCGCAGGCGGTGATGTGGTTTTCCTTGATCAGGAAGGCGTCGAACAGCCCGATTCTATGGTTGTAGCAGCCGCCGCAGGTGACCGCGTATTTCTGGGCACGGCGCAGGCCGGGCAGGGTCTTGCGGGTATCCAGCAGCCTTACGGCGGTGTCCTGCACCAGGTCGGCATAGTGGCGGCAGCGGGTGGCGGTGCCGGACAGCAGTTGCAGGAAATTCAGCGCGCTGCGCTCGCCGGTGAGCAGGGCGCGCGCGGGACCCGCGAGTTCGAACAGCACCTGGTCCGCTGCGACCCGCTCGCCATCGGTCACCTGCCAGCGGACTTCCACTGCGGGATCCAGCACCCGGAACACCTCGTCGACCCAGGCCGTGCCTGACACCACCGCGGCTTCGCGGGTGATGATCCGCGCCCGGGCGTGCTGATGAGCGGGGATCAGACCGGCCGTGAGGTCGCCACTGCCGACGTCTTCGCGCAGTGCGGCGGCGACATTGTCAGTGATGACCTGGGCGAGATCGGCAGGGGTAGCGCTGGACATGAAAAAACTCCGAGAAGGGCTGCGGGAGGCGAGCGGGCAACTTTAGGGGAGGTTGACGATCTGAGATAGACAACGTCGAATTATTTGAAGGGCAGGCGCTGACTGACAGGTGCCTTGTGAACCCTGTCATGTACTGTGCAGATGTCGATTGGTCGATGCCTTGGCAAAGCAAATAATGGCACATCGACAACGTTTCACCTCGCGGCCAGGGCGGCCAACGTTGTTCAATGCTCCTGTAGTGGAACGCGATTCAGCCGAACGCAAGAACGGTTGTGGGAGGCGGTGGTGCAGAACGACGTAAACGTAGTTCATTTCAAGGCGCTCGGGGAATCTTCTTCCCGATTGCCCGCAGTGCTTTTACCGGTCAGGGATCGCGCCGCTCAGCGACTCAATGCGTCCTTGCAGCAGCTGTTCGACAACGCCGACGATGCGCTGTTTGAGATGGCCGATCGGGCCGGCAGCAACCAGGAACAGAGTCTCTACTTCGAAGCGATGCGTGATCTGCGCCTCCGGCGCAAGAGCATCGAGCGCAGCTTTCTCCAGCAGTATTTCGAGCGCTTCGCGGCGCTGAACAACCTGGTTGGCAGCAAGCCGGAGATGCGCCTGGACAGCGTTTCCTACGAAGACCTCAGTCTGGTGCAGAACGATGCGCTGGAAGAGAGCGTCGCCGTGGACACCATGGTGGCCAAGGCCCTCAGCAACAACGCCATGGCCATCAGCCACCTGACCATCAGGTTCAATACCCAGCTGTCGAGCAAGCTGGACGATTCGACTCATCCGCTGGGGCCGCGCCGCCTGTGCGAGGCCTTCGTCGAAGCCTGTCGTGATCTCGACACCGACATCAAGGTCAAGCTGATCATCTACAAGCTGTTCGAGCGCTTCGTGCTCAACGGGCTGGGTCAGCTGTATGCGGAATCCAATCGTCAGCTGGTCGAGGCGGGCGTACTGCCCCAGCTCAAGGCCATTCCCCAGCAGGTGCCGAGCCGCTCGGCCAAGGGCTACAGCGGACGCACCCCGGCCCACGTCAACAGCGAAGACGACGGTCAGGAACTCTTCGGCACCCTGCAGGGCCTGCTGGCCCAGCTGCGGACGCCGACCAGTGCGGCCCTGGGTGGCGCCATGACCGCAGATGAAGGCGCCGCGACCGGTGATGGCCAGGTCATCACCAGCTATGACCTCATGCGTCTGCTGTCCCACCTGCAGCAGCAGATATCCAGTCAGTCCCTGGATGGCTACGACCTCAAGGCGCAACTGGGTGTGGCCCTGGGCCGCATCAGCGAGCGCTCGGGTCGAAAGCGCGTGGTGGGGCAGGTCGACGAAGACGTCATCAACCTGGTGGCGATGCTGTTCGAATTCATTCTCGACGACCTCACCCTGCCGGATTCGCTCAAGGCACTGATCGCTCGCCTGCAGATTCCCATGCTGAAGGTCGCGGTCCTCGACAAGACCTTTTTCAGCCGTGGCAGCCATCCGGCCCGGCGACTGCTCAACGAGATCGCCGCCGCTTCCCTGGGCTGGGGCGAGCAGAGCGACCTGCAGCGCGACGGCCTGTATCAGAAGATCGAGCAGATCGTGCAGCGCCTGCTGTCCGACTTCGTCGACGATCCGGAGATCTTCGCCGAGCTGCTGGCCGACTTCATGGCCTATGTCAGCGACGAGCAGCGGCGCAGTGAGCTGCTCGAACAGCGCACCCGTGATGCCGAGGAAGGCCGGGCGCGCGCCGAGATCGCTCGCTTGCAGGTCGAGCACGTGCTCAGCCAGCGCCTGCAGGAGCACCCGTTGCCCGCTGCCGTGCAACGTGTCCTGCGCGAGGCCTGGAGCCAGGTGCTGCTGCTGACCTGCCTGAAGCAGGGCTATGATTCCAGCGAATGGCGCGCAGCCCTCAAGACCATGGATGATCTGATCTGGAGCATCCAGCCGCACCACGACGTCGCATCGCGCCAGCGCCTGCTGGAAATGGTGCCCGGCCTGCTCAAGGCACTGCGGGAAGGCCTGGCCAGCGCGGCCTTCGATCCCTTTTCCACCTCCGAATTCTTCACCGAGCTCGAGTCCCTGCACGTCCAGACCTTTCAGCAGACCCGTCCTGAACTGGCGGATGCGGCGGCGGATACGGCGGTCGTGGTGCCGGCGTCGGTGCCTGTCGACGAGCCCTTCGAGCTGCCGCGCGCGGCTGAGCGGATCACCGGACTGACCAGCGACTCCCTGGAGTGGGTGGATGTCCTCTCGGTAGGCGCCTGGTTGGAAATCCAGGATGTCGAGCAGAAGCTGCGCTGCAAGCTGGCCGCGGTCATCCGCCCCATGGGCCGCCTGGTGTTCGTCAATCGGACCGGCATGAAGGTGCTGGACCGGACCCGCGAGGAACTGGCGCTGGATTACCAGGAGGGTCGGGTACGGCTGCTGGACGATGCCCTGCTGTTCGACCGGGCCATGACTTCGGTGATCGGCAATCTGCGCGGTCAGTCGCTGTCCTGAGTGCTTTGCGCAAGGCATAAAAAAAGCCGTCCCTGAGGACGGCTTTTTTTATGCCCAGACCAGGGGCCTAGTGCAGCTTCAGGCGCGGCTCGGTCTTGCGTCTCAGGTGATCGCCGGCAAACAGCGCCAGGGCACGCAGCGGGCCATAGAGGGCGACTTGGTGCATCCGGTAGAGCGACACATAGAAGGTCCGCGCCAGCCAGCCTTCCAGGGTCAGGCTGCCGAGGGCGCCGCCCATGAGATTGCCCACCGCGCTGAAGCGCGACAGCGAGATCAGCGAGCCGTAGTCCTTGTAGACATAGTCGGGCAGCGGCTTGCCTTCCAGGCGCGCCTTGAAGGTCTTGACCAGCAGCGAGGCCTGCTGGTGGGCGGACTGGGCGCGCGGTGGCACGGTACGGGTGTCGCCGGGGGTCAGGGGGCAGGCCGCGCAGTCGCCGAGGGCGAAGACGTTCGGGTCGCGGGTGGTCTGCAGCGTCGAGTTGACCACCAGCTGGTTGATGCGATTGGTCTCGAGGCCCGCCAGGTCCTTGAGAAAGGCCGGGGCGCGGATACCGGCGGCCCAGACCTTGAGACTGGCCGGAACGAATTCGCCTGCGGTCTGCAGGCCGTCGGCGCGGACTTCCTTGACCGCCGAACCGGTCAGCACCCGTACGCCGAGTTTCTCCAGGGTGCGGTGCGCCTGGCCGGCGATCCGCTCGGGCAGCGCCGGCAGGATGCGTGGACCGGCCTCGACGAGGGTGATGCGCAGGTCTTCGGGACGGATGCGGTCCATGCCGTAGGCTTGCAACTCTTCGGCGGCGTTGCGCAATTCGGCCGCCAATTCCACGCCGGTAGCACCGGCGCCGACAATGGCCACCTCAATGTATTCACCCGGCTGCTCGCTGACGTGGGCGCGCAGGTAGTGGGTCAGCAGCTTGCGGTGGAAGCGTTCGGCCTGGGCTCGGGTGTCGAGGAAGATGCAGTTTTCCGCAGCGCCTGGCGTACCGAAGTCGTTGGTGGTACTGCCGATGGCCAGCACCAGGGAGTCGTAGCCGATCTCCCGTTCCGGAACCAGGACGGCGCCGTCGTCCTCGATCGCGGCCAGCTGCACCTTGCGGCGCTCGCGATCCAGGCCGGTCATGCGTCCGAACTGGAATTCGAAGTGGTTCCACTTGGCCTGGGCGACATAGCTGAGTTCGTCCTCGGTGGAATTGAGCGAGCCGGCGGCCACCTCGTGCAGTAGCGGTTTCCACAGGTGGGTGGCGTTGGCGTCGATCAGCACGATCTGCGCCTGGTCGCGCTTGCCGAGGCTGCGTCCCAGGCGGGTAGCCAGTTCCAGGCCGCCGGCGCCGCCGCCGACGATAACGATGCGATGGGTCATGGAGAGCACTCATGGAGAAGGAAAGCGGGGGCCGGACCGGGCGCGTCGCCGCAAGCGGGCGCAGTCCCGGGTCGGTAGATATCTGGGGGTCGTCGCAACGCGCGATAGTCGCGCCATCTAGCAGAGAAGATGGGCGAAAAGTCGTGACTTTCAAGGGAGGCGGCGTGCATCTGCTCTGGCAAGGATGTCTGCGGCGACGAGAGGTAGCGCTAGTTTAACCGGGCTGACCCGGCCATTCGACCCTGGAGAAACTGGGGTCAATCCAGGACCTCCACCCGATCGCCCAGGCGGATGATGCCGCTTTCCAGCACCCGGGTCGTGAGGCCGCCATGGCCGCGCACGGCCTGGAAGGTCCCCGGGCCCAGGCGTTCTTCCAGGCGCGCGCAGGGCTGGCACCAGCCCGTGGTCTCCAGGATCGCCTGGCCGATGCGAAAGCGCCGGTTCTTCAGGCTGAACAGATTGATCCCGGCGATGGCCAGATTGCGGCGCAGATCGGCGGGTGCGACCGTCTTGCCGATCAGCGCGGCCACCACCGGCAGGTGTTCCCACTGGATGAGGGTGACCTGGCGCTGGTTGCGCGGGGTAGGGCGGGCGTGATCGCCGGTCAGGCCCGCGTCACGCCGGGCTTCCACGGCCTCGATCTCGACCATGGGCGCACGGGAGGCGGGTCGCACGCCGATCCAGCGCACCTCGCCGGACTGGGGGACCTGGGCGAGCAGTTCTTTGAGCGGGATCATGGGGCTCCTTGACGCGATGGTGGTGCCAATTCGAGCGGTAGGGCAGGATAGCGGCCTCGATAGACCTTTCAAGAGAGGATGCCATGCGCGCTGGAGTTCTGGCGTTGTTGCTGTCGTGTCTGCTGCTGCCCCTGACCGCCCTGGCACTCGAACCCGGCGAGCGGGTGGCGCCCTTCACCCTGCTCGATCAGCGTGACCAGCCCTATACCTTCGACGACCAGCTGCAGGTCCTGCTGGTGGCGCGCAGCATGAGCGGCTCCGGCCTGGTCAAGGAAGCCATGCGCGAGCAGCCGGCGAACTATATCGACGGCAGCCGGGTGGCCTACATCGCCGATATCAGCAGCATGCCGGCGGCCATCACGCGGATGTTCGCCGTACCGGCCATGCGCAAGTACGGCTACCGAATCCTGCTCGATCGCGAATCGCGGATCGTGCCGCGCTTTCCGGGCGCTGCCGACAAGGTGCTCTGGGTGACCCTCGATCATGGCCGCTTCGTCAGCCAGCGCGAATTCAGCGACGCCACCGCGCTGCGCGACGCGCTCAAGGCCAAGGCCCGCTGATGGAGCGGGCGTTCGTCGAGGGCTGGTATCGCGAGGCGCGCCGCTGTCCTTCGCCCAACCACAACGAACGCCCGGCAGGGACGGTGGTGTCCCTGCTGGTGATCCACAACATCAGCCTGCCGCCCGGGCAATTCGGCACCGGCTGCGTCCAGGCGTTCTTCCAGAATTGCCTGGATCATTCGGCCCATCCCTTCTTCGCGGAGATCGCCGAACTGAAGGTGGCGGCGCACTTTCTCATCGAGCGCGACGGGGCGGTGACCCAGTTCGTCTCCTGCGAGCAGCGCGCCTGGCATGCCGGTATCTCCTGCTTCGACGGGCGCGAGAACTGCAACGACTTCTCCCTGGGCATCGAACTGGAAGGCACGGACGACCTGGCCTACACCGACGCCCAGTATCTTGCCCTGGGGCGGCTGACGCGGGCGCTGCAGCGCGCCTATCCGGCGATCAGCGCCGAGCGCATCCAGGGCCACAGCGCTATCGCCCCGGGCCGCAAGACCGATCCGGGACCGGCGTTCGACTGGCTGCGTCTGCACGCCGAGCTGCAGGACGGCGACGTCTAGGCCAGCCGGTCCGCGTCCCAGCCGAACACCGCGCAGGCATTACGCGTAGTGGTCGCCGCGAGTGTCTCGGCCGAAACCTGCCACAGCGGCGCCAGGGCGGCGCAGATGGCCGGCAGGTGGGTAGGGCTGTTGCGCACGTCCGGATGCATGGCGGGTGGCATGTCGGGCGCATCGGTCTCCAGCACGATGCCCTCCAGCGGCAACTGTGGCAGTACCCGCTGCAGTCTTTTCGCCTGCGGCCAGGTGGGCGCGCCGCCCAGCCCGATCTTGAAGCCCAGGCGCAGGTATTCGCGAGCTTCTTCATAGCTGCCGGAAAAGGCGTGGGCGATGCCGGCTCGGGGTGGCTTGAGACGCTTCAGGATCCTGACCACATCGGCATGGGCGCGGCGCACGTGCAGCAGTACCGGCAGGTCCAGCTCCATGGCCAGGCGCACCTGCTGTTCGAAGAACCAGGCCTGGCGCGTCTTGTCCGGCGTCTCGATGAAATAGTCCAGACCGATCTCGCCCAGGGCGCAGAGGCGGGGATCGCTCCGGCGTTCCAGGCAGAAGGTCCGGAGCGCCTCGATATCGGCCTCCTGATGGCGCTGCAGGTACAGCGGATGCAGGCCGGGCGCCGCATGGAGGCCGGTGTTTTCCGTGGCAACCCGCCAAAGTTGCGGCCACTGGCTGCGCTCGACGCCGATCAGCACCTGGCGGATCACCCCGAGTCGCGCGCATTCGGCCAGCAGGCCCGGTCGCGCGGCGTCGAAGTCCGGGTAGTCCAGATGGTTGTGGGTATCGATCAGCAGGCTCATGGCAGGCGGCGTTTGAGCACCCTCGGGATGGCCTGCACACCGGGCAGGTAGTGATCGTTTTCCAGGGCGTCCAGCATCAGCTCCAGGGCCCGCTCGGTGATGACCTCGTGCTGCTGGGAGATGGCGTTGACCTTGAACGGCAGATAGTCCAGCAACTGGGTATCGCCGAAGGTGGCCAGGCGCAGGGTGTCGCCTGCGGCCAGTGGATGATCGCGCAGCACATCCAGCACGCCTTGCAGCAGGACGTAGGAGGTGGTCAGCAGCGCCTCGGGCCAGTGGCCGAGTTCTTCGATCATGGCCAGCGCCTGGGCGCGACCGCCTTCCCGGCTGTAGTGGGGTGCATGCCGCTCCCAGTGGCGCGCCGGGTGGTCGGCGAGGGCCGCGGCGAAGCCGGCGGCGCGGGCGCGGCTGATGGCCAGGTCGGGACGGGCGCCGATCAGCGCGATGCTGTGGGTGTTCGGTGTCAGCAGCGTGGCCGCCAGTTGCCGGCCGGCGGTGTGGTCGTCGCTGACCACCGAGCAGAATTGCGCCGGATCGAGCTGGCGATCGATGGCGATGATCGGGATGTTGTGTTCCTGCAGCTGGCGGTACGGGGCGTCGTCCTCGGCCAGGCTGCTGGCGGTGAACAGGCCGTCGCAGCGGCGCGCGCGAAACAGCGCGATCAGCTGGCGTTCGCTGTCGGGATTGTCGTCGGTGCAGGCGATCAGCAGCTGATAGCCACGCGCCCGTGCCCGGCGTTCCAGCTGCTTGGCCAGGCGCGCATAGCTGGGGTTCTCCAGGTCGGGCAGCAGGAAGCCCAGGGTGTGGGTGGCACCACGGCGCAGGCCTGCGGCGCGCTGGTCGGGCTGGTAGCCGTGGGCTTCGACCACGGCCATGACCCGCGCCACGGTCGCCGCGCTGATGCGTCTTTGCGCCGCCTTGCCGTTGATGACGTAGCTGGCGGTGGTGAGGGATACGCCGGCCAATTGGGCGATGTCGCTGAGTTTCACGCCTGTTCCTCATGGGACCTGAATGGCCTGGCGCTGTACGGCGCTGGCGAGACGGTCTTTATTGTGTGTTGTGCTTCAAGGATCGGCGATTATCGAGTAACGTTCCAGTCCCATTGGGTGAAACGTTTCAGCTTTCTGTTGTCCGAGGGCTGGCACGAATCTGCCAAGGGCCCTGCCACGCCGCTCCCGACGCGATTGCAGGGCTGAGCGAGCCGGCAAGCATCTATTACAAGAAAGGCACGGCGCCAGGATCAGGCGCGCGGCGCCGGAGGTATCCTTCCATGTTCGAACTCAATGCCCAGCATATCCGCATGGCCCAGCAGGCGCCGGACAAGGCGACTGCCCTGGCCATGCTCGCCGAGTCCCTGGTGACCGACGGTCTGGTCGCCCCGGGTTATCTCGAAGGGCTCAAGGCCCGCGAGGCCCAGGGCTCCACCTACCTCGGCCAGGGTATCGCCATTCCCCATGGTACGCCTCAGACCCGCGACCAGGTGTTCGTCACCGGCGTGCGGATGATGCAATTCCCGCACGGGGTGGACTGGGGTGATGGTCAGCTGACCTACCTGGCCATCGCCATCGCCGCCAAATCCGACGAACACCTGCGCATCCTGCAGCTGCTCACCCGGGCCCTGGGTGAAAGCGACCTGCAGCAGGCCCTGCGCGAGGCCCGCGAACCCCAGCAGATCCTCGACCTGCTGCAGGGCGCACCCCAGGCGCTGGCGCTGGACGAAGAACTGGTGCAACTGGCCATCGATGCCGAGGACCTGGAAGACCTGGCCTGGCAGGGTGCGCGCATGCTCAAGCACATGGAATGCGTGGGGGCCGGCTTCGCCGGTGCCCTGCAGGCCAGCCAGCCGCTGCCGCTGGGCGACGGCCTCTGGTGGCTGAATAGCGAGACCGCGGTGAAACGCCCCGGCCTGGCCTTCGTCACTCCGCTGCAGACCCTGCAGGTGCAGGAGCAGCCGGTGCGCGGCCTGTTCTGCCTGGCCAGCCTGGGCGAGGGCCATCGTGCCCTGCTCGAACGCCTCTGCGATCTGCTCGTCGCCGGCCGTGGCCAGGAGCTGGCCCAGGCCACCTCCCGCCGCGCCGTGCTCGAAGCCCTGGGCGGCGAAGTCGCCCCGGACTGGCCCAGTGGCCAGGTGGTGCTGGCCAACGCCCATGGCCTGCATGCCCGTCCGGCCAAGGAGCTGGCGCGGCTGGCCAAGGCCTATGACGGCGAGATCCGCGTGCGCGTCGACAACGGTGCCCCGGTCTCGGCCAAGAGCCTGTCGCGCCTGCTGGCGCTGGGGGCCCGTCGCGGCCAGACTCTGGAATTCCTCGTCGAGCCTGGCACCCCGGCCGAGGCCGCGCTCAACGATCTGATCGGCGCTGTGCAGGCCGGTCTCGGTGAGGAAGTGGAACCGGTCACCGCCAGCGCACCGGCCCCGGCCGGGGCCGCCCGGGTCACCGCCATCAGCCTGGTGGACCCGTCCGAACAACTGCCGCTGGCCCCGGGCGATCGCGCCCAGGCCGTGGCCGCCGCCCCCGGCCTGGCCGTGGGCCCGGCGCATGTGGTGGCACCCCAGCACTTCGACTATCCCGCTACCGGCGCAGGCGCCGCCGCCGAACGCCAGCGCCTGGATGCGGCCCTGGCCGCGGTACGCGCGGATATCGAGGCGCTGATTGCGCGCAGCGAGCCCAGCGCTCTGCGCGAGATCTTCCTGACCCACCTGGAGATGCTGGAAGACCCGGATCTGCAGCAGGGCATCGCCGCCCGCCTCAAGGCCAACGCCAGCGCTGCGGCCGCCTGGGACGCCCAGATCGAGGAAGCCGCCAGTCAGCAGGAAGCCCTGCAGGACAAACTGCTCGCCGAGCGCGCCGCCGACCTGCGCGACGTCGGTCGGCGGGTACTGGCCCAGCTGTGCGGCGTCGAATCCGCCCGCGAGCCTGAAGAACCCTATGTGCTGGTGATGGACGAGGTCGGCCCGGGCGATGTGGCGCGGCTGGACCGCGAGCGCGTCTGCGGCATCCTCACCGCCCGTGGCGGCGCCAGCTCCCACAGCGCCATCGTCGCCCGCGCCCTGGGCATTCCGGCCATCGTCGGCGCCGGTCGCCGCGTGCTGGACCTGGCACCGCGCAGCGTGCTGCTGCTGGATGGCGACAAGGGCACCCTGGAAATCGCCCCGGATGCCCGTCGCATCGACGCCGTGCAGCGTGAGCGCGAGGTCCAGGCCGAGCGCCGCCGCGCCGCCGAAGCGCGCCGTTTCGAAAGCGCCACCACCCGTGACGGCCACCACGTCGAGATCGCCGTGAACCTGGGCGATACCGCCCAGGCCGCCGCCGCGGTGGAGCAGGGCGCCGAAGCCGTCGGCCTGCTGCGAACCGAACTGGTGTTCATGAGCCACGACAGCGCGCCCGATGAGGCCACCCAGGAAGCGGAATACCGCCGCGCCCTCGATGGCCTGGCCGGCAAGCCGCTGGTGGTGCGCACCCTGGACGTCGGTGGCGACAAGCCGCTGCCCTATCTGCCGCTGCCACCGGAAGAGAACCCCTTCCTCGGCATCCGCGGCATCCGCCTGACCCTGCGCCGTCCGGAATTGCTGGAGACCCAGCTGCGTGCCCTGCTCAAGGCCGCCGACGGCCGGCCGCTGCGGATCATGTTCCCCATGATCGGCCGGGTCGAGGAATGGCGCCAGGCGCGTGACATCCTCGACCGCCTGCGCCTGGAGATCCCCACCACCGACCTGCAGGTCGGCATCATGATCGAGGTGCCCTCGGCCGCGCTGCTGGCGCCGGTGCTGGCTCCGGAAGTGGACTTCTTCAGCGTCGGTACCAATGACCTGACGCAATACACCCTGGCCATCGATCGCGGCCACCCGCTGCTGTCCGGCGAGGCCGATGGCCTGCACCCCAGCGTGCTGCGCCTGATCGACATGACGGTGCGCGCCGCCCATGCCCACGGCAAGTGGGTGGGCGTCTGCGGCGAGCTGGCAGCCGATCCCGTGGCGGTGCCGGTCCTGGTAGGCCTGGGCGTGGACGAGCTGTCGGTCTCGGCGCGTAGTGTGCCGCTGGTCAAGGCCCGGGTGCGCGAACTGGAACTGCGCCTGGTTCAGTCCTGCGCTGCGCGAGCCCTGGAGCTGGCCACCGCCGACGAAGTCCGGCAAAGCGTGGAGGCCCTGCGATGAGCCGCATCCTCACCCTGACCCTCAACCCGGCGCTGGACCTCACCGTGCAGTTGCCGGCGCTCAAGCCTGGCGCGGTGAATCGCAGCGAGGCGGTGATCGTCCATGCCGCCGGCAAGGGCATCAACGTCGCCCAGGTGCTGGCCGATCTAGGCCACAAACTGACGGTGAGCGGTTTTCTCGGTGCCGACAACGCCGGCGCCTTCGAGGCCCTGTTCGCCCGTCGCGGTTTCACCGACGCCTTTGTCCGGGTGCCCGGCGAGACCCGCAGCAACCTCAAGCTGGCCGAGGCCGCTGGGCGCATCACCGACATCAACGGACCCGGCCCGGAGGTGTCCGCCGCCGCCCAGCAGGAATTGCTCGAAACCCTCGATCGCCTGGCCCCTGGCCACGACGCCGTGGTGGTGGCCGGCAGCCTGCCGCGCGGGGTGACCCCCGAGTGGCTGGCCGCGCTGGTCGGTCGGCTCAAGTCGCTGGGCCTGCCGGTGGCCCTGGACACCAGTGGCGCCGCCCTGCGCGCCGCCCTGGCCGCCGGTCCCTGGCTGATCAAGCCCAATACCGAAGAATTGGCCGAAGCCTGTGGTGCACCCGCCGAGACCGCCACCGAGCAGACGCTGCTGGTCGAGCAACTGCGCGCCCTCGGCATCGAGCATCTGGTGATCTCCCAGGGCGCCGACGGCGTGCGCTGGTACGGTCAGCAGACCCTGGAGGCGCAGCCGCCCAAGGTCACCGTGGCGAGCACCGTCGGGGCGGGGGATTCCCTGCTGGCCGGCATGCTGCACGGTCTGCTCACCGGCCAGTCGCCGGAACGCACCCTGACTACGGCCACCGCCATCGCGGCCCTGGCGGTCACCCAGATCGGCTTCGGCATCAACGATTCCGCGCAACTCGCCACCTTCGAAGACCAGGTGCGGGTACGCGTCCTTCCCGACTTTCCGCTAGAACAAGAATCAGGGGTAAACCCATGAACATCGCCATCGTCACGACCTGCCCGACCGGCATGGTCACCAGCGTGCTCAGCGCGCGCCTGCTGGACGCCGCCGCCCAGCGCCGTGGCTGGACCACCAGCGTCGAGATCCACGACGGCCCCGAGGCCACCCTGCTGACCGACGACCAGGTGGCGCGCGCCGAACTGGTGGTGGTGGTCCATACCGGAGCGGTCGACCTGTCCCGCTTCGTCGGCAAGCGTGTCTACCGCGCCGCTCCGGCCGAAGCCCTGCGCGACGTCGATGCCTTCCTGCAGCGCGCCGCCAGCGAAGCCAAGGTGCTGGAACAGGCCCCGGCGGCCAGCGGCGCTGCGCCAAGCGTACCGGCCAGTGCCAGCGAGACGCCACGGCTGGTGGCCATCACCGCCTGCCCGACCGGTGTCGCTCACACCTTCATGGCGGCCGAGGCCCTGCAGAACGCGGCCAAGAAGCTCGGTTATCGCCTGCACCTGGAAACCCAGGGCTCGGTAGGGGCGCGCAATCCGCTGCCGGCCGAGGCCATTCGCGATGCCGACGTGGTGCTGCTGGCCACCGACATCGAGGTCAATGTTGAGCGCTTCGCCGGCAAGCGCGTCTATCGCTGCGGCACCGGCGTCGCCCTCAAGCAACCCGAGGCGACGATCAAGAAGGCGCTGGCCGAGGGCGAAACCCTGGCCGGTAGCGCCGTGCCAGCGGCGGGCGAGGGCGCCAAACCCGCCAAGAAGGAAGGCGCGGGCGTCTACAAGCACCTGCTCACCGGGGTGTCCTACATGCTGCCGATGGTGGTGGCGGGCGGTCTGCTGATCGCCCTGTCCTTCGTCTTCGGCATCGAGGCCTTCAAGGAGCAGGGCACCCTGGCCGCGGCCCTGATGCAGATCGGCGGCGAATCGGCGTTCAAGCTGATGGTCCCGGTGCTGGCCGGCTACATCGCCTATTCCATCGCCGACCGTCCGGGTCTCGCGCCCGGCATGATCGGTGGCTGGCTGGCCGCCAGTCTGGGCAGCGGCTTCATCGGCGGCATCATCGCCGGCTTCCTGGCGGGCTACGTGGCCAAGGCCATCGCCCAGCACGTCAAGCTGCCGGCCAGCGTCGAGGCGCTCAAGCCGATCCTGATCATCCCGCTGTTCGCCAGCCTCATCGTCGGCCTGGTGATGATCTATCTGGTCGGCACTCCGGTGGCCGGCGCCCTCAGTCGACTCACCGACTTCCTCAACAATCTCGGCACCAGCAATGCCGTGCTGCTCGGCCTGATCCTCGGCGCCATGATGTGCATCGACTTTGGCGGCCCGATCAACAAGGCCGCCTACGCCTTCACCGTCGGCCTGCTGGCGTCCAAGACCTACGGACCCATGGCCGCCACCATGGCGGCCGGCATGGTGCCGCCCATCGGCATGGGCATCGCCACCCTGCTGGCGCGGCACAAGTTCGCCCAGAGCGAGCGCGAGGCCGGCAAGGCGGCCTCGGTGCTGGGGCTGTGCTTCATCTCCGAGGGGGCGATTCCCTTCGCCGCCAAGGATCCGCTGCGGGTGATCCCGGCCAGCGTCATCGGCGGCGCCCTTACCGGCGCCCTGGTGATGCTGTTCAACTGCAAGCTGATGGCGCCCCACGGTGGCCTCTTCGTGCTGCTGATTCCCAACGCCATCAGCCACGCCTGGCTGTACCTGGGCGCCATCGCCGCCGGCAGTCTGGTGACCGGGGTCATCTACGCGGTGCTCAAGCGCAACGAAGCCGCCACCGAACTGGTCCCCGCGGCCTGATCCGGACCCTGACGATACCGCTGTAACAAGAGGTTACACTGGGAGGCTCTCGCTTCCTGGTGTCCTCTTCTCCATGTCCGATCCCGTCTTTCCCGATACCGATCCCGAAGTCGCCGCCCGGCGTCGGCTGCATCTGCTGCGCCATCGCCGGCGCCGTCGGCTGCGCGAGTGGCGCCAGCGCATCGCCTTCTGGGTCGGCGCGGTGCTGGTAGGGCTGGCCGGTCTGGCCTTCGCCTGGCTGGCCGATGCCTCCTTCGGCCTCTTCCAGAAAATGCTACGGCACAGTGCGATCTGGCCCTGGCTGGTGACGCCGCTCGGCTTCGCCGGACTGGTCTGGTTGACGCAAGGCGTGTTGCGCGATGCCCGTGGCAGTGGCATTCCCCAGGTCATCGCCACCCTCGAAAGACCCGAAGCGGATCTGCGTGCCCGGCTGCTGGCGCCACCCATCGCCCTGGCCAAGCTGCTGCTCACCGCCGGCGCCCTGCTGGTGGGCGGCTCGGTGGGCCGCGAAGGACCTACGGTACACGTGGGCGCCGCGCTGCTCTATGGCTTCGGCAAGCGCCTCGGCCTGCATGGCCGCCGCACCCTGTCCGGACTCATCCTCGCCGGCGGTGCCGCCGGGATCGCCGCCGCCTTCAACACGCCCCTGGGCGGGGTGGTCTTCGCCATCGAGGAACTGACCCACACCTTCGAGCAGCGCTTCAGCGGCCTGGTGCTGACCGCCGTGCTGCTCGGCGGCATCGTCACCCTGGGCATCGTCGGCCCCTACAGCTATCTCGGCGCCCTGGATCTGCACCTGACCTGGGGCCTGGGCTGGATCGGCGTGGCAGTGATCGGCGTCGTCGGCGGACTGCTGGGCGGTTGTTACGGCCGCCTGGTGCTGCCCACCGACCGGGGCTGGCTGGGGCGCCTGAACGCCCTGCGCGGGCGACGTCCGGTGGCTTTCGCCGCCGGCTGCGGACTAGTGCTGGCGGCGCTGGGGTTGCTTTCCGGCCAGCATGTGTTCGGCACCGGCTATGCCGAGACCCATGCCATCCTGGCCGGCGAGCCGGTAACCGGGGGCGACTTCCTGCTGTGGAAATTTCTCGCCAATGTCGTCTCCTACCTGGCCGGGGTGCCAGGTGGCCTGTTCTCGCCTTCCCTGGCGGTGGGGGCCGCGCTCGGCCCCTGGCTGGTCGACTGGCTGCCGGGCATCAGCCTGGCGCAATGCGCCCTGTTGGGCCTGGCCGCCTACCTTGCCGGCGTCACCCGTACCCCGCTGACCGCCACCGTCATCACCCTGGAGTTGGCCCACAGCCCGGACATGGCGCTGCCGGTGCTGGCGGCCTGTCTGCTGGCCGCCGCCGTCTCCGGCTGGCTGATGCCGGTGCCGCTCTACCATGCGCTGTCGCAACAGGTACTGAACGCCCTCACGCCCCGACGCGACTAGACTCTGTACGAAAAATGCCTGCGCTTGGTGATGCTTCGTTGAAAAACACTTCGGAATGCTCATTTACCACTCGTAAACTCCGCTTCCTCAGCGTTTTTCGCCTCGCCTGACCGTCGCTCGGCGATTGTTCGTACAGAGCCCGGCCCTAGCGTCCACCGCCGATATCCAGCAGGGCGCCGGTGGTGTAGGAGGCTTCGTCCGACAGCAGCCAGAGAATGCCGGCGGCGATTTCCTCGGCGTCACCCGCACGCCCCAATGGTGTGGTCACGCCCAGGCGCTCGGCACGCCCCGGCTGGCCACCGCTGGCATGGATGTCGGTGAGGGTCACGCCCGGTCGCACCGCGTTGACCCTTACCCCGTGCGGACCGAGTTCCTTGGCCAGACCGAGGGTCAGGGTATCCAGCGCCGCCTTGCTGGCGGCATAGTCGACATATTCATTGGGCGAGCCCAGGCGGGCGGCGATGGAGGATACATTGACGATGGCCCCCCCGCGGCCGCCACGCTCCCGCGACAGGTGACGGGCCGCTTCGCGCGCGCAGAGAAAGGCGCCATAGACGTTGACCTCGAACATCCGTCGCAGGCGCTCGGCGCTCATGTCCACCAATGGCTGGGAATGGTCGACGATCCCGGCATTGTTGACGAAGCCGTCCAGCCCGCCGAAGCGCGCCACCGTGCGCTCGAACAGCGCCAGCACCTGGGCTTCGTCGGCCACGTCGCCGCACAGTGCCAGGCCTTCCCCGCCCAGACCCTCGATCTCGGCCAGGGTGGCCCGGGCCGCGGCCTCGTCCTGGCGATAGTTGAAGGCGACGTTCCAGCCGCGGCGGGCGGCGCCAAGGGCCGTGGCGCGGCCGATACCGCGACTCGCACCGGTGATGAGCAGGGTCTTGCGCATGATGAAAACCTCGGGCTAGAGAGCGGAGAGGGGAGACGGCTAACCGTCTGATGTGTCGAAAAAAGCTTGGACGTGCCCGACGTTTCGCCTAAAAGTAGGGTGAACGGCACGCGCCGCATTATCCGCGGCCACTTCGCGATCTGATTCCCAGGCTTGTCTGAAAGGTCACCGAGTGAAGGTGAGACAAGGCAAAAATCAGCGAGGAAGCGCAGTTTACGAGCGGTAAATGAGCATTCTGAGTTGATTTTCAACGCAGCATCACCGATGCGCAGGTACTTTTCAGACAAAGCTCAAGCGCTTGCAGAGGTCAATCCTGATGACAAGACCCCGCTTCATCTCGCCCAACGAAGTTTCCGCGCTCCGTACCAACATCCTCTCCAAGCTCACCTACGCCGTCGGCAAGGACCCCGACAACGCCCTCGACCACGACTGGTTCCAGGCCACCGCCCTGGCCGCCCGTGACTACATCGTCGACCGCTGGATGAGTCGCACCCGCGACGCCTATCGCACCGGCCAGAAGCGGGTCTACTACCTTTCCCTGGAATTCCTCATCGGTCGCTTGCTGATCGACAGCCTGTCCAACCTCGGCATCCTCGAAGAGACCCGCCGTGCCCTGGCCGACCTCGGCGTCGACCTGGAGCGCATCCGCGGCCTGGAGCCGGACGCCGCCCTGGGTAACGGCGGTCTCGGCCGGCTGGCCGCCTGCTTCATGGAAAGCATGGCCACCCTGGGCATCGCCAGCCATGGCTATGGCATCCGTTACGAGCATGGTTTGTTCCGCCAGGTGATCGCCGATGGCTTCCAGCTGGAGCAGCCGGAGAACTGGCTGGATTTCGGCAACCCCTGGGAGTTCGAACGGGCCGAGGTGGTGTACGAGATCGGTTTCGGCGGTCACGTCGCGCCCTATGGCGAAGGCGATCCGCGCCGCCAGGTGTGGACGCCCGGCGAACGCATTCGCGCGGTGGCCTATGACACCCCGGTGATCGGCTGGGGCGGGGAGGGCGCCAATACCCTGAGACTCTGGCGTGCCCGACCGCTGGAGATCCTCCACCTGGAAACCTTCAACGCCGGCGACCATGTCGGCGCCGTGGCCAACGAGGCCCGCGCCGAGAGCATCTCGCGGGTGCTCTATCCGGCCGACAGCAGCGAAGCCGGCCAGGAACTGCGCCTGCGCCAGGAGTACTTCTTCGTCGCCGCCTCCCTGGCCGACCTGACCCGCCGTCATCTCAAGCAGCACAACGACCTGCTCAGCCTGCCCGAGCACGTGTCCATCCAGCTCAACGACACCCACCCGGCCATTGCCGTGGCCGAGCTGATGCGGCTGCTGGTGGACGTCCACGGCATTCCCTGGGACGCCGCCTGGAGCACCACCGTCGGCACCCTCAGCTACACCAACCACACCCTGCTGCCCGAGGCGCTGGAGACCTGGCCGGTGCAACTGATGGAGCGCCTGCTGCCGCGGCACATGCAGATCATCTACCTGATCAATGCGCAGTTCCTCGACTCCCTGCGCGCCCGCGGCGAGACCGATGGCGCCATGATCTCCTATGTCTCCCTGATCGACGAAAGCCAGGGTCGCCGGGTGCGCATGGGTAACCTGGCCTTCCTCGGCTCGCACAGCACCAATGGCGTGTCGGGACTGCACACCGACCTGATGCGCAAGACGGTCTTCCGCTCGCTGCATCGCCTCTATCCGGATCGCATCAACAACAAGACCAACGGCATCACCTTCCGCCGCTGGTTGCACCAGGCCAATCCGGCGCTCACCGACCTGCTGGTGGATACCCTGGGCCAGGGCGTGCTGCACGATCCGGAAAAGACCCTGCCGCAGCTCAAGCCCTATGCCAACGACAGCAACTTCCGCGAGCGCTTCGCCCTGCAGCGTCAACGCAACAAGGACACCTTCACCAGCCTGGTGAAACAGCGGATGGAGATCGATCTCGACCCCGCCGCGCTGTTCGACGTCCAGATCAAGCGCATCCACGAGTACAAGCGGCAGCTGATGAACCTGCTGCAGACCATCGCGCTGTATCAGGCCATCCGCGACAACCCCAACGGCGACTGGACGCCGCGAGTCAAGATCTTCGCCGGCAAGGCCGCCGCCAGCTATCACCAGGCCAAGCTGATCATCAAGCTGGCCAATGATGTGGCCAAGGTGGTCAACAACGATCCCCTGACCCGCGACCTGCTCAAGGTAGTCTTCCTGCCCAACTACAACGTCAGCCTGGCCGAGGTCATCATCCCGGCGGCGGACCTGTCCGAGCAGATCTCCACCGCCGGCATGGAAGCCTCGGGCACCAGCAACATGAAGTTCGGCCTCAATGGCGCCCTCACCATCGGCACCCTGGACGGCGCAAACGTGGAGATGTGCGAGCTGATCGGTGAGGAGCACATGTTCATCTTCGGCCTCAAGGCGGCCGAGGTGGAGGAGCGCCAGCGCAGCGGCGGCATCTCCTCGGACATCATCGAGAATTCGCCACGCCTGGCCCAGGTCCTGGCGGGTCTGCGCGGTGGCCAGTTCTCCCCCGAGGATCCGGCTCGCTACAACAGCCTGCTCGACGTGCTTACCTGGCACGACCGCTTCCTGGTCTGCGCCGACTTCGATGCCTACTGGGACGCCCAGCGCCAGGTTGAAATGCGCTGGCAGCAGCCGGACAAATGGTGGCAATCGGCGGTGATCAACACCTCCAGCATGGGCTGGTTCTCCTCCGACCGCACCATCCGCGAATACGCCACGGAGATCTGGAAGGCGCTGTAGTCGAGCACGTGTCGCGGCCATGGCGGTCCGCCGCTGCGGCCGCTCCTACGGGTAAGGCACCCTCCTGTAGGAGCGGCCCATGGCCGCGATAAGGGCCACGACAGAGCCGGCGCCCAGGCAGGATGTGCTGGGCTTCGCTACGCTCAACCCAGCCTACGGCGGCTGGCCATGGCCACGATCAGCCACTCCCCGACTGAGAACCCCTGCCTTCCACGACGTCTACATCCTTGCAGTATCCGCCCCGCAAGCCCGTCACCGGAGTCCCCATGCCCCGCACCTCTACCCGCCTCGAAGCGGGCAATCCTGCCCATTACGGTGCCACCCTCGTCGACGGCGGGATCAACTTCGCCGTCTGGTCGCCGGCCGCCGAAGCGGTCGAACTCTGCCTCTATGACGCCAAGGGCGAGGCCGAGACCCAGCGCCTGGCCTTTCGCGAGCACGAGGGCGGCGTCTGGCACGGTTTTCTGCCCGGCGCCAAGCCGGGGCTGAGATATGGGTTGCGCGCCCGAGGCGCCTATCGTCCCCGGGACGGTCTCAGATTCAATGCCAACAAACTGCTGGTGGACCCCTGGGCCCTGGCGGTGGACCGGCCCTTCCAGCTGCACCCCAGCACCTATGGCTTTCATCCCGAAGACCCCAGCCGCCCGGACGAGCGCGACAGCAGCGCCCATGTTCCCAAGGCCATCGTCCTGCCCCCCGTTGACGCCCTGACGCCCGCGCCCAAGCGACGCGATGCCGGGCTGATCTACGAATTGCACGTCCGCGGCCAGACCCAGTTGCATCCGAAGGTCCCGGCCCGCCAGCGCGGCACCCTGGCAGCGCTGCGGCATCCCGCGCTGATCGAGCACTGGCAGCGCCTCGGCGTCACCACCCTGGAGCTACTGCCCATCGCCGCCTGGGCCGACGACCGCCATCTGCCGGCCCTGGGCCTGGCCAACTACTGGGGCTACAACCCGGTGCTCATGGCCGCCGTCGATCCGCGCCTGGCCGGGCACGAGGCCCTGGACGAATTGCGCGAGACGGTAGCCACCCTGCAGGCCGCCGGCTTCGAGGTGCTGCTCGACGTGGTCTTCAACCATACCGGCGAAGGCGATGAACTCGGCCCCACCTTCAATCTGCGCGGCCTGGACAATGCCGGCTACTACCGCCTGCAGCCGGACGATCCGGCGCGTTATATCAACGACATGGGCTGCGGCAACTGCCTGGCCCTGTACAGCCCGCCAGCGCTGCGCCTGACCCTGGACAGCCTCCGGCACTGGGTCACCACCGCCGGCGTCGACGGCTTCCGCTTCGATCTGGCGCCGGCGCTGGGTCGTCTGGAAAGCGGCTTTGATCGTGACGCACCGCTGCTCCAGGCCCTGGCCCAGGATCCGCTCCTGCGCCAGGTGCGGCTGGTGGCCGAGCCCTGGGACATCGGTCCCGGCGGTCATCAGGTCGGCGCCTTCCGCGCGCCCTGGCAGGAATGGAACGACGCCTTCCGCGACGACGTCCGCCGCTTCTGGCGCGGTGACGAGGGGCTGCGTGGCGCCCTGGCCACCCGCCTGGCCGGTAGCGCCGATCTCTTCGGCGCGGGCGATCGCCTGCTGCGCACCAGCGTCAACTTCATCACCGCCCACGACGGCTTCACCCTCGCCGACCTGGTCAGCTACGCCAAGAAGCACAATGAAGCCAACGGCGAGGGCAATCGCGACGGCACCACCGACAACAAGAGCTGGAACAACGGCGTCGAAGGCCCGAGCGCCGATCCGGCCATCCAGGAGGCCCGCGTCGCCGACCAGCGCGCCCTGCTGGCGACCCTGATCCTCGCCGGTGGCGAACCCATGCTGACCGCCGGCGACGAATTCGGTCGCACCCAGCAGGGCAACAACAACGCCTATGTGCAGGACAACGAACTGTCCTGGCTGGACTGGCAGCAGGCCGGCAGCCCCGCCGGAAGGCTGCAGAGTGCCTTTGTCGGCCGCCTCATGGCACTGCGCCATTCATTACCGGCTCTGCAGGCGCAGCGGCTGCTCGGACGACACGATCCCCGTGGCTGGGTCCGGATCGAATGGCTCGATGCCGACGGCGCGCCAATGGATGACGGCCGCTGGCAGGCGGAGGGCAGCTTGCCGCTCGCCCTTACCCTGGAGCCCCTCGATGGCGAGGATCAGCCCCAGGCCGCACGGATCTGGCTGGCCTTCCAGCCGCGCCGGGAGGAAATCGACCTGAGATTGCCCTCGTCACGTGACGGACATCACTGGGTGATACAGCTGGACAGCCGTCAGCCTGAACCGGAACCCGACTCGGCAGTCTACCCCAGCGCCGAAAATCTCCGTGTTGGCCGAGGCGTACTGCTGGCCGTGGAGACCCCGAACCCGCGCTAGGCGCGCGTTCCCTGTCGGCCGCCGGTGTCCAGTGAGCTGTCACCTCGGCAGGAAACCTGGAATCGGTACTGGCTGGCAGACCTGGCCTGACGGTCCGCTCTGCTTGAGACGGAGCTTGAGCTTTGGCGCTACACTCGCGCCCATCATTACAAGGAGCACCGCGATGTCCCGGATATCCCTCAGTCGTTACCTCATCGAGCAGACCCGCAGCCACAAGACCCCGGCCGACCTGCGCTTCCTCATCGAAGTCGTGGCCCGGGCGTGCAAGCGCATCAGCTACGAGGTGTCCAAGGGGGCGCTGGGTGGCGTGCTCGGCAGCATGGGCACCGAGAACGTCCAGGGCGAGGTGCAGAAGAAGCTGGACGTGCTGTCCAACGAGATCCTGCTGGAAGCCAACGAGTGGGGCGGCACCCTGGCCGGCATGGCCTCCGAGGAAATGGACCAGGTCCATCAGATCCCCGGTCACTACCCCAAGGGCGCCTACCTGCTGATGTTCGATCCCCTGGACGGTTCGTCCAACATCGACGTTAACGTCTCCGTCGGCACCATCTTCTCCATCCTGCGCAAGGACTTCGTCAGCAGCACCACCGGTGACGTGACCGAAGAAGCCTTCATGCAGAAGGGCACCGAGCAGGTCGCCGCCGGCTACGCCATCTACGGTCCCCAGACCATGCTGGTGCTGACCCTGGGCGACGGCGTCAAGGGTTTCACCCTGGATCGCGAACTGGGCAGCTTCGTGCTGACCCATGAGGACATCACCATCCCCGAGACCACTGCCGAATTTGCCATCAACATGTCCAACCAGCGCCACTGGGAAGCCCCGGTCAAGCGCTACGTGGACGAACTGCTGGCCGGCAAGGAAGGTCCCCTGGGCAAGAACTACAACATGCGCTGGATCGCCTCCATGGTGGCCGATGTCCATCGCATCCTTACCCGTGGCGGCCTCTTCATGTACCCGCGCGACGCCCGCGAACCGGAAAAGCCCGGTAAGCTGCGCCTGATGTACGAGGCCAATCCCATGGCCCTGCTGGTGGAGCAGGCCGGTGGCGCTGCCACCAACGGTCACCAGCGCATCCTCGACGTCCAGCCCGATGGCCTGCACCAGCGGGTAGCGGTGTTCCTGGGCTCCAAGGAAGAAGTGCAACGCGTGACCGAGTACCACCGTCAGCGTTGATCGCCTTCAAGCCGGACCGCCTGCAACGGGCGGTCCGGTTCACTCCTCGCGTCGTGCCTCAGCGTTCAGCTCCGATTCAGTCCCCTTAATCCGCCGCTAATCCGCCGCCGCCGAAGATGGCCGCGCAGCCGGTCGGGCTGTATTCGCATCGTGTGAGGAGCCTTTCACCATGAACGCCCTGAAATCCCGTGTCGTCCTCTTCGGCCTGCTGGCCCTGGCCAGTCACCAGGTCTTTGCCGCCGATACCCAGAACTTCGCCGGCCTCACCTATGGCAAGAGCTACGACAACTTCAGCAACAGCCACGCCCTCGACCGCAACCTGAACAGCCCCGATACCGATGGTGCCATCGATGGCAGCAACACCTGGGGGCTGCGCCTCGGTCAGCAGAACGACACCGGTCGCTACTATGCCACCCTCGACCAGGCCAGCGGCAGCAGCGCTGGCCTCGGGCTCAAGCAGCAGGACCTGACCGGCAGCTACGATGCCTTCTATCCCCTGGGCAGCAATACCAAGCTGTTCGGTGGCGGGACCCTGGGCGTCGCCCGGGTCACCCAGGATGGTTCCAGTTTCGGCCACGACAGCGACCTCGGCTATGTGGCCGGGGTCCAGGCCGGCATCCTGCAGCAGGTCAACGAGCGCACCTCCCTGGAAGCCGGCTATCGCTACCTGCGCAGCAATGCCAAGCCCGATATCGACCAGGACGGCGCCAAGCTCGGCTCGAGCCAGCTCGACAGCAGCAAGGAAATCTACCTGGGCATGAACGTCTATTTCTGAGGCGTGCCGGGGCGCCAGCGGGCGCCCCGACTTTCAGCTGAAGGGATCCAGCCCCGCGAAGACCGCCACCAGCGCGACGGCGACCACCCCCAGGGCGATCTCCATGGCCGTGGCCCGGCGCAGCAGCTGCCATGCCTGCGGCCCCTGTCCCAATCGCGGCACCAGCAGATAACGATTGGCCAGGGCCAGGACGACCATCGTCGCCACCACCAGTACCTTGGCCAGCAGCAGAGCGGAGTAGGGCGTCAGCCGCAGCAGGCCGTCCGGCCCCAGGATCAGCAGGCTGTTGAGCGCGCCGCTGAGCAAGGCCAGCGCCACGCAGATCTGCCCGGGCAGCGAGTAGCCGCGCAGCAAGTGCTGGACGTCATCCCTCAGGTCCGGGGGCGGCTGCCCCAGGCACAGCAGCACCCCGGGCAGACTGCCCAGCCAGAGCCCCGTGGTGAGCAGATGCAGGGCCTGGTTCAGCTGGTGCGCCAGGCCTAACCCGGCCGCCGTCGCGGCGGCATGGCCACCCAGGGCCAGACTGGCCAGCAGCAGGCCGCTGAATCCCCATAGCCACCGACTGCCGTGAATCCCGGGTCCCACCAGCAGCCACAACGCCAGCAGCAGACCCAGTGGCAATTGCCAGCGCCAGCCATGGCCGGCCTCGGTGGCCAGATACAGCTGCCACAGCGGCAGGTTGAAGGCATCCGTCCAGCCCTCGCCCACCAGCGCGGCCTGCAGCGGCAACTGGCTCGATATCCCGAGCAGCAGCAGCGCGCCCAGCAGGCGGGCCGAGAGGCGGGCGCGTGCCAGTAGCCAGAGCCGCAAGCCGGGGCGACCCAAGCAGAGCGCCAGGGCCAGATAGCCCCAGGTCAGCAGCAGCGGCAGCAGCAGCAGGGTACGGGCGACGGGGCGCCAGGCATCGGGCGTCGCCAGTCCGCCGTCCATCCTTACTGGACGGTGAAGCGGTAATCGCCCTGGGTCTTGTGCCCGTCCTTGGCCAGTACGCGCCACTTCACCTGGTAGCGACCCGGTTCCAGCGGCGCATCCAGCGGCACGTCCAGGGTGCGCTCGTCGCGCCCGGAAATGACCTTGCCGGTAGTGATCGCCGTGCTGGCCTGGCCATCCTGACGTTGCAACAGCACCTGACTGAGAGACGCCTCGATCCCTTCGGAAAAGCTCAGACTCAATTGCTTCGGTGCCGCGCTGGTGCTGTCGGGGGCGGGCTCGGCGCTTTTGAGATGACCATGGGCCAGGGCCAGGCCGGGCAACAGCAGGGCGGTCAGGGCGAGGCGGCGAGCGAGACGCAGGGCAGCGGTCATGGAAATCTCCGGCGGCAGAAGGAAACCGCCAGCTTAGCAGTCCGTCCGGGTGGCGTCCGCGCCTGGCGCCCGCTCCGCCGCGCGCGCCGCGCATTCGACGAAGGTGCGCGCGGTGCAGGTGCGGCAGACCTCCGGGTCCAGCCGCGGATAGATGCTGCGCAGGGCCTGATCCTTGGACGAGAAGACGTGGCCATCGCCCAGCTCCTTGAGAAACCCGGTCTTGGCGAACAGCTGCAGGACCGGCGTGCGGGGACGATGGAAATAGAGATCACCGCCCTGGGCCCGGCGCTCGCGCCACTCCCGCCGCCACAGGTCGTTACCCGCCAGGTCGATGAAATTCATGCTCTTGGTCATGAACAGGGCGTGCTTCTGGCCAGGCTGGGCACGGCGAAAGCCATCCAGCTGATCGCCGACATGGGGTACGGCGCCAAAGAACACCGAGCCTTCCACCCGCACCAGCTTGAGTTGCGGACACTCCTGCGCCGGCTGGCCCAGTTCGTCCAATGGGGTGAAGCGACGCTCGGGGGTACGGGGATCCGGCACCAGCGGGCGGATGGCGGGGTGCGAGGTGCGATAGAGATAGGCCACCAGGGACACCAGCGTGCCCAGCAGCACGGCGCGGTCCAGGGGAATGGTCAGGGTCGCCAGGAAGGTCACCCCGGCCACCAGGGCCTCGGTGCGGCTGACCCTCAGCACCTCGCGCCAGCGCCCCAGGTCCAGCAGGCCGCGCGCCACCAGCAGCAGGGTGGCGGCGATGGCCGCCAGTGGAATGGCGGCGATCAGGGCACCCCCGAAGGCCACCAGCGCCACCACCAGCAGGGCGGCGAACACTGCCGCCAGCGGCGTACGGGCCCCGGCTTCGAAATTGGGCATGGAGCGATTCAGCGAGCCGCAGGAGACATAGGCCGAGAAGCAGCCGCCGACCAGATTGGCCAGGCCCTGGCCGCGGAATTCGCGATTGACGTCCAGCCGCTGCCCGGAGCGCTGGGCCACCGCCTTGGCGATCGACAGCGACTGCCCCAGGGCCACCAGCGTCAGGGCCACGGCGATCCCGGAGAGATTGCCCAGGTCCTGCAGGGTGACGTCGGGCAGATGGAAGGGCGGCAGCGCCGAGGGGATCCGTCCGACCGTGGCGATCCCCTGGGCCGCGCCCGGCACGCTGCGCTCCAGGATCCAGGCGCTCAGGCAACCGGCCAGCAGGCCCAGCAGCATGGTCGGCCAGCGCGGGCGCAGCCGGCGCAGCAGCAGGGTGGCGAGCAGGGTCACCACACCGATGACCAGCGACGGCCAGTGGATCGCCAGCGGATGGGCGAGCACATAGCCGAGGACGCCGAAGGCCGAGGTGCCCAGTGGCGGCGACAACCCGAACAGGTCCTTGAGCGAATAGAGCCCGATCAGCACGGCCGCACCACTCATGAAGCCGAGCAGCACCGAAGGCGAGATGAAGTTGGCCACGGCGCCCAGGCGCAGGGCGCCCACCGTCAGTTGCAACAGACCGACCAGCAGGGTCACCGCCAGGGCCAGGTCGATGTAGGGGCCGGAGCCCGCCAGCGCCAGCGGCGACAGCGCTGCCAGCAGGGCCAGGGAGTTGGCATTGGTCGGACCGGTCACCACATGGCGACTGGAACCCGCCAGGGCGGCGACGATGCAGGGCACCACGGCGCCATAGACGCCATATTGCGGAGGCAGTCCGGCCAGGGTGGCGAAGGCCACGCCCTGGGGCAGCGCCAGGACCGCGCCCAGCAGACCCGCACCCAGGTCCGCCTTCAGGGTGGTGCGGTCCACCTCGCGGAGCCAGGGCAGCAGGGTCGAGAGGGCGGGCATGGGGCACTCCTGGAAAAAGGATCGCCCACTCTACCGATTACTGTTACTGGCCGGCTACCGGATGCCCGCCATCCACGGTTGCCGCCACGACACCGCACGTGCTCATTTCTTCACCAGTCGCCGCCAGACCGGTCTCCGTGGCGTTCTCGTGACTTCATGCACGGGTTATCCACATCACTGTACACGCTGGCTGTGGGTAACCTGGGCCACTAGCCATCGTGGCTGTTGGCGGCGATGCGATGGATCGACAGATCGGCGCCCTGGTATTCCTCTTCCTGACTCAGCCGCAAGCCCAGCACGGCCTTGAGCAGCCCGTAGACGGCCAGTCCACCGAGCAGGGCGATCGCGATACCCAGGGCCGTGCCGGCCAGCTGCGCCAGCAGGCTTACCCCGCCCAGGCCACCCAGTGTCGTCTGGCCGAACAGACCGCAGGCGATGCCACCCCAGGCGCCGCAGAGGCCATGCAATGGCCAGACGCCCAGTACATCGTCCAGCTTCCAGCGCGTCTGCACCGCGGTAAAGGCCCAGACGAACAGCGCGCCCGCCACCAGGCCCGTGGTCAGCGCGGCGATGGGATGCATCAGGTCGGAGCCGGCGCAGACGGCGACCAGTCCCGCCAGGGGACCGTTGTGCAGGAAGCCGGGATCGTTGCGCCCGAGCAGCAGGGCAGCCGCCGTCCCGCCGACCATGGCCATCAGCGAATTCAGCGCCACCAGTCCGCTGACACCCGCCAGGCTCTGGGCGCTCATGACGTTGAAGCCGAACCAGCCGACGATCAGGATCCAGGAGCCCAGCGCCAGGAAGGGAATGTTCGACGGCGGAAAGGCCACCAACCGGCCTTCGCGATAGCGACCCTGACGCGGCTCCAGCAGCATCACCGCCGCCAGGGCCAGCCAGCCACCCACCGCGTGCACCACCACCGAGCCGGCGAAGTCGTGAAAGCGCGCCCCGAACAGCGCTTCGAAGCTGTCCTGCAGCCCCAGGTTGTTGTTCCACATCAGGCCTTCGAAACAGGGATAGACGAAGGCCACGATCAGCGCCGTAGCGCACAGCTGCGGCACGAAGCGCGCCCGCTCGGCGATACCGCCGGAGATGATCGCCGGAATGGCCGCGGCGAAGGTCGCCAGGAAAAAGAACTTCACCAGTCCGTAGCCGCTGTCGGCGGTCAGCACCTGGGCCGGCGCGAAAAAGGTCACGCCATAGGCGATCCAGTAGCCGACGAAGAAGTACACTAGGGTGGAAATGGCGAAGTCGGCGAGGATCTTGGACAGGGCATTCACCTGATTCTTGTGCCGCACGGTGCCGGCTTCGAGAAAGGCGAAGCCGGCGTGCATGGCCAGCACCATCACGGCGCCGAGCAGGAGAAAGAGGGTATTGGCACTGTGGACCAGGGTCGCCACGGCAGAAGGCAATTCGTTCATCAGGGCAGTCATCTGAAAGGGTTGCACCAAAAACATGCCTGACGGCTGCTTGATGCGCGCTTTTGGGGCGGGCTGCAGCTCTTGGCAGGTTCAGTCTTGCCGCCAGACAAGACACAACCCGGGTAGAGCACAGGAATGCGCCAGGGCGGTGCAAGTCGGAAAGGCATGCACCACTAGACAGCAAAGGTCGTGCCGCTAAAGCGAGCGTAGAACGATCCGACCACTGCTCAGATTGGTCAGCAAGGTCGCCACCTCGTCGCGACGCTGCGGTTCTACGGCGATCCGCAGGGCGATCTCCAGCGCCTGGTAGTCCTCTTCGAGCAGCACCACCGCCAGGGCGGCCAGGCGCGCCTTGATCAGCGGCCACTCCGCATAGGTACAGGCGAAGCCGTAGTCCTGCCGCACCACCAGCGGCTGCCTGTCCGCCTGCTGCAGGCAGCGCGCAGCGCAACCGCCATAGGCACGCACCAGTCCGCCGGTACCCAGCTTGATGCCGCCGTACCAGCGGATGACCACCACCACCACCTGGTCGCAATCCTGCCCCTCGATGGCAGCGAGGATGGGCCGGCCCGCGGTGCCGCCGGGCTCGCCGTCGTCATTGAAGCGGTATTGGTTGCCAAGCTTCCACGCCCAGCAGTTGTGGGTCGCGGTCGGTACGCTCACGCGCTCGATAAAGGTCATGGCCGCTTCCACCGTGGAAACGGGCGCGGCGAGGGCCAGAAAACGACTTTTGCGCACCTCTTCTTCAAAGGCGGCATCCCGGATCAGGGTGAAGGTCATGGCGCCTGGAGGCCCAGTCCCTTGAGGATGACATGGGTCAGGGTCCGCGCCGCTTCGTCGAAATCCTGCCGCGTCAGGCGGCTGCGTCCCGTCACCTGGCAGATCTGGCTGGCGAAGTCGGCATAGTGCTGGGTACTGCTCCACAGCAGAAAGATCAGGTGGACCGGATCCACCGGATCCATCTTGCCGGCCGCGATCCAGGCCTCGAACACCGCCGCCCGGCTGCGAAACCAGGTCTGGTAGTCCTGATCGAAGTATTCATACAGGCAGTGACCACCACCGATGATCTCCATGGCGAAGATCCGCGAGGCCAGCGGCTGGCGCCGCGAGAATTCCAGCTTGGCGCGGATGTAGCGGCTGAGGGCCTCGGCGGGGTCGTCTTCCACGGTCAGGTGGTTGAAGGTGCTGTCCCAGAGTTCGAGGATGTTGCCCAGCACCGCCATATAGAGGCCGAGCTTGTTGTTGAAGTAGTAGTGGAGATTGGCTTTGGGCAACCCGACGCGCTGGGCGATGGTGTTCATGCTGGTGCCCTTGAAGCCATGGCGGGCGAATTCTTCCTCCGCCGCGCTCAGGATCGACTCCTCATTCTTCTGCCGGATGCGTCCGGCCGGCTTGTCCTGGCCGGCGTGATGGGCGGGTACGAGAAGGGTCATGACAACGATAGGATCCAAAGGCGCGGCAGGCATCAATAGCGTACCCCCGGTCCCGGACACAAGGGCTCTTTTATGGGTGTGGCGCCGGCGAGCGGCATTCCGTCAGCGCTGCGCTGCGCTCTTCGGGCAGCAGCAGGTTGAGCAGGATGGCGGTGATGCCGCCGCTGGTGATCGCGGTATCGAACAGACTCTTCACCAGTGGCGGCAACTGATCCAGCAGTGTCGGCTGGCTGGCGACGCCGAGACCCACGCCAAGGGAAGTGGCGATGATCAGCAGGCTGCGGCGATCCAGCGTGCACTGCGCCAGCAGCCGTATTCCAGCCGCGGCGACACTGCCGAACAGCACCAGGGTCGCACCGCCCAGCACCGGCTTGGGAATCTGCTGCAGAACGGCGCCCAGGATGGGAAACAGGCCCAGCACCAGCAGGATGGCGCCTATCCAGTAGCCGACATGGCGGCTGGCCACGCCGGTCAGCTGGATCACCCCGTTGTTCTGCGCGAAGGTGGTGCTGGGAAAGGTATTGAAGGTGGCCGCGAGCAGGCAGGCGACGCCGTCACCCAGGACCCCGCCCCGCAACCGTCGCAGATAGCCGGGGCCTTCGATGGGTTGCCGCGAGATCAGGCAATTGGCGGTCAGGTCGCCCGTGGTCTCCAGGGTGCTGATCAGATAGATCAGCGCGACCGGCAAAAAGGCCGACCAGTCGAAGGCGAAGCCGAAACGAAAGGGGAGGGGGACGCTGATCAGGGGCAGATCCGGCAGCGCCTGGGGTTTCAGCAGGCCACAGCTCCAGGCGACCAGGGAGCCCACCAGCAATCCGATCATCACCGCCGACAGCCGCACCCAGGGTCGCCGTGACAGATTCAGGCCAATGATGACCCCCAGGACCATGCCGCCGAGAGCCAGGTTGATCGGTGCGCCGAAGTTGGCGGCCTTTGCGCCCCCGCCGAGATCGGTGATGCCCACCCTGATCAGGCTGATGCCGATCAGGGTGATGACGATGCCGGTCACCAGCGGTGTGATCACTCGGCGCAACAGGCCCAGGCAGCGACTCAGGCCGATCTGGACGAAGGCGCCAAAGAAGCAGACGCCAAAGATCATCGCCAGGATGTCCTCCGGCGTCCCGCCGCGTTGCTTGACCAGCATCCCGGCTGCCAGCACCGCGGACAGAAAGGAGAAACTGGTGCCCTGCAGGCAGATCATGCCCGCCCCCAGTCCACCGGCACCGCGGGCCTGCAGAAAGGTGCCGACGCCCGACACCATCAGCCCCATGCTGATCAGATAGGGCAGGTGCTCGTGCAGACCCAGGGCCCCGGCAATGATCAGCGGTGGAGTAACGATCCCCACGAAGCTCGCCAGGACATGCTGCAGGGCAGCGCAAAAGGCAGCGAGCGGGGCGGGACGTTCGTCCAGGCCATAGAGCAGATCATCGTGTACGGGACTGGGCATGGTGATTACCTCGCAGTGGTGCGGCGGGCCGGGAAGGCGGCTACAGCACCGAAAGTGGGTCTGGCCGGACTAGAACTGATACTTCACCAGGAAGCTGAAAACGCTCTGGTCGGTACGGAATCCCTCGCTGTCCTTGATGCCGTACTTGTCCGACCAGTAGTCGTACTCGGTACCCACATAAAGGTGCTTGGCCTCATAACCCATGGCCTTGCCCAGGTCGTACTTGACCTGTGGATTGAAGTGCAGGTTGGCGTGGTAGCTACCCTTGTTGTTCATCACCCAGTCCAGGTAGCCATCGATGAGCAGATCCGAATTGCCCAGGGGCAGGGTATAGGCCCATACCGGCGTGAGCTGCCAGGCACCCGAGGGCGCATTGCCGCCATCCGGCTTGCGGTAGTAAAGGTTCAGCTGGAAGTAGTCGAAGCCCGGCACCTTGAGGTCGAAACCCGGACCGACCAGGTAGTTGCGCTGATCACGGCCGGCGCCCTCGCCATCGTTCTGGTCGTATTCCAGTGTGGTGGCGAGCAGCACATCGGTGATCGGGCCAAAGGAAAGATCCCGGCCGGACAGCTTGCCAAAGGACAGTCTTGGACTGAGTTCGCCGTAGAAGCCCTGATGGCCGTCGCTGGCATTGGTCGCGCCGTTGAACCAGATGCTGTCGACGAAGAGGAAGAGATCGCCCCACGTCCAGCTGCTGGCATGCTCGAAGGTGACGGTCTGCTGGATACGGGGATCGACCCGGAAATCCTTGCCATATAGATAGGTGAGGCTTTCACCATGCCACAGCAGTGGACTGTCTGCGGCGTTGGCGACACCGGCTGCGAGCAGGCTGGTGGTCAGCAGCGCGGTGGTTAGGGTCTTGCGCATGTAGGCTCCTGGAAGTGCTTTTTCGTTGTGTGTTGCGTCCGCCGTGCTCAGCAAGATCGACGCCAAACCCAAACGGGCGGAGAAAAATAGTTATTTTTCAACGCCTTGTATAAGGCTTCCGGGAAATTTCAGCTATTTGGCGGGGCACCAAACCTGACCACTTGCTCAGTTTTCGTGCCCTGAAGCGACGCCTGACGCGGCTCTGCTGCGAAACAGCACACGGGGGCCTGCGCAGTGCTAAGGTGCTTGTCGACCCCGCAGGAGATAGTCATGAAGTTGCTTATCGGTGTGCTGACGGCCTTGCTCTGCAGCTCTTTCGCCTCGGCTCAGGTCCCCCAGGGCGGGACGGGGCAGCCGGGCATCCTCATGATCACCCGGGGCGATGCCTATTCCGGATCAGGATGCGATATAGGTCTGGTGATCCAGGGGCGACTGGCCGGTACCCTCATGGCGGGCCAGAGTGCTTCCTTCAATCTGCCGCCTGGCGAAATCGCCGTGAGTCTTAACTCTTCCGGTCCGGGTGGTTGCGCAGCACCCATGGCGAGCAGCATCTCCCAGTCCATTCTGCTGACTCCTGGCGAGATCAAGCAGTACCGGATCATCGCGACCGAAGCGGGTTATCGCCTGGCGCCCATCCCGCTTTATTGAAGTTTCTTGAAATAACCTGTTGACCTGTCCTGAAACTCCCCTATAATGCGCCCCAC